>NZ_VPBZ01000006.1:0-346961 GCF_013418475.1 Acinetobacter sp. YH12140
CAGCGTTCAATCTGAGCCATGATCAAACTCTTCAGTTTAAAATCAATAGTACATATAGTGTACCAATCTTGGCTCATCAATTACTGACAAAAATTTGCTCAAATAAACTTCGAGTAATTTCTACCATCAATCAATGAAAATAATTTCGATCGATCAATCAGTAAAAATCCACACAAGTTGTTCTTCATAATCTTTTAATGATCTTCTTGTTGGTTCGTCACCATCAAGCTAGGTCGGCTATATTACTCTTTATTTCTAAAGAGTCAACTAGTAATTTAAATTATTTTTAAACTTATCAAATAAAACCCAACTTAATCAATTCAACCAAGTTATTGTTTTATCAGAAGTTTTAATCTTCATCACCGCCGATGGATGTGCATTCTACAGCATTTCTGATCCAACGCAACACCCTTTTTTAAATAATTATTTTGAGCGCACATTTTTCGCTCAAATTACATTTTTTCATTCATATTTTGATCAAATTTGGTTTAATAGTAATAAATCAAGATTATTTGAACGTTTTTACTTATTATACGGCAAACATTTTGCCGCGCTAAAAGCGTCAGGACTATATATGCGCCAAACTTCTTTTTTATATGCAGGATTATTGTCACTTGTCGTAACAACACCTGTATTTGCAAATGACGAGGCTTCAGCACCTGTTGCTCAAGACTCAGAAGCTGCCAATAAATCAAAAACACAACAACTTGCGCATGCTGCGATGGTCAAGTCATCTGAAGTTGCAAAAAAATTATCTGTAAATGCCAATGCAGCACAATCAGAAGAAGATAAAGACCCTTTCCAACCGATCAACCGGAAAGTTTACGCATTTAATGATTATTTAGATGTCCATATTGCCCGCCCTGTTGCTGTGCAATATGTAGCAAAAACCCCTAAGGATATACGTGAATCGTATCGTTTATTCCGTAAAAATTTGGGCGAACCTTGGAATGCATTTAACCAACTCATCCAAGGTCGACCGACACGTGCCGCAAAAAGTCTGGGGCGTTTTACTGTTAATACACTGACAACTTTAGGCTTTGCTGACCCTGCAAGCCGTCTAGGTCTAGAAACCGAAGATGAAAACTTTGGCGCGACTTTAGGTTATTACGGTATTCCTTCTGGTCCTTATATTGTTTTACCAGTGCTTGGTCCAAGCACATTGCGTCAAACTGTGGGGCTTGCTGTAGATAGTCAAGGACGTCCACAGAAATATATGCTTGATGGTCATGATGTGGCGTATTGGTCTGAGCAAACTTTACGTGGAATCGATACTCGCGCTCAATTACTGGATATCGAAGGTGTATTGCAAGGCGATAAATACGCTCAAATTCGTGATATTTATTTGCAACGCCTGAACTATTCTATTGCTGAGAAAAAAGGTATCGCTGAAGAAAACCTATTTATTGATGAAGAAGATGACGATATTGATGAATCTGAAGAAAATTCAGTAGACGTTTCATCTGATGATTCTACCGATTTCATTGATGATAGCATTTCAGATGATACCGACACGGTAACAACTGAATAAATAAAATTTTTCAATTGGCTGGTGTGGTTTTTCCCTCCAGCCATCATTAGCTTGCTATAGTACACTTATTGTCTATCGAAGGATTCATCTAATTCTTTATGTATTTCATTCAACCTACTCGTGATATTCCATATTTAGATCAGGTACTTGATGCGCTTCCTAGCGTACAAATGATTAACATTGAAGATCTAGACTTGTATGATCCAACGATCATTGCAATTGCTGATGTTGCCGACTTTTTAAATCACCAATGGACACTTCCTACTATTGTGCTTGCTTTTGAGCATGAAGGTGCTGCATTGGCTCAAGCGTGGCAACAAGGCGCTTTAGCAGGATGGGTGTGGGACCATATTCCAACCAACCTTCAGGTGGCACTCACTAAAATTGATGCGCAATACAAACGCAATCAAGATAGCCGTGATCTCCCTTCTGCTGCAGATTTGCAAAAACGTTTACTGCCCAACCCGATTGAACTCCACAACTATAAAATTGAAACATTCTTCCAGCCTTCAGCCTATTTATCTGGTGATTGGTACGATTACTGGAAAATCAGCGATAAAGAAATCATGTTTTATCTCGCAGATGTATCTGGTCATGGGGTAACGAGTAGTTTACTAACCTCATGGATGGCTGCTTTCCACGGTCGTTCAAAAACCCCGAGAGAACTCATCAAAAAGCTCAATGGCATGTTGGTTCAAGAAAATATTGAAAAGCACATTACCATGATTGCGGGGATACTCAATCTCGATACGCATGTCTTGAAATGGTCTAGTGCAGGGCATTATCCGCCGGCCATTTTATTTGAACCCGGTCTTCCCGCACGAATTTTAAATACCAGTAGCTTTCCACTTGGCTTAACTGAAGACCTAGAAGTTGAAGAGTTTGAATTTACCTTAAATCGTTATTCACGCTTTGTAATTTGCTCGGATGGCGCACTTGAACCTTTTGACGGTGGATTGAATGAACAGCTAGGTCAATTGGTCTATCACTTGCAAAATCAATCATTTCAAGCACCAGACCATGTTGCCGACGATATTGCCATCCTAAGTTTACGTCGAATCAATTAATCACGAAATCAATTACTTAAACCGAATACGACTTTCTGATCATACTCGGCTACTTGAGTAAGCTGTGCCCCTATGGGATAATTTACTATCCTTCTCTGCAAATGGCATTTATATGTCAACAGGTCATGTTGAATATGCAAGCTTGAACGGAACGCATATTTTTAAGCTTATTGGCGAAGTGCGTGCCCAATCTTGTATTAGTCTAGACAAGTTATTAAACAAAATTGAACAGCAACAAAATGTCGTCGGTGCAATCGTTGATTTAACCCAAACGACATTTATCGATAGTACTGTCCTTGGCATTTTGGCTAAACTGGGTTTGAAGCTCAAACAAGTTCACCATATCCAAGCGGTAATGTTGTCTACAAACTCTGATATCACAACGCTTGCCAATAGCATGGGTTTAGGTCAGGTGTTTGTTATTTTGAATTATTGTGGTGATCCAAGTGTATGCACTCGCGCACTTATGGAAGAACACATTACCCATAGCAATATGCTGAATACGGTTTTAGATGCACACAAAACGCTGATGAAACTAAATGATAGCAACCAAAATATGTTTGAGCCTTTGGTCAAACAACTGCAAAAAGAGCAGGACAATCTAGAGCAACCCAAGCAGCAAAATGTCTAATTTAGGTTAATCACAGCAGAGACCCTCTTCGCATGACTTTACTTTCCGTTGCACAAATGAATTCTCAAAATGACATTGAAGATAACTTCAAAGTGATCGAATCATTGATGCAACAAAGTCAGGCTCAAGGTGCGAGTCTCATTGTATTTCCTGAAAATTTTGTCTGCTTTGCCGCAGGTAAACAACGCGAAACCGCGGCGCAATTTGAAAGTATTCAGCAGCGACTAGAACAACTCGCACATCGTTATCAACTTTGGATTGTTGCGGGCACACTCCCATGCCCTTATCGTCCAGATGGTTCAATCATTCAAGATGGCCGTGTCCGTACTGTCAGCCTGTGTATCAGCCCTGAACGTACCGAAGCACGTTATGACAAAATTCATTTATTTGATGTGCAAGTTGGTGACGCTGTCGGTGGCTATCAAGAATCAAAATTTTTTGAACCTGGTACTGAAACCGTAGTTGCAACAACACCTTTTGGCAATATTGGCCTGATGGTGTGCTACGACTTGCGCTTTCCTGAACTGGCTTTGAAACTTCGTAGCCAAGGTGCAAACATTTTAACGGCGCCTGCAGCTTTTACTTATACCACGGGTGAAATGCACTGGCAGTTGTTACTGCAAGCTCGTGCCATGGATAGTCAATGTGCCGTATTAGGTGCCGCACAACAAGGCTGGCATGGTGAAAAGCGTCAAACTTGGGGTCATGCTGGAGCAAGCAACAGCCGTGGTCAAATTTTAGCAATCACCGCGGAAGAAGGCGCTCAACTACTCACAGTTCCTTTTGACTTAGACGAGCAGCAACAGATTCGCGCATCAATGCCACTGATGCAGCACCGTGTTTTGGTTCAATATTGATTTTCACTCTGTATAAAATTACAAAAAAACTGAATATTATTTAAACAAAATCCCCCACGATATGATTTTGAACCATCATCTGAGGGATTAGAAAAATGACTTTAGAAAAAGCAGTTTATACAGCCCATGCAAAAGCCACTGGTGGTCGTGATGGTCGTGCAACGACATCCGATGGTCATTTAGATGTTCAATTGGCTGTGCCTAAAATTATGGGGGGTACAGGTAATGGTACAAATCCCGAACAACTCTTCGCCGCTGGTTATTCAGCCTGTTTTTTAGGTGCAATGAAATTTGTGTCAAACCGAGATAAAATTTCGATTGCCCCTGCTGCCTATGTCGAGGGTGATGTGGGTATCGGCCCTATTCCAACAGGATTTGGTATCGAAGTGACGCTTAATATTCATCTTGAGGGTATGGATGCAAGCGAGGCGCAGAAATTGGTCGATGCCGCGCATATTGTGTGCCCCTATTCAAATGCGACCCGAAACAATATTAATGTCACTTTAAATGTTTTGACTTAAACCCATTTGTACCTATCTATACAAAGCACTGTTTTAATTCTTATAAAATAGTGCTTTGAGCTTTTTTACTTCTACACATCTACAGCTGAGCTCAAAATAAAATCTTATCCATTTCCAATACATTTAAATATTCATATTCAGTTGCCAAAACCTTGCTAAAATATATAACGATTCTTATTTACATTCATTTGTTGATCTATGAAGCTTAAACCTCTCCTTATCAGTACATTGCTAATCAGCGCATCCACACTCAGTTTTGCTGAATTAACGCTGTCTGAAAAAGTCCGTCCTCAGATTAAATCCTTGGTCAATCCAGATATTCAACGTCTTGCGCTACCACCAACACCGAACAACATGTCTTTACCTGCCTATGGTCAAGGCATCATTGGTTGGGGTACAGGCCCAGAAGGTGCTGCAGCACGCTTAGCCAATATCAGCAAAGCCGACGTTGAAAAGCTTAAAACTCAAGATGTCACTTTAGAGATGGTTCAAACTTGGCAAAAGTTTTATGAAAATGAAACCCAGCGCAATGCAGGTAACCCGACCGCGCCCATTCGTGCTGAATTGATGAAGAAAGTTGTCAGTTTGTGGTAAGTGAAAGACCGTACAGCCCATATTTTTTGGGCTGTTTTTGTTCAAATTAAAATAAAAAATTATGAGACATTCGATAGAAAGAATAATGAATAAAATTTAAAAAATGTTTAATATTCAAACTATAATTAACTATACATCCATAAAAAATTAAAATCATTTTCAGGACTTTACAATGAAAACATACTTTTCGTTGCTTTTTCTAAGCTTGGCCTTAGCCGCATGTAGCCAAACACCTGCGCCTGATTTTTCAGGGGAATGGAAACAAACACCTGACACGGAGAGCCTACGCAAACTTTCCATTAGCAAACAAGGCGATGACTACCAAATTAAAGACGAATTTTGGCTCGATAAAAATAATACTGAGCGCACTTCTAGTGCTTCATCCGGTATGGCCGAAGTGAATAATGATGTTTTGAAATATAAAGAGAGCAATAACATTGAAATGAAACTCAGTGATGCAACTCACCTCACTCTGACAGATAAAGCATACGATGCTGTTATTCATTTTGAAAAGATTAACTAAAGCAAAGCCCCGAGTCCTTGCACAGGCTTCGGGGCTTTTTTTATAATTCACACCGACTATTCAGCCGCTTCATTGGTTACACGTAAAACCTCTTCTATCGTGGTTTTACCTGCCAAAACTTTACGCAATCCATCATCACGAATTGAACCCGCATTTGCACGTACATGATTTTCTAACTCAAACTCAGCAGCATTACCATGGATGAGGCGACGTGTTTGCTCATCAATCGGGACGATTTCATAAATTGCGGTACGCCCTGTAAATCCAGTATGCGAGCATTGTTCGCAGCCTTTAGGTTGTGGCAATTTTAATTCGGTCGAGGCATCGAGATGCTTAAATAAGTCTTTTTCAAAATCATCGGCATCATGCCAAGTCGCACAATGACGGCACAAGGTTCGAACCAAACGCTGCGCCACCACACCTATCAATGAGCTTGACAGTAGAAAGGGTTCAATCCCCATGTCTTTAAGACGGGTCACTGCACCGATTGCTGTATTGGTATGCAGCGTTGAAAGTACCAAATGGCCTGTTAATGACGCTTGTACTGCAATTTCAGCAGTTTCTAAATCACGAATCTCCCCGACCATCACCACATCTGGGTCTTGTCGAAGCATGGCTTTTAATGCACGAGCAAAGGTCATATCCACTTTGGTATTGACCTGCGTCTGCCCGATCCCTTCAAGTTGATACTCAATTGGATCTTCCGCAGTCAATATATTTTTTGAACCATCATTTAGATCAGACAATGCCGCATATAAGGTTGTGGTTTTACCCGAACCCGTTGGTCCCGTAACCAAAATAATGCCATGCGGACGATGTACCAGTTGTTTCAATCGATCATAGTCATGCTGCATCAAGCCCAAATGGGTCATGTTTAAACGCCCAGCTTGTTTATCGAGTAAACGCATCACCACACGTTCACCATAGGAAGATGGTAAGGTTGATACACGAACATCAACTTCTCGGCCCGCCAAACGTAGTGAAATACGACCATCTTGTGGAATTCGCTTTTCTGCAATATCGAGTTTGGCCATGACTTTGATCCGTGACACCAACAGTGGTGCTAGTTCACGACGTGGCTGCACAATTTCACGTAACTGACCATCGACACGTAAGCGGACAGACAGCTTTTTTTCAAAAGATTCGATATGAATATCTGAAGCACCGACACGGATCGCTTCAGACAATAAGGCATTGATTAACCGTACAATCGGCGCATCATCCTCCTGATCCATCAAATCTTCAGCTTCTGGTACAGAGTCCGCAAGGCTAAGTAAATCAGGATGATCTTCCAGACCCGCTACCACTTGTTGAGACTCACCGGTGTCTCCGGCAAAGCTTGCACTGAGTAATTGATTAAACTCTTGCTCACTACATAATTGATATTGTGCAGGATGCCCTAAATAGCGACGTGCTTCTTGTAAAGCCAGCAGTGGCGTGCTGTCACGACGTACAATAAAAGCTTGATCACCCTCATATCGAAGCAATACGCCATGACGTTTGGCAAAACTATATGGTATTTGTAATTGTTTAAGTACTTGCATCACGCATTATAATGATGAAAAAAGTTGTTTTGAGTGTACTCTAAGCATCTGACAGCGTGAAGTCTGTTTTTAGGATTTATCAGGACAAGGGATATACGCATTGCCATTAGAAAATGATTTGACTGAAAAGGAATCCCCAAAACGTAAATGGTGGGGGGAATATCAATTTGAACTGAATCACCCGCGCAGTTGGCAGTTTGGGTCTTTATTGTTCCGGGTGACGCGCGGCATGCAAGAGTGGCGTATGGAATATCATCGCCCGACCTTTCAGTTTGACTATGAGCAGCAATGGCATCCGATTCAAGACCCTGAATTTGGTTTTCCACAACCCATTAAAATGGAACGTTATATGTTCCGCCAGACGCATGACAAAATTCAAATCATGCCACGTTTGGCAGATCGGTCTGTGGTGATTAAACCGGTCGATCCGATTTATATTCCAGCCGGACAGCGCGGAACGCTATATATCAGTACGCCGCTGTGGATTGCCGGCTTTGTCGAAGGTCTTAGAGAACCCTTGTTTGATATACCTGTGATTTTACCTAAAGATACTTGGTTTGGACCAAATCATCGAATGGGGGAAATTTGCTATGCCACAGCAGTCGATGGTCGTACAGAACTCAAACAACTCAAACCTCGTGCTTTTCGTGCAGTAACCCCTATTGAGTTTCATAACGTGAGTAACCAACAGATTCGTTTTGACCGAATGAATGTCCCTGTACCGGCTTTGCCATTATTTTATAGTGAAAGTACGGGACGTTTATGGACTTCACAAATTCGGGTCGTCCATGAAGGTCATGACAAACCGCCGCGGGTCAAAATTGAAAACCGTACACCACCACAAGCGGGTGACGTTGTTTATCTACATCCGCCACGCGAGTCAGCCAATGTGCTGTTCAATATGTTTGATTCATTTTTCTAAGGGCGAGCCATGGCAGATTTAAATATTTCGACAGAAATCACCAGCAGCCTAAAAGGAATGGTCGCCAATCTCAATACCGATCGGCTGACAGAATTATTGGTGGCTGTTTTATTGGCAGTCATCGGCTTTCTGATTGCCCGTTTTATCTCGAATACCTTTATTCGTACTGTGGGTATGCGTTTCAATGCTCATCAGCAGTTGGTTTGGCGTCGCGGGATTTTCTATTTCATCTTTTTAATCTTTGTGATGGCAAGTTTAAAAGAAGCCGGCTTTAAACTCAGCGTCTTCTTGGGTGCGGCAGGTATTTTAACGGTCGCACTGGGTTTTGCCTCGCAAACGTCCGCATCCAACCTGATCAGCGGGATGTTCTTGATCGGTGAAGGGTCTTTTGAAGTTGGTGATACCATTCAATTGACACTGATTCGTGGACATACTATTGAAGGTGAAGTGATCTCGATTGATTTACTGTCGGTCAAATTACTTACGCAGGACAATGTCTATGTCCGTTTGCCGAATGAACAACTGATTCGCGCGCCTGTACATAACTTGTCTAAGTTTCCAATACGGCGCATTCCAATTACCCTTGCGATTAACTTTCATGAAGACATCATCAAAGTCCGTGAAGTTTTATTAGATGCCGTTAGTAAATATCCATTGGTCTTGGCCGATCCTAAACCTGCCGTGACTGTCACTGCCTTTCGTGAATCTTCCATTGAGCTGCTTTTTGCTATTTGGTGTCAAAGAGAGAATTTCCTGAAAGTCCGTGATGAAATGCAGGAACGGATTCGTAATGCTTTTGTCGAAAATAAAATTGAAATTCCTGTACCGAAAATGGGTTTTGTTGACCACCCGCTTTCTACGCAAGCAAGCAATGCCGACGTCGATCAATATGCCAATGCACAAGAGATCCAACGAGAACCTCAACTCAAATAATGGTCTATCGACTTGATATGAAAAGCCCTGCATATCTTCAAATGTGCAGGGTTTTTTTATCATGTACTTTTATAGCCATCGACCTGTACAGCTTAGTGATCTCGTACCTTTAAGAATTTCATCATGGTTCAACCTTGTCATTCGGCATGGGTGCAATATAGGCAATCAAAAGCATGGCAAAACCTGCCGCCATAAATGAAATCACTCGCATGAGTGTGCCGACATGAGATAAATCCAGCAAGACCAATTTCAAAGTGACCAAGACCAAAATACTGCCGCCGAGCAGCCAAACTGAACGTAATTGACGCTGAGCGGCAAAGCGCATACTCACCAAAGCCAATAACACCCACAGCACGGTAAAACTCAGCTGAATGGTCGCATTACTCCAAATGTCTAAACTGTTATAAGGTGTATCCAGATACCTATGTAAGGCACGGAGCACAACATAGCTACTTAACCAAAGTAGCCCTAGGACACTCAACACGGCAGCCAAGCTACGATCTAAACCAGCTTTTAACTGTTGATTCAACATCCATAAAAAAGCCGCTAACAACAGCAAACTCACTGCATCAAAAGGATTCAGTATCGGCAAGATATATCCCACAAAGGCCTGCTGACTAAATAATTGCGAACTAATGATCCAAATTAAAGCCAAAAACAAACTGCTACGCGCTTGCCAAAACATTTTCCAGGCCGGTTGCTGCGCTTGCCAATAACACCATGCACAAAATAACAGCGGCAAAATTACCACACTGATATACGGCATACTGGGTATCAACGTCAGACTGGTCCACGCCAAGCTGCTCAAAATTCCGAGACTGACCCATTCTTTTTCTTCACGCACACCGAGTAATGGTCGTAGCCAAAGCAGCGTCAAGCACAGCCCAGCGAATGCAAAATACATCTGCTCCATCGTTGAATGCCAAAGTAACTGACCGTTCTCACTCACTGAAATAACTTGGTACAGCCCCATCACATAAACAGGTACTAGACCCGTCCACTTAATGATGGACCAACTCCACGAAGCTTTTCGTTTTAACAAGCCTTCATTCACCAACAGATAGGCCACACTGACGATCAATAGACTCAAGGCCAATTGATGACTACTCTGCAGCCAATCTAAGAGCAACATGATGAACATAGTAGTTGCTGAGAGCATTTGCACACATTGAAAGGCAATACTCGAACTTGAAAGCTGTTTATGAAATGCAGGAACAGCATGCGTCACGATAATGGCCGCCAAATAGCTCAAACACACGCCCCAATACATCTGTGCAGGGAAATGTGGCAGTTGAACCAAATAATACAGACTTGAACAACCCGCCATCACCAAGAGCGCCATGCCTAAATAACGGCTGATATTGGACTGCTTGTATAGGGCATATATAAATATCAATGCACCTTCAACTGCCCAACCGACCACACTCCACTGCTCTTTCAATACTATCGGTGGAATCAATGCCAAGAAAATTAAGGTCAAACTCAAATAACTTTGTGCAATCACTGGGATCACCGCACTACGCTTACTGATGCTATACAGTGCGGCAAAAAGCGCTGCGAATAGCAAGCTATACCCCGCCTGCCATACCGTTTCCTCAAAATACATCAAATACAATGCCAGATAAGCAAGCACTGGTGCAGCAAAAATCAGTGCAATATCCAAGGCAGGTTTGAGTTGAAAGTGCGCAAGATCCTGTTTCGCCAATAACTGGCTAAAACGAAAACCGAGCCAAATAAAAATCGCAGCGTGAGCTAAAACCAACACGCTCATCATCTGACGTTCGGTGGTGTATCCGTGGTAAAAAGCATATCCTCCACCCATAATCACCGTCATCAAAAAAGCGATTTGATTCAGATATTTCCACGGTCTTAATGTACTCATGACCGCAACAGCAATATTAATCACAAGATAATAGGCAATAAATTCCGTTGCAGTTGCATCACGAACAGGCAAGGTAAATGGCGCAAGATAGGCGATCAGCATTGCCATAATTGCCAGTTCTACCGACTGTTGTTTCAAACTGAGCCAAATCGTCAATGCCATAAGCGTTGCATACATCACACAGGCTATGCTAAAGCCCGAAATCACGGCATTGTAATAGGCAAAAAATAAAGTCAAAAACAGCGCTGCAAGACCTAGACCTTCTAGAGCCAAGGCAAAACTGCGATTTTTGGTTTGCAGCAAAAAACCCAGTCCCACAACACCAGCACTGATCAAACTCACGATCAGCAGTTTCATGGCCAAGCTTAGTTGCCAATGCTCTGTGGCAAATCTGAGTAATAGCACCACGCCAATCACCAAGACCAATACCGCCACTTTTAACACGGGATTGCCTTGGAAAAGCCATTGCTGAATTTGACTAGATAGATTTGGCGCAGACTTGGATGGTGTATTAGAAGGTGTTGAATTGAATGGTGTCTGATGTCTAGCTTTACCAATTTCCGTCGCGGGATGTACAGATGGTGTATCGTCAGAATCAAAATTTTCAGGACGGTCTATTGTCGACGCTGATATTGAAGTAGCTGCATGAATCGATTGCGAGTGAAGCGCACGTCCTTGCAATAGATGCAGCTGACGTTCTAATCGTTTCAGCCAGCGCAGAAAAAAATAAACCCACAGGCCAATCCCGATCGCAACCAAATATCCTAATTCTGTTAACAGTCCAACGACCGTTAATAACGATGCAATATATAACGGAACCTTTGATGTCACTTGAAATGGTTGTTTTGATGAGCTCAGTGCATCAGCGCCGTGCTGTAAATCATCGACATAATTCATCACACTGAGCATAAAACCGATGCCACTGATATAACTCAGAATACGGAGGTCTAAATACCATGCCCCGATCCCTACCAAGATCAGCGTCATCAACCAAATCATCTTGAGTTCATTATTCTGTTTCAGCATACCTGCTTCGTCATTTTCCTGAATGTTTTGATGATACATGAGCCTGACCGATGGATTAAAACTATTCATCAGTGATTCGGTAAGTTACATATACAATCTAGACTCAGCGTACGGGCAAAAAATCACGTACAATAAAACCGTTTTTAGGATTAGGAAATTATCAATGCCACCATTTGTCTTGGTCGATGGCTCATACTTTTTATTTCGTGCTTACCATGCACTGCCACCATTAACCACTTCAACCGGTTTGCATACCAATGCAATCCGAGGTGCCATTTCTGCCATCCAAAAATTAATGCGTCGCATCCAACCGACGCATATGGCCGTTATTTTCGATACACCTGAACCAACCTTCCGTCATGAATTGTCCCCGATTTATAAGGGTGACCGTCCAAGTATGCCTGAAGAATTATCACAACAAATTCCATATCTTCATGCATTAATTCGTGCTCTAGGGATTCCACTACATATGTTGCCGGGCGCTGAAGCCGATGACATTATCGGAACTTTGGCCAAACGCGCTGAAGCAGCCGGTCATCAAGTTTTAATCTCCACCGGTGACAAAGACATGGCACAGCTCGTTACTGAGCGTGTCACTTTAGAAGACAGCTTCAAAGACAAACCTATGGACGTTCAAGGTGTTTTTGAAAAATTTGGGGTGTGGCCGAATCAAATCATTGACTACCTCACGCTGATGGGCGATGCCTCTGATGGTATCCGTGGTGTACCCGGTGTTGGCGCAAAAACGGCAGCGAAACTTTTAACCGAGTACGGCTCGATTGGCGGCATTTTAGAAAATGTCGACAGTATTAAAGGTAAAGTCGGTCAAAACATTAAAGACAATATCGAAGGGATTGCTCTTGACCACCAACTGGCGAGTATTGTTTGTGACCTCGACATGGGTCTTAAATACGAAGATTTGAAACTTGCCGATCCAAATATTCCAGCACTGCGTGATTTATATACGGAACTAGAATTCCGTAACCAACTGCAGTCATTAGATCATCCGAACAACCCCAATGGCGCAACTTACAAACAAGCAGCCAAAGCCATCAACACCACGGCGACTGTTGCCAATGCACCTGAAGTTGAAGATCAAGCGGACAAAACCAGTGTTGATGACTTACTTGGTGAAGCACGTTATCACACGGTATTGAACCAAGAAGATTGGGATGTGTTATTTAAACGTCTAAATACTGAAAAGCGTTTTGCCTTTGATACTGAAACCACAAGCCTCGATTACCGCGTGGCACAGATTGTGGGTTTCTCGGTGGCTTTAGATGCACATGATGCCTATTACGTGCCGCTTGCGCATGATTATGAAGGTGCGCCGAAACAACTTGATCGCGACACGATCCTGAATCAACTCAAACCTTTACTTGAAGATAATGACGTACAAAAAATTGGTCATCATCTCAAATATGATGCACATGTCTTAGAAAATCATGGCATTCATTTGGCAGGTTGGTATTTCGATACCATGTTGGCCTCTTATGTCCTTAACTCTGTGGCTACACGTCATGGGATGGATGACGTCGCGCGTTTGTATTTAAGTCATCTCACTACGACGTTCGAACAAGTGGCGGGCAAAGGTGCAAAACAAAAGACCTTTAACCAAATTGAGCTTGAAACGGCAGCCCATTATGCCGCAGAAGATGCCCATGTGACCTATCGTCTATATGAAGTACTCGATAAGAAGTTACAAGCTCACCCGGAGCTGATCAATATTTTGCACAATATTGAAATGCCTGTTGCTCGTGTTCTAACCTCTATGGAAGAAAACGGCATTGAATTGGATATGAACTTCCTCGACCAACTCGGTGTGGAATTTGCCAATACCATTCAAAATTTAGAAACAGAAATTACCGATCTTGCGGGTCAAAGCTTCAATGTCAGCTCACCAAAACAAGTTGGTGAGATTCTGTTTGATAAATTAGGTTTAAAAGGCGGTAAGAAAAC
This sequence comes from Acinetobacter sp. YH12140, assembly GCF_013418475.1. Taxonomy (NCBI): domain Bacteria; kingdom Pseudomonadati; phylum Pseudomonadota; class Gammaproteobacteria; order Moraxellales; family Moraxellaceae; genus Acinetobacter; species Acinetobacter sp. YH12140. Next base: position 13,991 of record NZ_VPBZ01000006.1, read on the forward strand.
TTCTACAGGTCAGTACAGTACCAGTGAAAGTGTGTTAGAAAAAATCGACCATCCGATTACTGATTTAATTTTGGAATATCGTGGTCTCTCTAAACTGAAAAGCACCTATACCGACGGTTTGTTAAAGCAAGTGAATAATGACACACATCGTGTACATACCAGCTATCACCAAGCGTTAACGGCTACAGGTCGTCTGTCATCCACAGATCCAAACTTGCAAAACATTCCTGTCCGTGAAGATATTGGACGTCAAATCCGTAAAGCCTTTATTGCACCTGAAGGTCGCATTTTATTGGCAGCCGATTACTCGCAAATCGAATTACGTTTAATGGCGCACTTCTCACAAGATCATGCATTGGTCGATGCCTTCAATCATGGGCAAGATGTACATAAACGTACAGCGGCAGAAGTTTTGGGCATTCCACTCGACGAAGTGACTAGCAACCAACGTCGTCAAGCCAAAGCGGTGAACTTCGGTCTGCTCTATGGCATGTCAGAATTTGGTTTGACCCGTCAATTAGGTTTCACTCGTGAAGAGTCGCGTAACTATATTGGTAAATACTTCCAACGCTACCCTGGTGTTTTGGAATATATGGAACGTACTCGCCAAGTCGCACGTGAACAAGGTTTTGTGGAAACCATTTTAGGTCGTCGTCTGTATACACCGGACATTATGGCGAGCAACAAAATGGTGAAACAAGGCGCTGAACGTGCAGCGATTAATGCGCCGCTACAAGGTTCTGCGGCGGATATCATTAAACTAGCCATGATTGCAGTCGATAAAATCTTACCGAAAGATCAAGCCAAAATGTTACTGCAAGTACACGATGAATTGGTGTTTGAAGTTGATGCTGCAATTGCCGATGAACTGTCTGCCCAACTGACTGAAGTGATGCAATCTGTGTTGAAAATTTCCGTTCCACTGATTGTGGAAGTGGGTCACGGCAATAACTGGGACGAAGCACACTAATTCATTCACGTTCATTCACGCCTTTCTCCCTCTAGGAGGAAGGTTGGATGGAGGTGAGATGTTTATTAGTTAGTATAAATATCTTGTTTTACACCTCATATTAAATCCACAAAAAAAGGACGCCTCGGCGTCCTTTTTAATTTAACTCGTCTTAGCTCAGATTAAAGACCAGTCAATAATGCAATTGCGACTTGCTTCATAATGGTTTCCGCAACCAACAATGCCAAAATCGCAAAAATTGGTGACAAGTCAATCATCCCCATATTTGGAAGAATACGACGGAATGGCGCAAGTAGCGGTTCTGCCAATTCTTGAACCACTTCAATATAAGGCGAACGTGACTGACTAAACATCACGACCCAACTCAAAATAATCGATGCAAAAATTAAGTAACGACAAAAACGGATTAAATCCTGAATCATGGTCACAAAGGTCATAATGATCAAATGGAATGGACTATTCACCGCCACACCTGACAAATACATCAAACCAAACATTTTTAACAAATACAGAATCACCACCAACACCAATGCTGCAGTATTCACTCGACCTTTGGCCAAAGTTGGGAAAATTCGGCTAAAGATATCGACAATTTTTGTTGCTTTTGCTGTTGCCAAAACCACAGGGTTATATGGACTCACGGCAGCAAGCTGCATTAAAAAACGGAAAAATACGAGCAAAATTGCAACGTTAATAATGATTCCAAAAATTTGAGCAGAGCCCATACTTGAACTTTCCTAAATCAAATCGAATTATTTGGTGCTTTCGCTTAACTCTTGTGCCAACTCTTGGCTACGCTTTTGCGCTGCGGCTAAAGCGGCCTGAATATTTTGTGAAATTTGAGCATGATCAAATACTTCAATCGCAGCTTGTGTTGTACCGTTTGGAGAGGTTACATTTTTACGCAACTCCGCAGGACTGTTGGCACTGGTAATCGCCATTTGTGCAGCGCCCAATGCAGTTTGCAAGGTTAATGCTGTAGCCACTTTTTCATCCAAACCCATGTTTTTACCTGCACGGATCATACTTTCCATCATATAGAAAAAGTATGCAGGACCTGAGCCAGAAACAGCTGTTACTGCGTCAATCTGCGCTTCTGAGTTTACCCAAAGTGTTAAACCCGTTGAAGCCAAAACTTGACTTGCAAGATCACGATCTTCAGCTGAAACCGCTTCACCTGCATATAAGCCATGCGCACCGGTTTGAACTAAAGCCGGTGTATTTGGCATGACACGAACAATACGCTCTGTGCCTAATAGTTTTGAAATCGTTGCAATTTCTGCACCTGCAACAATTGAAATCACCAACTTCCCTTCTAGCAAACCTTGTAATGGTGCCAAAACTTTTGCCAACACCTGAGGTTTAACTGCAAAAAGAACAATGTCAGCATCTCGAATTGCCGCAACATTATCATCGGTCACATGCAAATCTTTTTCAGCCAAAAGCTCACGTACTTTTTCTACGGGATCTGAAACTGTAATACGTGTAGTCGGGACACCACGTGCAATTAGGCCACCAATTAAAGCCTGTGCCATGTTGCCGCCACCAATGAAACTGATATTACAATTTAGAATTGCGCTCATGATTGAAGATCCGATATTGCAGATTTAGCGTTAAGAGATAATGTCGGTTGCCAGCCAGCTTGAGTACAAAATTCAGACTGCGCCAACCAAAAGCCCTGAGGCGTAAAGACGCCTAGCATAACATTATCTCGGCTTAATATTTGAATAGTATGACGCTGCCATGGAAAAATTTGCGCCTGCTGAATGGCTTTTTTCAAAGGCCAACTTCCGACACGACCATATAAATGAATTTTTTCTCCGCCAAGGCGTGGGCGAATCTGCAGTTGCTGCCCCAATAATTCTGGTGATAAGCCAACCTCTGAGGGTTGAATCACAAAATGTCCTGCAGGCAACTTGAGGCACTGACCTGCAACACAAGTTACAACCTCAACCTCTTGAATGGGTTCAGTTGGCAGATATTCCGCTTTGGCAATCCGATGAAGTTGCTGTTGAAAGCGCAGATAATAAAATCCATTCCAGTGTAATGCCGCTTGCGAGTCTTCGCGTGAGCCAATCACTTCTGAAAATAAACGCTGTACCATTTCAAAACTAGGACGATATTGTCCCTCACCTTTCATCCAGTGCGATAACAACTGACGCTGACGTGCCAGACTGAGCTGTTGTAGAGCCACCAAAGATAACGCTTGCGATGAGCCGCAGACTGCTAAATCTTGTTGTAATACCTCATATAAAATTTCATCAGCATCTTGCATCAAGTAACTGGTTCGGCTCAGAGCTTGCTGCATTTTAGGAAATCGCTCACTGAGTAGTGGCCACAAAATTTCACGACTCCACGCGCGGTCATAGTCAGTATCAAAATTGGTGAGATCTTGAATATTTTGCACATGTAGCTGTGCTGCCCATTGGCAAATTTGCTCACGTGAAAGATCCAATAGCGGACGCCATAATGTAAAATCTTCACGTACATCGAATTTTTTCATGGCAGCAAGGCCATGGACACCGGCACCTGAAAGTAGGCGCAATATCAGTGTCTCGGCTTGATCTTGCTGATGATGCGCGAGTACTAATATTTCATCTGCTTGTAAATGTTGGGCAAAGGCTTGATAGCGGGCCGAGCGTGCTTGATTTTCAAGGTTACCTTGCCCAACCTGGACTTTCTGTATAATGAATGGGAGATTTAACGCTGCACACTGAGCGCGTACAAACTCGCCCCAAGCATGACTACACGCTTGTAGTTGGTGATCAATATAAATCACCCGTATTTTTTCAGGGCACAAAAACGACATAAGATGCAGCAGCAACATGGAATCCATGCCACCACTACATCCTATTAAAAATCGGCTTTGTTCAGGCAGCGCCTGAATTTGACTTAAGCAGTCAGCCCTAAATTGTCGCTGCCAAACTTCATTAAACGCTGATAACGCGCTTCGCATCGTTCGTTTGCATCCATTGGTTGCAGTTCTTCTAGAGCTTGCTTCAAGACCACTTTCAAATCCTGCATGACTTTTTCAGGGTTTAAATGTGCACCTTCCGCTTCATCCACCACGTATTCCACTATGCCCATCTTCTGCAATTTATCTGCCGTCAATGCTAATGCTTCACTTGCTTGTTCTGCTTTTTCTGCAGTTTTCCACAAAATAGATGCACAACCTTCAGGTGAAATCACTGAATAAATACTGTGAGATAACATAATCACACGGTCAGCTACGCCGATACCGAGCGCACCACCCGAACCACCTTCACCCAATACCGTTGCCACTACAGGCACTTTAAGTGAAGAAAGCTGAGCTAAGCTAGTTGCAATCGCTTCGGCCTGACCACGCTCTTCTGCACCCACACCTGGGTACGCACCCATGGTATCAATAAAGGTAAAGACTGGCAGATTAAAACGCTCGGCCATATCCAATAAACGCTGTGCTTTACGGTAACCTTCGGGGTTACTCATACCAAAATTATGTTGTAATTTTTCACGTGTACTACGACCACGGTGCTGACCTACAATCATCACAGGCTGACCATCTAAACGAGCCAAACCACCAATCATCGCTCCGTCATCACCAAATAGGCGGTCACCGTGCAAAGCATCGAACTCTGTAAAAATTTCGCCAACATAATCCAAAAACTGCGGACGATCAGGATGACGTGCGATCTGAACCGTAGTCCAGGCTTTAGATTGAGCTGCTTTATTTTTCATAGGTCGATCATTATCCCTAACTTAACTGGTCTGTTAATTGATAAATTGTTCCGACTGGATATTCAGTTCAATATCCCAATGCTTAAATTGCACTTGCTCATCATGCAAGTCTGCAACCAACAAAGGCCACTGTTTGGCATCACCAGAAACACTAAGTTGCCATTGTTGCGCATTGTCCACGCTTAATTCAATGGCAGGAAGCATCTCATCGCTGCGACTATGATTTAATAAAACTGCTAAACGAAGCAATAGACATAAGTAAACAAGTTTGTTACCACCGACTTTCATCACATCGACACGTGCATCACTGCGTAACTTACGACGATGATGCGCCACTAAATGCGACAAATGATTTTGATCAATTTGTGAGAAACCCGGAATATCCGAATGTTGCAGTAAATAAGCACCATGACGATGGTAACCACTATGACTGATCGCTAAGCCAATTTCATGCAAATACGCTGCACGACGCAGTAAATCACTGTCATCACTGGTCAAATTCAGTGCGGTCGCCACACCATTAAACAGTTGTTGAGCGGTATTTACAACACGTTCAGCTTGTTTCATATCTGCGTTGTAGCGACCCATCAACGCATGTACAGAACGGTCACGAACATCTTCATGTTGGAAACGTCCCAATAGGTCGTACATCACGCCTTCACGTAACGCGCCATCAGAATAAACCAATTTATCGATATTCAACACATCAAAGACGGCATACAAAATGGCAATGCCGGCTGGCAAAACTGCTCGACGGTCTTCTTTTAGACCATCAAATTCCATTTCATTGACATGCTTATATTTAAGCAATTTATCTTTGAGTTTAAATAAACCGTCACGTGTCAGTTCTTCCTGATCGTTGCTCCAGCCCATATTGACACAAATCTGACGACACGCTTTGATCGTGCCACTTGAACCGACAACAGTATCCCAGCCCGCAGCTTTATAAGTGTTGGCAATGCCTGCGATTTCCTTGCGAGCAGCATTTACCGCTTTATCAAAACTTTTCAGGTTAATTTCACCATCAGCAAAGAACGCTTTGGTAAAAGCGACACAGCCCATTTGCACAGATTCTGTATGAATCGGTTCAAACTCTTCACCAATAATCAACTCTGTTGAACCCCCACCGATATCAATCACAAGGCGGCGACCACTATTTGCCATAGTATGTGAGACCCCTAAATAAATTAGACGGGCTTCTTCACGACCAGCAATGATTTCAATTGGTTTTGGTAAAATTTCAGCGGCTTTTTGAATAAATTCATGACCATTTTTTGCTTGACGCAAGGCATTAGTCGCCACAATACGTAAACGGTTAGCTTGTACAGGATTTAAACGCCCAACAAAACGTGCTAGGCAGGCTAATCCTCGTTGCTGTGCGGCTTCAGTCAAATTTTTATTTTCGTCTAGACCTGCGGCAAGCTGTACTTTTTCTGACATTGATGCAACTTTTTTCACTTCACCATGGTCTACGCGTGCGATAGCCAAGTGGAAGCTGTTCGATCCCATATCGATAGCAGCAAGTAATTCTTCATCAATCAAAAAATCAGACATTATTCAAAAAAACCTGTTCAGAATTGTGCTTAGATTAATTCACATACATGCAATTTAAAAGCCATTTATGAGTAGTTCGGGCGGAACTTATCGATTTTTTATCTGAAGCAATGATAGTCATACACGATCATCGGCATCGTGATCATCCATTAGACAAACTCGCCATTCAGGTCGAAAATTTACATAACCCCCTACATTGTTATAGTTGGCTATGTAATACTTATAAACATAGAGTCAACTTAAAAATTAATTCCGGAGCAAAATCCATGTCTGGCAATATCGTAAATACAACTGATGAAAACTTCCAAGCCGATGTACTAGAGTCTGATACTCCTGTACTTGTAGATTTCTGGGCAGGTTGGTGTGCTCCTTGTAAAGCCATTGCACCTGTACTTGAAGTACTTTCAACTGAGTTTGAAGGCAAAGTTAAAATCGTTAAAGTAGACGTAACTTCTTGCGAACAAACGGCTGTAAACTACAACATCCGTAACATTCCTGCATTATTAATGTTTAAAAACGGCGAAGTTGTAGCAACCCAAGTCGGTGCCGCACCAAAATCTAAATTGACAGCTTTCATCGAAGAAAACATCTAATATTTTTTCGATAAAAACACTCGAAAATACGCTGTTTTACACAGCGTATTTTTTTGGTTGATAAATTGACAAATGCTGTGTTCTCTCTTATATTGTTTACTCAAGAAATTAAGGATCTCAAATCCTGTCATTTTCTTACAACACAACACATAAAATGCCGCTCGGCAACAGAATTGTTTTTCACATCTCTCTTCATATAACGAATCAGATCTCTGAATTGTTTTGTGCAAACCAATTGCTATCGTTTCTTGCATGATCGCGGCACATTTGTTGCTCCCTTTTCCAACCTGTACCTCAGAATTTTAGATTCTATCTGACCACCTATGAACTTAACCGAACTCAAGAAAAAACCGATTGGCGAACTCATCAAGATTGCCGAGTTTATGGGCCTCGAAGGAATGGCTCGTAACCGTAAGCAAGATATTATTTTTGCCATCTTAAAGCGCCACGCAATGAACGGCGAAGAGATTTTTGGTGATGGCGTTCTAGAAATTCTGTCGGACGGCTTTGGTTTCTTACGCTCTGCAGCGGGTTCTTACCTAGCCGGCCCTGACGATATCTATGTGAGCCCATCACAAATCCGTCGCTTCAACCTTCGTACTGGTGACACTATTACAGGTACGATTCGTCCACCTAAAGAAGGCGAACGTTACTTTGCATTATTAAAAGTTAATCAAATTAACTACGACACACCCGAAAACTCACGTAATAAGATTCTTTTCGAAAACTTAACACCTTTATTTCCAACCGAACAATTGGTAATGGAATTAGGTAATGGTACAACAGAAGACTTAACTGCGCGTGTGGTTGACTTGGTTGCTCCGATTGGTAAAGGTCAACGTTCAATTATCGTTGCACCGCCAAAAGCGGGTAAAACCATGTTGTTACAAAACATCGCTCAGTCGATTGTTCGTAACAATCCTGAATGTTTCTTGATTGTCCTTCTGATTGACGAACGTCCTGAAGAAGTAACAGAAATGGAACGTACTGTTCGTGGTGAAGTGGTTGCTTCAACATTCGATGAATCACCAGCTCGTCACGTACAAGTTGCAGAGATGGTGATCGAAAAAGCTAAACGTCTTGTAGAACACAAAAAAGACGTGGTGATTTTGCTAGACTCAATTACTCGTTTAGCCCGTGCTTACAACACCGTGATTCCGTCATCTGGTAAAGTTCTTACTGGTGGTGTGGATGCCCATGCTTTAGAACGTCCAAAACGTTTCTTCGGTGCAGCACGTAATATCGAAGAAGGTGGTTCACTGACAATTATCTCAACTGCCTTGATTGAAACTGGCAGTAAGATGGATGAAGTGATCTACGAAGAATTCAAAGGTACAGGTAACCAAGAAATTACCCTAGACCGTCGTATTGCTGAAAAACGTGTGTTCCCTGCGATGAACATCAAAAAATCAGGTACACGTCGTGAAGAGCGCCTAATGTCTGAAGATAACCTCCGTAAAGTTTGGATTTTACGTAAATTGCTTCATACACAAGACGAACTTGCAGCGATGGAATTCTTGCTTGATCGTATGAAAGAAACCAAAACCAATGATGATTTCTTTGATCAAATGAAACGTAAAGCATCCAACTAAGTTGAATGTTTGACTGAAAAGGCCATCTATAACGATGGCCTTTTTATTTGGTTGACTTTGGTTACACAAAGAAACATTTGATGGATTTCCATGTAAACTTATTTTCAAGCTTCTGATTATAAAAAATATATTTTAAAAAACCCTATTCTTTTTAGTAGTTTATTTGCTATTTCGCCAATATAAAACTTTCTCTTAATTGTTATTTTCTGTTAAAAAATGGCCGTTTTTCACCTATTTTTAACGGTTTTTTCAAAGTCACTAGTAGCATTTCAAAATACTCAGTGATAGCATACACGCAGACCAGTTAGACTGCTCTATGCATTTTTAATACCTATTCAAATTAGGCATAATAAAAGCACACAACAGACTAACGCAGGTTATTTTTTAATCTCATATTTTAGAGAGTGATGCCATGTTATTCAAAAAAATCGCTATTGCTGCTGCAGTTGCTACTACTTTAGCTTTCGTTGGTTGTGCTAAAAAAACTGAAGAAGCTGCTCCTGCTGCTGCATCTGAAGCTGCTGCTTCTGAAGTAGTTGCTGCGTCTGACGCTGCTGCTGTTGAAGCTTCTGCTGCTGCATCTGAAGCTACTGCTGCTGCTTCTGAAGCTACTGCTGCTGCTTCTGAAGCTACTGCTGCTGCTTCTGAAGCTCAATAATCTAACCGATTATTCAGCACAAAAAGAGAGCCCTATGGCTCTCTTTTTTATTGCCTCAAACTTTAAACCCTAGTTCATAAAAAGAGCTAAAATTCAAAATACTAAGCCCATGCTTATTGAAAAATAAAAACTGACAATTTAGCTAAAGGAAAGCCACAATCAACCTCTACGACAACTCAACTCAAGTATATCGTCTCACTTTAAAACTAATATTCTTCAACATGAATTGTGCGATAGATGATGAGCACTGCGCCTCCTAAATCAAAGGAAAAAAAAGCAGATCAATTGATCTGCTCATTTCCAACACGTTGACGGAATTTTTGTCCCGCACGGAAGGTCACTACACGACGGGCAGAAATCGGAATTTCTTCACCCGTTTTCGGGTTACGGCCTGGGCGTTGACGTTTATCACGCAACTCGAAGTTACCGAAACCTGAGAGTTTAACTTGTTCCCCAGAGATTAGCGCTTGGCTAATCTCATCGAAGAATAACTCGACCATTTGTTTTGCTTCACGACGGTTTAAACTCGTGAGCTCACTTAAATGATCAGCCATTTCTGCTTTTGTTAATGCTGTCATGAAGCCCTCAATGTCGCCTGGTAAGTGTTTTCCAACACCTGAAGTATGTTATCCATACCGGTTTTGATTTCAGCATCTTCTAATGTACGTGTTGGATGTTGCCATTGAATTGCAAACGCCAATGAGCGCTTGCCTTCTTCGACACCTTGACCAGTGTACACATCGAATAACCAAACTGCGTCTAAAAGCTCACCGCCGGTTTTTTCGATAAGTTGCTGAATTTCACTAACATTAATCTTATCACTAATTAAAAGCGCAATATCACGTCGAACCGACGGAAAACGTGATAATTCTGTAAAATTAGATACATAAGTTTGCAAAACAGCCAATTGATCTAATTCAGCGACCCAAGTAATCGCTAAATCCAACTCATCTTCTAAAGATGGGTGTAAGCGACCGAAGTAGCCAATTGATTGACCATTGACTAAGATTTCAGCAGATTGACCTGGATGTAACCACGTACGCTCTGAACGTACATATTCAACATTTAAACGTGCAGAATTTAAAATCTCCTCTACATCGCCTTTAAAGTCAAAGAAATCCATAGGCTGTGCTTTACCATGCCAAGATTCAGTCGTACGTGAACCTGTTGCAACCAGTGCAAAGGTTGGTATCTGTTTGAGATCATGAATGCTGTTCGCACCTTGATAATCAAAACGTAGACCAAGCTCATAGAAACGCACACGGTTTTGCTGACGGTTCACGTTGTATTGCACACATGGGATCAAACTTGATAATAAGGTTGAACGCATCACTGCAAGATCGCTTGAAATCGGGTTTGCAAGCGCTAGTGGTTGAACCTGTGGATTCAATTGTTTCTCTAGTTTCGCATCTGCAAAACTAAAGCTAATTGCTTCTTGATAACCCAAAGCCACTGCAGTTTGACGTAACTGAACCAATTCAAATTGGTCTTGGTATTTCGCCAGTTTGACATCAATCACCGGCAAGCTAATTTGAATATTGTCGTAACCGTGAATACGTGCCACTTCTTCGATGAGGTCTTGATAAATCGCCATGTCAAAACGGTGTGATGGCGGTACAACTGTCCACTCACCTTCTGCTTTCACAGTGACATTGCAACCTAAACGCGTTAAGGCATCCGTAATAAATGCAGATTCAACTTTATAACCGAGTAGTTGATCAACTTGTGCTTGATTTAGTTCAATGGCTTCACGTTTTGGTAATAGCTCTACTTTTTCAGCAACAGTAATTGGACCAAACTCACCACCAGCTAAATCAGCGATAAGTTGAGAAGCACGGTGCATTGCCGTCATCGGCAATTCAAAGTCTACACCGCGTTCATAACGCTGAGATGCATCAGTATGCAAACCAAAACTACGTGCACGACCTGCGATATAGAGTTGATCAAAGAACGCCGACTCAAGGAAAATTTCAGTGGTATCATCAGAAACCGCTGAACTTAGGCCACCCATGATTCCTGCAATCGCCAAAGCTTTTTGATCATCCGCAATCACCATCACGTTTTCAGATAATTCAACTTCTTGTTCATTCAACAACATTAATTTTTCTGCTGCTGTTGCTTGGCGTACACGAACAGAACCTTCAACTTTACCGCCATCGAATGCATGTAAAGGTTGACCCAATTCCATTAAAACGTAGTTGGTAATATCGACCAAAATACTGTGCTGACGAATGCCTGCACGAGCTAATGCACGCTCCATCCACTCAGGAGTTGGTGCTTTGGTATTAACGTTTTTGATCACTCGACCTAAATAGCGTGGGCAACCATCAGTTTCAACAACAACTTTCTTCTCATCAGTAATTGTTGCAGCAACTTCTTTAATTTCAGGGGCAGTCACAGGGAGTTGATTAATCACACCAATTTCACGTGCAATACCACGAATACTGAAACAGTCTCCACGGTTTGGTGTAATACTAATATCAATAACATTGTCATCAAGATCTAAGTATTCACGAATATTTGTGCCTACAGGAGCATCTGCAGGAAGCTCTAATAGACCGTCGATTTTGTCTTCAAGATCAATTTCAGACGCACCGCACAGCATGCCTTGTGATTCAACACCACGAAGCTTGCCTTTTTTAATTTTGAAATCGCCCGGAAGTACTGCACCAATGGTTGCTACAGGAGCTTTCATGCCTACACGTACGTTTGGAGCACCACAAACGATTTGTAACGGCTCGCCTGAACCGATGTTTACAGTAGTGACACGTAAACGGTCAGCATCGGGATGTTGAACCACTGTTAAAACTTCACCGACTACTACACCAGTAAATGGTTTTGCAGCAGGAGATAAATCATCAACTTCTAAACCTAACATGGTCAGTTGGTCAGAAAGTGTATCGCTATCAATGGCTGGGTTAACCCATGTACGCAACCAATTTTCGCTAATTTTCATTGTATAAAAACCTATTAATTCTAAATTTCTAATCCCCTCTAGCGCCCCTTTAAAGAAAGAGGACGAACCCTAAGTCATGATGGACACCCCCTCTCCTTTTAGGAGAGGTTAGGGAGAGGTATAAAACTGTTTAAGCAAATTGGCGTAAGAAACGCACATCATTTTGGTAGAACATACGTAGGTCATTAATGCCATAACGCAACATTGCAAAACGTTCTACACCTAAACCAAAGGCAAAGCCTTTGTATTTTTCTGGGTCAATGCCAGCGGCTTGTAAAACGTTTGGATGCACCATACCGCAGCCCAAAACTTCCAACCATTTACCACGTTCATCCATGATATCCACTTCTGCACTTGGCTCTGTAAATGGGAAATAAGATGGACGGAAACGTACTTTCAAATCTTTTTCAAAGAATTCATTTAACAAGTTCACCAACAAACCTTTAAGTTCTGCAAAGCTGGTGTTTTCAGCCACATACAAACCTTCGATTTGATGGAACATTGGCGAATGCGTTTGATCTGAGTCACAGCGATAAACACGACCAGGACACACAATACGGATTGGAGGCTGCTGAGTTTCCATCGTACGAATTTGCACGCCTGAGGTATGCGTACGAAGTAAATGATTCGCATCAAAATAGAAAGTGTCGTGCATCGCACGTGCAGGGTGATGACCCGGAATGTTCAATGCTTCAAAGTTGTGATAATCATCTTCAACTTCTGGACCGGTCGCAACAGTAAAGCCAGCTTTGGTAAAGAATTGGCAAATACGTTCTTGAACTTGAGTCACAGGGTGAATACTACCCACCGTTTGACCACGGCCGGGTAAAGTAATATCAATCGTTTCGCTAGCAAGCTTTTGTTCTAATGCAGCTTTTTGTAATTCAGCTTGACGAGCAGTCAGTGCGCCAGTAATCGATTCACGAACGGCATGAATTTGAGCACCAAAAACTTTACGTTCTTCTGGGTCCATTTTACCGAGCGACTTCGATTGTTCCGCGAGCTGGCTTTTCTTCCCTGTAAATTGCACTCGCACTTGGTCGAGTGTAGCAAGGTCCTCTGCTGCTGCAATCGCAGCGAGCGCTTCAGTGGTCAGGGCTTCCAGTGACATAGTAACTCTCAAAGCAACAATTTAAAAAAATAATATAAACCCCTTATTCTAACAGTTTTTAGCCGTTATGATGAAGCGCATTCACAAGTTAAAATTGCATTAGTATCAAGTTTTAAAAAAAGTATAAGATAAACACAATATCAATGGGATCCAATCTTTATGGCACTCGATCCAATCTTTATGGCACTCGATCCAATCTGGAAACAACAGCTCACACTCGTCACTTATGGCAATGAATTTCTCAACCAAGGTTTAAGTTTTCAACGTTGGTTAAATCACCACATTTTTGATCAGCACAGTTTCCATTTTCGTGATTTGCTATCACAGCATTTATTGGCTCAACATTTCCAAATTTGGCTAGAAGGCTTAAAAAAACAAGGGGTACAACGCTTAAGTTTACATAGCTCTAGCTTGCTGAATGATGAACAAAATCCGAATGCTAACGTTGAACTTCTTCCCTTTGCTCATTTCATTGTTAGCCACGAACAAAATAAAAAGCAGGCATGGATTTTTGGTAAAGAACTTGCCGAGTGGTATAACGCAGAAAATGACTATGAAGCACCGGCATCCCAACAACTGCAAATTCGTCGAGAAACCTTTTGGCGCTATGAGCTGAACCATAAACTCATTAAACGCATCGAAGCGGATATGCAGTTACCCAAATGGGATGATATTCATAACTTCACTGAAGCAGAATTATTTTTACAAAAACCTGCGGAAGGTTTTATTGAGCCGGAGGTGTTGGGCACACCTTATTATGGTACGCAGCCCGATCTAAGCAGCGAATCGAATGAATCTACAAAACTTGCACTCTTGCCAACGGATGCACAAGCGGATTTTGCACATGACAGCTTGCATCGCTTAGATGCATTAAACCGCCACATTCAGTCTAAAATTCAGCATCCCTATCATGCAGATGGCAGCATCTATACACCTGAAGAACAGTTAAATTTGCGCCATTTTGCTCAAAAAACTGAAGATTTAACGGCTAAATTTATTGTGAAAGTCGCTAATCACTATAAAACTGCACGTTTAACTCCTGTGGTTGAAAGCTCTCCTCTGGATGGATTTAAAACTGAGCAAAGAAAATCATATCCTCAACATGCACACACGCCAAATCCAACCCATAAACCCGGTGCAGGTGGAGTGATTACTTTAATTATTATTACGGTAGTGATTTGCTTATTGGCTTATTACTTCGGACTTTAACTGTATAAATGTAATTGACATTAAAAAGCCCTTCTTATAGAAGGGCTTTTTTTATAAACATACTTCTGTATGAAAGACCTCAAAATTATGAGGTCGTTAAATAATTAAACGGACGAATTTCTAATCGAACGCGATGCTGATCGGCATGTTGATTAATATAATGACTGACAGAGACTACTTCCCCCTCAAGCTCTGCGTCTGCACCATACATGATTTTGACTGCCTCACCTTTGCGGGGAATCATTTCGAGCTCTACAGTAATGCTACCTTGACCCATACCAACTATTTCAGCCAACATTTTATTTTCCTTTTGTTCTTTTCTATCCATACATTAGGCATGTCGCAAAGCGCGGTATAAAGATTATTTCTGTAACTTAACTGCACTTTTTATTGATAAAACATCAAAACTTAAACATCAAAAACATAAGAGTCCAATTGTTCTAAAAATGCATCAACTGCACTTGCAGACTTTAAACGAATCCATTGAATATGTTGATATTCAGGTGCATTCATCATCTGTAGATATTTTTCACGATTCTTTTTATGGGTCTTAATCATCCACCAGACAATGGAATCTCGACCAAACATCCGCCACAAACTTTCCTGATTATTTGAATCTGGCCAAAGATCTTGTTTGGACTTAGCCCGAGAAAATGCGCGCCTTACAGAGCGGTATAAATTGACTGGAAACGGAAGATCTAACCATATCACCGTATCTATTTCAGACCATTTAACAGGAATCGTTCGAGTATAGTTGCCATCAATAACATAACCATTTTTCGCTTTGGCAATTTCAGTTTCGATACGTGCAAAAAAGATTTCGTCAGGACACTCCTGCCAATCATCCAGCCAAAATAGGTTATCTAGTTCAATATAATGCAGCCCTATTTTGTCCGCCAAAGCTCTGGAAAAGGTTGATTTTCCAGTGGCCGATGTACCGACTACGTTTATTCTTTTCATTGTCATGATGATCTACTTGAGTCTGGTGAATCTACTTCAAGATAACAGCATTGGATCTGTAGGTTAACTTTTATTCTTCACGATAATCCAAAAGATCTGCATCGATATTGATAAAGTCAGGTTCAATTGCAGTATAAAAACACACTTTTCACAGACTATATTGATCCAATAATTTTTCAGTTGGTATTTATCCATTCATTTATGGCTGTCCCTCCTATCTGCACGCCTTATAAAAAAACAGATTCTAGCTGTCCCCAGATGTATGAATTAATTCTGTCCGCAATTATGATGAACATGCGCAATATAAATACCTTCCCGTTCTGAGCGAAAAGCGCCGTGTGCATGTGCGGGCCTTCAACTGAGCATTAAACAAACCGGCCAGGCAACAAGATCGAAGCTAAACATTGAAATCACGACATAATACGCACAAACCGTGGCTCGGGGCGCAGCACCTACCTAGCCTATTCATTTTCAGATATAATTTAGCGCTAAGCATCGATCAAATATTCAAAATTTAAATATAGTAACCAAACACTTAAATATAAAATTTCAACATAATTATTATGAGACTTTATGAAAACAGAATTTGACATTTATGCTAAAAAACCGCTGATTTCATGGCCAACAATTTTAATGCTTATTTTACTAGGCATTGCGATGGTCTTTATTATACCTTTTTTCAAATGGTTTAGAGATCAAGCTCAACCGCTTAACGTCAGCATAGTGATTGAATACCTGCAATTCACCCTAAAAAATTTCCCGATTTACAAGCTGCAAGCCGATCATGCCCAGCTGATCCTGCTCTACATCGTATCTATAATTGTCATTGATTACTTAAAAACGCAGATTAAACTGGTCATTACGCCTGATAAAATTTATTACCGCTTGTGGAAAATACCTCTCAGCACATTCATTCAGCGGCAGGAGGTAGAATACTGTCAATTTGCCATTCTTGGTATAAAACGCCCAAAACGGATCTCATGGCTGCAGCGTCCCATTTATCAGACTGCCAACAAAGAAAATCCACAGCTTTTATTCTTCCCCCTTAAAAATGTTCAATCTCAATTGCACCTTGCATGCTTAAGTGAACATGAAAAAGGGCAGCTGATTCAAATACTCAAACAATATTATAATTTTCAGGATGAGATTGCGGCGCTGACGCTTTCTCAAGAAGATCTGCAAAATTTAATTCTGCAAACCAAGATCAGTCCGCGGATCGCCTACATGCTTATCGGCAGCGTTCCTATTGGTATTTTGGGCTTATATTTAAACGCGCAAGCGCAGTTCTTTTACATTTCCAATTATCCGGTTTTGCTGTGTTTGGCCATTATTTTTCTGCTGATTTTCATTCCAAGCGTATTGTGGATACAAAAAGATATTCCCAAAATGGCGTTTACAGGAAGCGTGCTGTCCAGTACATTTTTAACGCTGAGCCTGAGCTTTTTTCTAATGCCGGTATTGCATAGTTATTATGCTTTGCATTTTGGCACTCATAAAATGACCGATGCGCAATTACTCTCAATGGATGCAGATGGTCAGAAATGGTTGTTATTAGACAACCAGCAAACTTTTCATATTTTACCCAAAACACCTTTCTACAACACGCACTTTAAAATAAATGCAATTTATGAATTTCCCATTTATTATCACTGGCATAACTATCATTTTCAGCACCGAGACCTTGCTTATGTCCAGCTTAAAACAAAAACCGATTAATATTGGTTAAGCTTACATAAGAATTTAAAGCCCAAAAAAAGACCGCTAAAAGCGGTCTTTTTTTAAGTCATAAAGACTTATGCAGCTAATGCATCTTTAGCTTTAGAAGCTAAAGCAGCAAACGCAACTGCGTCATGCATAGCGATGTCAGCAAGTACGCGACGGTCGATAATCACTTGAGCTTTTTTCAAGCCAGCAATCATACGGCTGTACGACAAACCATTTTGACGAGCACCAGCATTGATACGCGCAATCCATAGAGCACGGAATTGACGTTTCTTTTGACGACGGTCACGGTAAGCATATTGACCTGCTTTGATTACTGCTTGGAACGCTACGCGATATACGCGTGAACGAGCGCCGTAGTAACCTTTAGCACGAGCAAGAATTTTTTTATGACGGCGATGAGCCTGTACACCACGTTTAACACGAGCCATTTATAATCTCCTTAGATGTATGGGCACATACGGCGAACTGAAGCAACGTCACTTACGTGAACCATTACACAGCCGCGTAATTGACGGATACGCTTAGCAGATTTTTTGGTCAAAATGTGTCGTTTGAACGCTTGGTGACGTTTAAAACCGTTTGCAGTTGGCTTGAAGCGTTTAGCTGCACCACGGCGAGTTTTCATCTTAGGCATAAGAACCTCTTTTGAACACCTGTTCGGCACGTCTGCACCATTGCAAAGACGCCCTGCAGGTAAGGGAGCGAGTATTCTAAAGCATCTTTGCTCAAAACAAAAGCGAATCTTTCTACCGAATATCGAACTTAATTAATTTTCTGATATAGATTTTCCGATGATTTTATAAGCGATGCCCAATAAGGCTTATATAATGTCGGCACGCCAACTATTAATGTCCATTATGAAACCTGCACAGGATGCTTTTGCAGCCCTACGTTATCGGGATTTCTCGATTGTTACGCTTAATCAATTTTGTCTGACCTTAGCCATTTTGATTCAAGAAATTATTGTTGCTTACTCACTGTATCAAATCACTAAAGACCCGCTAACACTGGGCTTAATTGGTTTAGCCGAAGCAATTCCTTTTATTGCTCTCTCTTTGTGGGGAGGATACTTTGCAGATCGTTTCAATAAACAGACCATTATGAAAATTTGTCTGTTTTTTTCTGTACCGATGCCACTGATTCTTTGGGGGTTATTTCACCAATATGGTCTCGGCCAAATTGATGTCACCCAACTGTCTTGGGGTATTTATGCGGTCATTTTTGGGCTTGGAACGATCCGTGGTTTCTATAATCCCTCGGCAACGTCGCTTAAACCTTTTTTAATCCCGCGGGAGCTCTATGCCAATGGTGCAACATGGACAACGATTGGTTGGCAAAGTGGGGTAATTATTGGGCCAATGCTCGGCGGTTTCATGTTGGCATTTTTAGGCCGTGAAACAAGTTTGCTCAGTGTTGCAGCTCTACTAACGCTCTGCTTCGTCCTTATTAATCTGCTCAGTAAACGCAGTTTCCCTAAAATTGAATCTGACAATTTAAAAGATAGTTTAAGTGAAGGTTTTCGTTTTATCTGGAAAACCAAAATTGTCCTTTGGGCGATTTCACTCGATTTGGTTTCTGTGCTTTTTGG
Source organism: Acinetobacter sp. YH12140 (assembly GCF_013418475.1). Lineage (NCBI taxonomy): Bacteria > Pseudomonadati > Pseudomonadota > Gammaproteobacteria > Moraxellales > Moraxellaceae > Acinetobacter > Acinetobacter sp. YH12140. Next base: position 32,624 of record NZ_VPBZ01000006.1, read on the forward strand.
TGGCGTGATTGCCCTCTTACCGATTTTTGCCGAAGATATTTTAAAAGTGGGGCCTGAAGGTTTAGGCTACTTACGGGCAGCACCGTCTATTGGCGCCCTGATCACCATGATTGCATTGACCAAATTCCCTCCAACTCATCATGCATGGCGTAATATGTTATTGGCTGTAGCGGGTTTTGGTGTATTTACCATTTTATTCGCATTTTCAAGCCATCTTTGGTTATCACTCTTTGCACTGGCAATGACTGGTGCATGTGACAGTGTTTCTGTCGTCGTGCGTCAAACGATTTTACAGCTCTATCCACCTGAAAATATGCGGGGTCGTGTTGCTGCGGTGAATGGCATGTTTGTTTCTAGCAGTAATGAACTTGGAGCTTTTGAATCGGGACTTGCAGCAAAATACATGGGCACGATCATGGCGACACTTTTTGGTGGTTGTATGACCATGGCTGTTGTTGCAATCAGCTGGGCAAAAACTCGTGATTTGTTTGGGATCGACATTACCCATCAGTCAAAAAAATAATGGCATATTTTCCATTTAAACCTTGCCAGTATTTCCAATACAGGAAATACTGCGCAGCAATATCGACGCATTCATCACTCACATTGTGATCTTAGAATAGACTTATGAAACAATATCTGTGCTTAACCCTTTTGGCCTGCGCTCCATTTTCTACAGCGTTTAGTGCTTCAACCAAAACCCATCAACTTCCGGCACAGAATATTGAAGTTGCTCATGCACATTTAACCACGCGTTTAAATTGGTCGGTTTTTCCAAAACCGGTATATGCCAATGAAGACCTCAAGCAACGTGATCGCGCAGCCATTATTCGTGTCACAGCGAATGCAAAAGGTACAATTACCGATGCAAGTGTTGAAGAAAGTACAGGTGTCGATCAACTCGACCGAATCTTAATTTCTGCTGTCAAAAAAGCTAAAGTCAAACCACATTTAGAAAATGGTGAAGCCAAAGCCATTATTGGCTATCAAGCGTTTAATTTGAGAGTTAAAGGCAATACGCCTGAATGTGATTTCAACTTTGATTCAAAAGTTTGGAATGCACAAAGTGCAGATAAGAAAACGCCATTCCAATATGTATCTCAACCAAAATTAGATCTCACTAGCCATGAGTTGAAACAGCATGATCGTAAAGTCAAATTTAACTTTAAAGTGGACAAACACGGACAAGTGAAAAAGGTGAAGATCAAGCAAGGCTCTGGCATTTATGCACTCGATCAGAAAGTCGTTGAAGCACTAAGAAATAGTCAGATCTCGGTTAAACGTACTGCGAGCACCCTTTGGATCTATAAAAAGTCGAACTTTAAAGATGAAATTCAATTTAAAGTGAATGGCTGCTCATAATCTCAATTTTTAGCGGCATTAAAATAATGCATTGGCGTGCCGCGCACTGATGGAATGACTATGTTGAAACAATATACAGCAATAGGTCTAATGCTCTGTGCAAGCACAGTGATGTGCACGCAGTATGCTGCCGCTGAGACTGCGCCCGCCAGCGAAGTAAAAATATTGCAAGACAGACCTGTCAGCTGGATGCGCGCACCCAAAGTTAAATTTGAGCCAGGAGATCTGGAAGGACGCCCTAGATTTGTCAATGTCGCAATTGATGCAGACAACTCGGGCAACATTACCGCAGTCAAAATCATCACCAGTTCAGGCTTGCCAGATTTGGATGATATGGTCATTAACGCGGTAAAAAAGGCACGCTTCAGGCCTTATATAGATTCGGGCATCAGCTATCCCTTCCGAGCGACGCAGCCATTTGAATTTAATGCTGATGACTATTCATCGACACGTAAAACACCAAAAAGAAAGCCCATCAAAACCTGCTGGGCTGATTTTGAGCCCGAGGGCTTGCAGCTCCAACAGTCTGGCCAACATAGAACATTTCAATACAAAGACGTCCCCGCAATGAAGCTGCCGATGACGGAATCTGAAGCAAAACAATTCAGCATAGATTTTAGTTTTAGCGTAGATCGTAAGAACCAAATTTCCGATATTCGTTTAATACAAAGTCCAAGTGATCCAATTGCCCGCTTGCTATTAAAGAAATTTGAACTGGCAAAAATCGAAGCGCCACGTAAGTTTTATCAGATCTTTAAAATTCAATTTAAAGAGCGCATTCAGCTGAAAAATATTCAATGTAATTGAAAAAATAGCCCGTAGATAAACAGATAACGTCCAATTTTGGCGATACTGACCAGTGTCAAAAATCGCCAGAAGTTTTCTTTCATTAAACCCGCAATTAAAGTAATAGGGTCTCCAATAATCGGCAGCCAACTCAGTAGCAAAGACCAATAACCATATTTGTGATAAATACCCTGTGCCTGCTGCATTTTCAGCTCTGACACGGGAAACCATGTTTTATTTTTATAATGTTCTACTTTTAAACCGAGCCACCAATTCACACAAGAACCGAGAATATTACCAATACTGGCCACCACAATCAGCAGCCATGGATTATGTTGACCATAGCTCAACAAGCCGAGCAATACGGCTTCGGACTGTAAAGGAAGTAAGGTCGCAGCCCCAAATGCCGCGAAGAATAAAACTAAAAACGACCACATCGAAACGAATGCTTAGAGACCTAATTTTTTCTTCGACTTCAAATATTCAAAATTTGACCAAAGCACTGCTGCAACAATTACAACGATTCTCGACCATTTATATTGTGAAGAAATCGGTTCAATCGCAGCTCGCATCAAGTTTTGATCTTTGGTATGTAAATCTGCAAGAATATTTTGAACATGCACAATTTCAGCGACAAATAGCACTAAGCAGCCTGCAATACCAAAAATAATACTCCAATAGATTCTTGGGTTATTTTCAACAATACGGGTAAAATTTAAGAAAAAGTCTTTCATCGCAAAATCGTCCAACTAAGCCGTCAACAACGCGTTCTTTTCGGCAGCGCCGCATTCTAACACAGCCTTAGAATTTTCTTCCGTCCCATCTAAAATCTTAAGGTGAGTCTTTCCGCACTTTACTTTTATACATGAGACTTCTAATCTGCCACGCAAATATTGAAAAATTTAAAAACTTGATAAAAAAATTCTTAGCCTAATTTTTATCGTGTTCTTACAAAGTTTAACTGCTTTATATGCGTAGATTCCTACTGAGATTGCCAAACAACACGTGATTACACAAGATCAAATGATTTGGCAAAAGCGACCTTTCTTTAACTTCAACAATGACGATCTGGGCAATCAAAATCGTGACCTTAGTTTTAAATTGTATGTTTTAGCCACCGGCGAAGTTCAAAAAGCTGAATTAATCAAAAGCTCTGGACTTACACACATTGATAAGCGGGTTGAGCAGTCACTTTTACGTGCCAAGTTCAAACCTTATATCGAAAATGGTGTAGCCTCCCCCTTTGTTGCCTTACAGCCCTTCTCACTCAAGACCCTGAAAGAAAACCAAAGACCTTGGTGGAAAAAGCTTCTATTCATTCCATAAAAAAAAAGAGCATGTTTCCATGCTCTATTTTTAAACGTGTATTGCTAAGGCTTTTTGTACCGCTGGACGGGCCGTCAGTCGATCGATATAGTCTTTCACGTATGGATAATCTTCCAGCTGAATTTGCTGCCATTCATGACGCAGTGCCCAAGGCAGAATAGCCATATCTGCAATCGAATACTCTCCAGCCACAAATTTTTGACCAATCAACTGATGGTTCAAAACTTTATATAAGCGTTTAGATTCATTTACATAACGTTCAGTTGCATACGGAATACGTTCAGGTGCAAAACGACTAAAATGATGATTTTGTCCTAACATGGGCCCAAAACCACCCATTTGCCACATCAACCATTGTTCAACTTCAACGCGCTCAAACTCATCTTCTGGATAAAACAAACCTGTTTTACGTCCGAGATATTGCAGAATCGCACCAGACTCAAAAACTGAAATCGACTCTCCTCGTGGGCCATTCTGATCCACGATTGCAGGGATTTTATTGTTCGGAGAAATTCTCAAAAAGTCTGGCTGAAATTGATCATTTTCCAAGATATTAATCGGAAAAATTTGGTATTCCAAACCCATTTCTTCTAAAGCGATGGTAATTTTATGTCCATTGGGTGTACCCCAATAGTAGAGATCAATCATCTATATTCCTTTTTAATTTTCAGTAAGGCAATCTCATTTTGCTTTATGTATAACATGTTTAATCCAGTAAAAGCTTGTCAGTTTTTCTGAAAAGTAACGTTAAAATGTGAATTATCACTTTGCTTTTAAAATCACTTAAGGTACAAAAATTCAAAAAATATAATTTTTTTATAAAAATCCCTTGAAAAAAATCAGCACAGACCGATATTGATACATGTACAAGGATCAAACGATCTTGTTAGTGAACAGTGGATGCCAAGCATCACTGAACATTTCTTATTGTTACAACTTTGCTTATTAAAGAGAGTTCTAATTATGAGTAGTTTAAATCTTAACCCACTTTTCCGTCGTAGCATTGGTTTTGATCGTTTCAACGATTTATTTGATTATGCCATGCAAAGCGACACACCAAATTACCCGCCATACAATATTGAAAAAACGGCTGAAAATAGCTATCGCATTGTGGTGGCAACCGCAGGTTTTACAGAAGATGAACTTTCGCTAAACTTAGAAAATCAAGTGCTAAGCATTTCAGGTAAACCAACTGAAGCGCAAGATACAACTGTGGAATTCCTGCATAAAGGCATTGCTCGTCGTACATTTAAACTGTCTTTACGCTTAGATGAACATATAGAAGTGCAACAAGCCCTATATGAAAATGGTTTATTGACAGTGGACTTACAGCGTATTATTCCTGAAGAAAAACTACCACGCCAAATTCCAATTGGCAAAAAGGCATTGATAGAAAGTCCTGTCCAAGAAAATATCGCTGAGTAAACCCTCATAAAAAAAAGACCCTTCGGGGTCTTTTTTATATTAAGAAAATTAGTTAGATTCAAAACATGACAAACAAGAATAAAAAATCATGCCATCTCAAGAATATAGTGTCTCGATTCCAATTTATATGTTTCGTTTTTTATCTATTCTCAACTTAATCTTACCCATAGGTGTTTTTAATGAATCCTTGGTGGGTCTGGCTTACAAGCTGTTCATCTACTCTTTTTAAATTTTGGCGTATCTTGCAAAAAATAATCCTACTCTGTATTACTATCTATTTATATGAAATGTACTTTGTTCTGATTGCTTTTATGACATGGAATATACGACCTAATATTACCAAGATGAAAATCTATTGGAGGGTACTGAAAACCCCTATTTCACGGCCTGTTTTATGTAAATAGATCTCACATAGTTAGCTCAATAAAAAGCTTTGCTCACTTTATACCTACATCAAGCGCAAGTTAAAGCATTTCGATACACTAGATTCGGAACAACGATTTAATAACCGTTACTGCACAATTGAATTTGTCTTTATTCAAAAGAGCCTATTTAGTACCCTAAGGCATAAATTTGCGCTGATTAATTTCGCACTATTTTCTAATCACCACTCAGCAGACATTCTTGCTGCCCTTCAGCAACATTGGAATTTAAAACCCGACATCTAGACAAAAAAAAGCACTGCAAATGCAGTGCTTTTTTAATGGATACTTACTTTTTCTTTTTAGGACCAAGCAGCATACCCATTTGACGGCCTTCCATTTTTGGTGTTTGTTCAACAACACCATAGTCAACCACGTCAGCTTCAATTTTTTGCAATTGAGCCAAACCTAACTGTTGGTGTGCCATTTCACGACCACGGAAACGAAGCGTGATTTTTACCTTATTGCCTTCTTCAAGGAACTTGATAATGGCACGTAGTTTAACGTTGTAGTCACCAACATCAGTACCAGGGCGTAGCTTGATTTCTTTCACCTGTACTTGATGTTGTTTTTTCTTCGCTTCTTTTTGCTTTTGTTTTAGATCAAACAAATGCTTGTTAAAATCCATGATTTTGCAGACTGGTGGCTCAGCATTAGCAACAATCTCAACAAGGTCAAGATCTACTGCTTCTGCAGCACGCAAAGCGTCAGCAAGAGATACAATCCCTTTTTGCTCGCCATTTTCGTCTACTAGACGGACTTCTTTTGCACGAATTTCATCATTCAAGGCAGGACGGTTTGATTTTCCGCCCTGTTGATTACGGTCAGGCTGTTTAATCGCTTTTACTCCACAATGTACCGGCCGCGTTCGGCTACGGCTGCTTTTACTAGGTCAACGAATGCATCAATTGACATAGTACCCAAATTTTTTCCAGAGCGAGTACGGACGTTTACAGTACCTTCCTCAACTTCACGGTCTCCAAGAACCAATAAGTAAGGAATACGCTCTAAAGTACGTTCACGAATCTTAAAGCCGATTTTCTCATTTCTCAAGTCTGAAATCGCGCGGATACCGCTTTCTTTAAGTTTAGCGACGACTGACTCACATGCTTCAGCTTGTGAATCGGTAATGTTCATCACACATGCTTGAATTGGAGACAACCAAGGTGGCATGAAACCAGCATAGTGTTCAATAAGTATACCAATAAAACGCTCGAAACTGCCAAGTATTGCACGGTGCAACATTACAGGCTGATCACGGTCGTTATCTTCAGTCACATATGATGCGTCAAGACGTTCTGGTAAGTTAAAGTCACATTGAATTGTACCGCACTGCCATACACGACCTAAGCAGTCTTTCAATGAGAATTCAATTTTCGGACCGTAGAATGCACCTTCACCCGGTTGAAGTTCCCACTCTAGGCCTGCAGCATCTAAAGCATCTGCTAAAGATTTTTCTGCCATGTCCCAAAGTTTGTCATCACCTACACGTTTTTCTGGACGTGTCGACAACTTCATTTGTACTTCTTCAAAGCCAAAGTCTTTATAAACATCTAAAGTCAATTTAATGAAGTCTGCAACTTCAGTGCCGATTTGTTCTTTCGTACAGAAGATATGCGCATCATCTTGTGTAAAGCCACGTACACGCATAATACCGTGTAATGAACCCGATGGTTCGTTACGGTGACATGAACCAAACTCAGCCAAACGAATTGGAAGATCACGGTAAGATTTCAAACCTTGGTTGAAGACTTGCACGTGACATGGGCAGTTCATTGGTTTTACAGCATAGTTACGGTTCTCTGAGTGAGTCGTAAACATGTTTTCAGCATAGTTTGCTGCGTGACCTGATTTTTCCCAAAGTGTGAAATCAACCACTTGCGGTGTACGGATTTCTTGGTAACCGTTGGCTTGTTGAACTTTACGCATGTATTGTTCAAGCACTTGGTAAATAGTCCAGCCGTTCGGATGCCAGAACACCATACCTGGTGCTTCTTCTTGCATATGGAACAAGTCTAACGCTTTACCAATTTTACGGTGATCGCGTTTTTCAGCTTCTTCAATACGTTTGATATACGCAGCTAACTGTTTTTTGTCAGCCCAAGCTGTACCGTAAATACGTTGCAGCTGTTCGTTTTTCGCATCACCGCGCCAGTAAGCACCAGAGATTTTAGTCAGTTTGAACGATTTTAGGAATTTAGTATTTGGAACGTGCGGACCACGACACATGTCCAAGTAGTCTTGATGGTAGTACAAGCCCATTTCAGTTTCTTCAGGCATGTCTTCGATCAGACGCAGTTTGTATTCTTCGCCGCGTGCAGTGAACTCTTTGATCACTTCGTCACGTGGAGTCATTTTTTTGATGACATCATAGTCTTGGTCGATGAGCTTTTTCATGCGCTCTTCGATTGCTGCCATGTCGTCTAAAGTAAACGGACGTGGCATCCAGATGTCATAGTAGAAACCTTCTTCAATGACAGGACCAATGACCATCTTTGCTTCTGGGAACAATTGCTTAACTGCATGACCTACCAAATGCGCACAAGAGTGACGAATGATGTGAATACCATCTTCATCTTTAGGCGTGATAATTTGTAGGCTAGCATCTTCTGTAATTAAATCAGACGCATCAACTAAACGATCGTTTACACGACCCGCAACTGTATTTTTTGCTAAACCAGGACCGATGCTTTGAGCAACTTCCATCACAGATACGGCATGATCAAATTCTTTTTGATCGCCATTTGGCAAAGTGATAATTGGCATATAAAAATCCTTAAGGAGTGATGCCCCGTACAATGGAGCATGTCACCGCGAGATTATGATCGAGGGAGACCCTCAAAAGATAAAAACGGTGGATAAATAAAATTCGACCTAAATTTTACACGCCCTGCCAACTTTAATAAACCTCTAATACTATGGAAGTTGATTTTTCTGCCGCCTTTTACAAGACTCCTGATAATTCAAGCAGATTTCAGCCGAAATGCGCTTTATGCTGTCAACATAATAATCACGTTCTAATTCATAAAATTATTCCGAATTTCGAACACCTATACCCACTGAAATCTTTATATAGGCAGGTATCATGCAAGCACACTCACTTATATCTTGGTCTAGTTTAAAACCGCTCCAACCCGCTTATGCCCTTGCAGCCAATGTCGATCTTGTGGTCTTAAGGCTCGAAGATAATGATGCAGAACAAGTCGTGGTCATGTATGGTCGCTGTCAGCATCGTGGCGCCCTCATGGCTGATGCCCATATTCAAGGGGATAAAATCGTCTGTGGGCTGCATGGCTCGCACTATATTTATAAAACTGGTATCAACCCACGTTATCTGAATAAAAATTTGCAAAAGTTTAAAGCGTGGGTGGAAGGCGATCAGGTGTACGTCGATCTTGAAGAAATTCAAGCGTGGGAGAAAAGAAATCCTCAACAATATAAGCGTGATCAATACCAAGGCCTATATGCTGACTCCGCGCCCGCACCAGAAGAACCACATAATAAATTGATCTTGGAACTTGCACGCAATGGCTTAAGTAAATTTGGACATCATGGCCCGACAGCTGCCATGGGCGTGCCTTTCAATCAACTCCCGAAATGGGAGGACATTCAACTGATCACCGCACAACTGTGGAAAATTCCATTATTAGATGATGCACCCGTAGCGACCGAAGTGGTAATTGGCCCAAATGCTAAAAAACCCTTAAAACTCAAAATCCCCCTGTTTGTGTCAGATATGAGTTTTGGTGCATTATCTCAAGAAGCCAAAGTTGCCCTTGCAATAGGTGCTGAACTTGCAGGTACAGGCATTTGTTCAGGTGAAGGTGGAATGCTTGCTGAGGAACAAGCGGCCAATTCACGTTATTTTTATGAACTTGCATCGGGTCGTTTTGGCTATGACATCGAAAAAGTTAAAAAGTGTCAGGCCTTTCATTTTAAAGGCGGTCAAGCTGCAAAAACAGGTACGGGAGGACATCTGCCAGGCCATAAAGTGGTTGGCAAGATTGCAGAAGTGCGCAAATTACCAGAAGGCACCGCAGCCATTTCTCCTGCAACTTTCCCCGACTGGACTCATCTTTCACAATATCGTGAATTTGCAGAATATGTCCGAGCAGAAACCGGCGGCATCCCGATCGGCTATAAACTCTCCGCACAGCATATTGAACGTGATATTGACGCAGCACTCAGCATCGGTGTGGACTATATTATTTTAGATGGTCGTGGCGGTGGAACAGGTGCAGCCCCAACCTTATTCCGTGACAATATCTCTGTACCGACCATTCCTGCACTTGCACGAGCACGTCGTCATTTAGACCGTTTAGGACGGTCAGATATTAGTTTAGTGATCACAGGTGGACTTCGTGTACCCGCTGACTTTATTAAGGCCCTCGCTTTAGGTGCAGATGCCATCGCGATTTCAAACTCTGCCATGCAAGCCATTGGCTGTTTAGCTATGCGTGCCTGTCAGACCAATGATTGTTCTGTCGGCATTGCCACACAACAAGAGCATTTACGTCGTCGTTTAGAAATAGACAAATCGGCACAACAACTGGCGAATTTTCTAAATGCATCTGTTGAACTGATGCAAGTCATGGCTCGTGCCTGCGGACATCATCATCTGAATCAATTCTGCAAAGATGACCTGACCACATGGAAAAAAGAAATGTCGAACCTCACTGGTATTCACTACAGTGGATTTGAGTAAGCTTCAAATCATGAGCTTTTTTCAAAACCATTGAACCTAAAAAGAGTCCATACGGGCTCTTTTTTATTCTCTGAAGGTCTCAAAGGCCATGAATTGATCAGCTTGGTACAACCAAAGCTGTGCAAATTGAGGGATGATCATTTCACTCTGGGTAGGGCGTAAAAAAATATAATCATCTACGTCTATGCTGTTTGTCTGTGGAATTTGCACAAGCTCCTGATTACTACTGCGACCATATAACGCATGGGGCTGACTGCCTTGAGGATAAACATAGTCCCCTCGCCAATAACCTCCATAAATAAACACAGCCTGAGATTTCGCCCAACGACTGAGCCATTCTAACTGTGGTAATTCAGTCCGCGGCAACACTTTTAACACAGGCGTGGCGATCCACAAGGCACTTTGGAAAGCTTGTAAATTTTTCAGTTCAAAATCTGCGGGTTTTAACAGCATCGAACCAAACGAGACTTCGTTACAGACGCTCTGCTGACAATGAAAACTAAAACTAGGACTACCACCACCATTCCAACAGATGTGTTCATCACATAAAGTTGGATAATGCTGTTGTACATAAGCTTTGAATTGTTGATAACTTTGCTGGGATTGTTGATAAGTCTGTTCAGGAGATTGGATCAGCCGTGGGATCTTCGCCACATGTGCGTCATAGCCCATCAATCCTGAAAATTTTAAATGTTGAGGATGTCGAACAATTACATCCAAAATAGCCTTTAGCTCATCGATCGTTTTCAGACCACCACGATGTAGCCCAACATCGATTTCAATATTGATACGTAGACACAGTTGATGCTGCTCAGCAAATTTGAGGTATTGAGCTAAACGCTGTTCACTATCAATCAGCCATTGCACTTGCGATTGCGTTGCCTGCAAAAACGCCTTGTCTGCATGGTTCAAGGCCTGAATCGGCATCGGTTTTCCAAACAACACATCGGCTTGCGGTATCGATTCGAAAAGTGTTTTCAGATGTGCAAAATGAAATAGCATGAAACGCTGTGTCTTGAGCTGTGTAGCACAGTGTTGAAGCAATGCCATGCACGCCAAGGATTTCACCACCAAGCGAGGATGCAGACTGTGTGGTATTTGCTGCTGAGTGACCCCCAAGTTGTGATTTAATGCGTCAATATCCACGATTAACTGCGGCATCCCCGTCCCGTTTTGCTTTAACAGCGTATTCAACTTTTGAAAATATGCATCCATGCCATCCCCTTGTTCATATCGTTCAATTGGTCTTCAACGTTTAACGTTCCACGATGCTTATTCAATCAGTATTTGCTGTAGCTCTGGACTGAGCCACTTTTGCTTCGGATCTAATTCTTGTCGAATATTTAAAAAATCCTGCCACTTGGGGTACACATTTTGAAGCTGCCGCGCATTTAGGCTATGCAATTTTCCCCAATGCGGACGCCCGCCATATTTTAAAAAAATCGGCTCCACGAGCTTAAAGATGACTTGATAATCTTGCTTATAGAACTGATGCACCGAAATTGAGGCCGAATCTTGCTGATAAAACGGACTGAGCCAAATATCATCCCCACGTACAAGTCGATATTCTAGCGGGAAAAACATCGGAACCTTATGTCGTCGAAGGGTATGCAAAATTTCTTCTAAACAATTCATCCCGTGTTGCAGCGGAATCTGGTATTCCATCTCATTAAATTTGGTATTTCGAGCAGAAGGAAAAATTCGACTTGACCAATCTACGTTCATCGAAGGTTTGACAAAAACACCCAATAAGTTTTGTAGCCATGGATTCAGTGGTGGAAAAATTCGCGTCAATTCTGCACAAAATTTGAGTAATACGTCATCATCTAACCACTGTTCTTTCCGCGGTTGAAGGTCATCTTCCGTCTCATCTAAGGTTTTTAAAATAACCTGATCGGCATGACTAAATACCCAGAACTCAATATGTCGATGTGCATATTGCCATTGCTGCATATTCTGCATGACATCTTTCAGCGGACATAATCGCGTTTGTTCTTTGAGTTTATACATCGGCCGATTTTGCAGCTGTACATGCGTCAGCACGCCTAAACTCCCGAGTGAAACACGCCCTGCTTGGAAAATTTCGCTGTTCTGTTCAGCACTGCATTGTAGTAATTCACCCTGCGCGGTTAATAATTCAAACCTCGTAACCAATGCCGATAAACACGGTAATTCGAGTCCGGTACCATGCGTCCCTGTTGCAATAGCTCCAGCCAAACTTTGACGATCAATATCACCTTGATTAATCAGTGCTTGATCAAAAGCCGCGAGCTTCTCCCCCAAATCAAATAATCTTGTGCCAGCTTGGACGGTACTTTGGCAGCGTTCAGCATCGATATCTAGAATGCCTTTGAGATGATCTAAACGTACTAAGGTATCTGTAGTTTTTGCCAAAGGGCTAAAAGAATGCCCTGAACCGACCATACGAATCTTAGGATGGGATTGCACTATATCCATTAATTGCTCAAGATTTTGCGGTTGTATAAATGACTTCGGGATCGACTTCTGAGCACCTGACCAATTTTCCCATGCAATGTCGTGTTGAATTGTCATATTCATCCTTGTCGCCATACTTTTTATTGTATTTAGCCGTATTGTTTTATTTTTGATTTCCGCTTTTGCAATGTTAATGCACAAGCCATCTTGATTTTTTACTTAGATTATACGAAGTTTAGCATCTTCTCAAATTTAAGTTTATTGTTAAAAAACAGCAAATAAGCCACGATCAATTAAAGAAAATATCATTCGTTTATATCCCCACAAAGACTATTCAAGGCGCTCTACATTATTCGTTAAGCATCATTCAAACCGAATCAATAAAAAAGATCACACACGGAAATATCTGCTAAATTAGTATAAAAAACCAACAAACCCTGTATATTTTTCAACTAAATTATTTATGCTAAAAAATCAAATTTGAGAACCACAGGGTTCATTTTCGTCACCTTATTGTTTTTATTATGTTAAATTTCAATCACTTAAAAATTTAGTGCAAATACTCGACTAAAGCATAAATGCAGAGAAGCTACGGACTGAATTATTGTTAAGTCAGATTTAAAACAAATAGACATGGACTTGGAGTACCACGATGGTTAGCGCATACGATGAATTGCCACGGACCCCGGCAAATTTTGTGGCACTTTCGCCTCTACGTTATTTAGAGCGTGCAGCTTATATTTATCCTGATCAGGATGCCATTATCCATGGCAATCGTCATATTTCATGGCGCCAAACGTATAACCGCTGTCGTCAATTTGCACATCAGTTGCAACAATTAGGCATTGGCAAAAACGACACCGTGTCTGTGTTATTACCGAACATTCCGGCTATGGTTGAAGCACACTTTGCCGTACCGATGGCGGGTGCTGTACTAAATACGCTAAATACACGCCTTGATGCGAAAACCATTGCCTTCATGCTGGAACATGCAGAAACCAAAGTCCTGTTGGTTGACCCTGAATTTGCTCAAGTTGCCACCGAAGCTTTGGCTTTGATCGATCAAGACATTTATGTCATTGATGTTGCAGATGCTGAATTTGAAGGCACAGCACAACCGATTGGACAAATTGAATTTGAAGACTGGTTGGCGCAAGGCGATGCCAACTTTGAGTGGCACTTACCTCAAGATGAATGGGATGCAATTAGCTTAAGCTATACCTCGGGTACCACAGGGAATCCAAAAGGCGTGGTGTATCATCACCGCGGCGCATATATCAATGCAGCGAGTAACATCATTGCTTGCGGCATGACGCCACGTGCAACGTATCTGTGGACGCTTCCTCTATTCCACTGTAATGGCTGGTGCTTTGCATGGACGATGGCAGCCAATGGCGGAACCAATATTTGTCTACGTAAAATCGACCCTGAACTGATTTTCAAACTGATCGCAGAGCACAAAGTAGATTATTTCTGCGGTGCGCCAATCGTACTTTCAATGATGATCAATACGCCTGAAGAGAAAAAAGCGCAATTTGACCATCGCGTTGAAGTGATGGTTGCTGGTGCAGCGCCACCTGCAGCGATTATTGAAGGGATGCGTAATATTGGTATCAATGTCACACATGTTTACGGTTTGACTGAAACCTATGGTCCATCAGCACTTTGCGCATCGCAAGCTGGTTGGTCTGATCTTTCCATTCAAGAACAAGCACATTTGCATTCTCGCCAAGGTGTGCCATACCCGCTTCAAGATGGCATGAAAGTCATTGATCCTGAAACCATGTTACCTGTTCCGCATGATGGCCAGACCATGGGTGAAATCATGTTCCGTGGCAACATCGTAATGAAAGGTTATTTGAAAAACCCGGAAGCAACGGCTGAAGCCTTTGCCGGTGGTTGGTTCCATACAGGCGACTTAGCAGTCTGCCAACCTGACGGTTATGCCAAAATTACTGACCGCTCTAAAGATGTGATCATTTCAGGGGGTGAAAACATTTCATCGCTAGAAGTAGAAGAAATTCTATATCAGCACCCTGCTGTACTGACAGCTGCAGTGGTTGCAAAACCTGACCCTCGTTGGCAAGAAGTGCCTTGTGCCTTTATTGAATTAAAAGCAGGTAAAGAAGCAACGCCTGAAGAACTGATCGAATTCTGTAAGCAGCACCTTGCACGTTTCAAAGTACCTAAAGATGTAGTGATTACCGAAATTCCAAAAACTTCGACAGGTAAACTTCAGAAGTTCGTTCTCCGTGAATGGGCTAAAGAGCGCGCTGTTGGTGAATTTGGTTAATGTTAAAACTCAAAAGCCAAGCATGATTTTTTCAACATTTAAGCAAAAAAAGCGACCTAATCAGGTCGCTTTTTTGATATGAAGTCTATAACTTCACGTTTTGCTTCAATGATCAGATCATGTTGAATTCTCTGATCATTGAGCTATCTATGCACTTGGCTATCTAATCATGCATTAGTTATCAGATAATAAAGCCACTTGTTGAATGTAGTTAAACAATTTCAACTTTGACGCAGTCAGTTCTTCTTCGCTTACATTTTTTGCTATATCACGTTGAATACGCAAAATATGCTGACGAATAGGATGATGTTCAGCAGCATTATGTGCTTTCATGAACTCTTTAATGACGGGATCACCTTGGGCAATCATACGTTCAGTCCAGCGTTGAAGCTGCGCTGTTTTTTTCGCACCTTGCTGCGGGGTTAAGTAAGATAAAATCATGGTTTCATCTTCATTACGCAGTAATTTACCTACACGTTGAAACTGACGGCGTCGCGCTTCATGTGAAGTAATTGTTTGTGCATCTAGTAGTGCTTCGATCAGACGCTCTTCAACAGGAAGATTTTTAATCTGTTTAGGATTCAGTTTTGCAAGTTCCTCGCCCAAAGCAGCCATACGTTGTACAGCTTTCTTTTGCTCAGTTTTACTTGCACGTCCTTCTAAGGATTCAAAGTCTTCTTCGGTATAGCGGTTCGGTCGACGTGCCACGTTTAATCTGCCTCGTAAAATTTTGCCGCAAACAGTGCTTGAATTTCAGATAAAGCTTTTTCTTCATCTGCACCTTCAATCACTAAGCGTAAAGTTGTGCCCTTGCCTGCGCCAAGCATCAGCAAAGACATAATATTTTTGGCATCTACTAATTTTCCACCCTTACCAATTTGAATCGACGAGCGAAATTTGGTCGTGACTTCGATTAGCTTGCCAGATGCACGCGCATGTAAACCCAGTTTATTAATTACGTCAACAGTTGTGTCGATCATGACCAGTGCTTCATTTCTCTATGTAGAACCTGAATAGACCATTTTGCCTCAAGTGCTTTTTTTAGTCTATCTACGATATATACCGAACGGTGTTGCCCACCTGTACAACCGATCGACACCGTCATGTAATGACGATGCCCTTCGGCAAATGCCGGCAGCCATTTATCCAAGAAATGATAAATATCTTGGAACATTTCATTGGTTTGTTCACTTTGCTGTAAAAATTGACGAACTGGCTCATCTAATCCTGAATACTTACGTAATTCCATATCCCAGTGCGGATTGGGCAAATGACGGACGTCAAAAACATAATCTGCATCGAGTGGAATACCATGCTTATAGCCAAAAGACTGTAAGATCAATATTAAATTATCTGCCTGTCCAAGTTTAGACAGCAAGGTATGTTTTAAATCATGTACGCTCTTATCTGTAGTATCAATATGTACTGTCGAGCGTAATTGAATCGGCAACAGTAAAGATTTTTCTTCCTGTATGCACTCATTTAAACTTTTGAAACGACTTGCCAACGGATGGGGACGTCGAGATGAACTGAATCGCGCAATCAATTCCTGATCACGCGTGGTCAAATAAATAATATCGACTGAGCCATGGCGTTGTAGCTGTTGAAAAACCAAATCGAACTCTTGTAAATCTGCACGTGTACTGCGGACATCCACACCCAGTGCCAATTGTTCAAGATTATTTTCTGAATCAAGTTTTTCAACAATTTCGGGGAGTAAGGCCAATGGCAAATTATCGATACAGTAATAGCCCAAATCCTCAAGTATCTGTAATGCAGATGACTTTCCAGATCCAGATTGTCCTGTAACAATTAAAATGCGCTTCATCGCTTGCTACCCCATAGCCGTTTTAAACTGCAGTATATTTAACCTGCATATTATCAATAAGACGTGTTGCGCCTAATTTAGCCGCAATAAACAACACCACGTCTTGATCAAATTCTTCAATTTTCTGTAATTCAGGTGTACGTGCTTCAACATAGTCCACAACAAAACCCGCCGCTGTCAATGTTGCTTTAATATTCGCTAACACATCTGCAAGCTGAGTTCCAGCATGTAATTCTGCCTCAGCCGTTTTCAAGCTTTGGTAAATCGTTGGTGCAATCGCACGATTTTCCGCACTTAAATAACCATTGCGTGAACTCAATGCCAAACCATCTTCAGCACGAGTAATCGGCACACCAATCACTTCTAGTGGAATATTTAAGTCACGTACAAACTGACGAATCACTGCAAGTTGCTGGTAATCTTTTTGCCCAAAGAATGCAAAATTCGGTTGAACAATATTAAAGAGTTTTGTCACAACAACAGCAACACCGTCAAAATGACCCGGACGCTGTTCGCCACACAAATCATTGGTAATGCCGCCCACGCTAATATTGGTTAAGCGCGGTTTGTTGCCATACATTTGTTCAACAGTCGGTGCAAACACGATGTCACAACCCACTTCAGCCAATAAGTGCTGATCTTGTTCCAAAGTACGTGGATAGTTGTCAAAGTCTTCATTTGGACCAAACTGAATTGGGTTAACGAAAATACTCACCACCACGACATCACACAGTTTACGTGCTTCACGAACTAAATTAAGGTGACCTTCATGCAAGTTCCCCATCGTTGGTACAAAACCAATGATTTTGCGCGCAGCACGTGCTGGATTTAGCGATGCACTTAAACCTTGAATCGTTGTTTCAGTTTTCATGTCTTACAGCTCAATTTGGAATGTATGTTCTTTGGCAGGGAAACTACCATCAAGTACGGCAGCGTGATACGCCTTAAACGCATCCACAATTGCTGTTTCCCCTGCTTGCTCTTTCATAAAGTTGCGAACAAATTTCGCCACGTGACTAAACGTTAGTCCCAACATATCTTGTTGAACCAAGACTTGAGCATCCGTTTCTGCACCGGCACCGATCCCAATCACAGGTGTATTTGGGAATAATTCACTAATTTCTTTACCCACTTGGGCAGGAACACATTCCAAAAGTAAAATTGCTGCACCTGCATCAACCACAGCTTTACAATCTGCAATGAGTTGATCCGCGGTTTCGCGTGTACGTGCTTGCACTTTATAACCGCCAAACACATGAACCGATTGCGGAGTTAACCCTAAATGCACACACACTGGAATACCATTACGGGTCAATACTTCAACTGTTTCTGACAACCATGCACCACCTTCCAATTTGACCATCTGTGCGCCTGCTTGCATCACGGTCTTTGAATTCACCAAAGCGTCATTCAAAGTGGCATAGGTCATAAATGGCAAATCAGTCAAAATAAACGCATGTTTATTGCCACGACGCACTGCAGCAGTGTGATATACCATATCTTCAACAGTGACAGGCAAAGTTGAGTCATTCCCTTGAATGGTCATCCCCAATGAATCACCAATCAGAATACTATCGACTTCAGCAACTTCCATTGCTTTTGCCATGCTCGCATCATAGCAAGTCAGGCAGGAGAATTTGCGGCCTTCCGCTTTAAATTTTTTCAAGTCACTTAGACTAATCATTTCAATATTCCTCAGATGACGGCTTTCTCAAGTGGTCATACAAAAATTAAAGATGGGCCCAGTTTCCTGCATCCAATACAGTTAAATTTGGATTATTCAAAATAGGTAAATCTTTTAATGGTTGTCCTTTAATCTGTAGATTCTCATCTAAATCCAACAAAGGTTTCAACACAAAATCACGTTCTAAAACACCAACATGAGGCACCGTCAAACGTTCATTTTGAATGTGCTGTTCACCATAAATCAGTAAATCTAAATCCAGTGTACGCTCCCCCCAATGACGTAGGCGTACACGCCCCGACTCTTGTTCAAAGCGTTGCAATTCATCCAACAAGGCCAAAGGCGCTAGATCCGTTTCTAATGCAACCGCTGCATTTAAATAATTCGGCTGATCTTGTGGCCCCATTGGCGGGCTTTGATACAGTTTTGAGACTTTCACTGTTCCGAGTGTTGCAAGTTTATGCACCGCTTCACTGAGAATCTGCTGAGAATCACCTAAATTACTGCCTAAACCAATATATGTCAGCGTCATTGTGTTGGCCCAAAAATAACCTGAGTCAAATCTCGTTTCACACGTTTACGTTTTAAAATCGGATGATCTGCACCAATTTCACCACTGGCTGACGCTGCAACGATTGACACTGTCTCTAGACTATTGGCATGTGATTTAGGCTTACGTTGACGGCGACTTCTGCTTTCTGGTTCATTCACCAGCGGTTCAATTTCAACTTGCTGATGAGTAGAAGTTTTGGCTTCCACATCTTCATGCGCCGCTTTACGACGACTCTTGGCACGTTGACGATTGTATTGGCTAATTGCTCGTTCTTTTTCGTCAGTGCTCATCTGCTGATAAGCATCCCACCACTGCCCCATGCCTTGCGTGCTTGTATCGCCCGATTTTTCACGCAGCAGCAGAAAGTCAAAGCCTGCACGGAAACGTGCATGACCTGAAAGTGCTTCAATTTGCTGTGGTTTTGGACTTAGTAAACGGGTTTGCATTTCCCAAACTTCACGAATAAATGTTTCGGCAAAGCGTGGAATAATGGTTCGTGTAGCCTGACGTTTCAATACATCTAAACCAGCTTGAGCACGTGCTTCAGCAGGAACTACACCTTTGTTTAGATAGAACGTACAACGTTCTTGGAACGGAATCCACAATAACACGGCATAGAAAAATGCAGGGTTAATGGTTTTCCCAATCGAAATACGTTGATCGGTATTTTTTGCAGCCAACTCAATAAATGGCGTTACAACCGGTTTGATATCTGCAAATAATTGATACCAAATACCAAAATCGATCAGCATCGGTAAGACGCGATTGAGATGCCCCATAGTAAAGAGTTTTTGTGACTCATCGTATAAACGATGTGGAGACACATCACGCAGCAATTGAGTAAGTTCTGGAGTAAAGACATCCAGAATTTTTTCATCAATATTAAAGTTTAATTTGGCTGCAAAACGTAAAGTCCGAAGCATCCGCACAGGATCTTCTTCAAAACGTAATTGTGGATCACCCAATAAACGCAAGGTTTTATGCTTAATGTCATCTACTGCATGACAAAAATCTAGCACTTCACCTTTGCGTGGTTGGTAATACATTGCATTGATCGAGAAGTCACGACGTGCAAAGTCTTGCTCAATCGTACCCCAATTATTATCACGTAAAATCATGCCCGCAGCAGAAGTCACGGCTTTTTTAGGCGGCGCACGGAAGGTCGCAACTTCGATCAGTTCACGTCCTGAGTAGACATGCGCCAGCTCAAAACGACGACCAATAATTCGGCAACGTCGCCCGAAGACTTCTTTCACCTGAGCTGGTGTCGCATTAGTTACGGCATCAAAATCTTTAGGTGCATGACCCAACATTAGGTCGCGGACACTGCCACCCACGATATAAGCTTCATAGCCTGCCTTAGTTAAGGCATCAATCACATCTAAAATGGAAGAAGGTAATTGTGCGGTTGATAAACCACATTTGGACGCGCGCAAAGTTTGCAAAAGACGCTGTCTCCTACGTCTGAACGTAAAATTCTTAAGATGTCGCTAATGATATCTCTAACACAATCAAAGGGCAATTTGATTATCTCAATGCTCAAGCTGAGCTTAACCTAATTCTTTTTTTTACACTTCACTTAAAGTGCCAATTTTGCTTTATTTTTAGCAAACAGCGCAGGACCGATTCCCTTAACCTGTTGAATATCATCAATGCTTTTAAATAAGCCATTACTTTTGCGATATTGCACAATTGCTTCCGCTTTTTTCTGACCAATTCCATGCAATGTCTGCAGTTCATCGACTGAGGCTGTATTTAAGCGTACCTGATCTGATCGGCTATTTTGCTGAGTGCTGGGTCGTGACAAATAATAGTTTGCATTGCTGGGTGCAGTTGTCGCTTTGGACTTAGAGGCCTCAGATTGCTTTTTTAATTGCTGATCTTGAGCTTGCTGCATGGCTTTCCATTCCGCGTAGCCCGAAGGGCTTTGCGCAAAAGTTAAATCTGCCATTAAACTCAAAACCAAGACAAGTAATTGCGTAAAGTATTTATTCTTTAGGATGTGATACATATTTAGCCTGTTGTTTTAATTGTTGTTTTGCCTGTTCCCATAACTGATCCATTTCAGTCAGGGACAAGTCTTCTACATGTTTTTGTTGTAATGTGGCCTGTGCTTCAATATAAGCAAAACGGCTTCTAAATTTATGAATGGTACTTAACAGTGCCATCTCACTTGAGATGCCAATCTTACGTCCAACATTCACCAGAGAAAATAAGCAATCACCAAATTCATCAAATATTTCGTCGGATTTTTTGCCTGCTAAGGCCTCTTTTAATTCCCCCAACTCTTCCTCAAGCTTGCCATAGGCCCCTTCAATATCTGGAAAATCAAAGCCTATTTTCGCCACATTTTTTTGAATTTCATCTGCTTGGCTTAATGCAGGAGCATGTTTAACCTCATCTAATCTAGATGCTGATTTCCCCGCTTTTTCTTGTTGTTTAATCTGTTTCCATAGTGTTGCCACATCATCCGCATTGAGTGCTGAGAATTGCTCTGCCTGAAACACATGGGGATGACGGCGAATTAATTTATCTGTAATGGCTTGCACCACATCTTGAAAATTAAACGCGCCTTGTTCGCTATACATCTGCGACTGAAAAACCACTTGTAGTAATAAATCTCCCAGTTCATCTCGTACATCATCACTCTGACCTGAACGAACTGCCGCTTCAACTTCATAGGCTTCTTCGATGGCATAACGAGTCAAACTTTCTGGGGTTTGCTTTTGATCCCATGGACATTTTTCACGTAATTCTTTCATCACTGCTAATAATTGTTCCATGTGAACTCCAGCTATTTACTCATCAGTACATTGTTTCGATTACAGAATTTGATATGCTCAAAATTCACTCAGGGAATGAGCAACTCAATTTAAGGAAGCATAACATGCAAAGTATTTTTATTAGTGGTGCAGGACAAGGGATTGGCGCAGCAATTGCACGACTATTCATACAACAAGGCTATAAAGTTGGGCTTTACGACATTAACCAATCTCAAGTCACCTCCTTAGCTGCTGAACTCGGTAGCCATGCCAAAGCTGGGCTTTTAGATGTGACACAACCAGAGCAATGGCAAAGCGCTTTAGCTGAATTTGTTGCTTGGGCAGGTCAGCTGAATATCTTAGTCAATAATGCCGGAATTCTGTATTCAGGTAGCTTTGAACATACGGAACTGTCTGCACACCACCGTACGATTGATATCAATGTCAAAGGGGTGATAAACGGTTGCTATGCGGCATTTCCCTATTTAAAACAAAGCAATTTTGCTCGTGTGATTAACCTCTCTTCGGCTTCAGCAATTTATGGACAAGCGGATTTAGCCAGTTATGCCACATCTAAATTTGCTGTCCGCGGGTTCACTGAAAGTTTGGATATTGAATGGCAAAAATACAATATTCGCGTTTTAGATGTGATGCCTTTATTTGTTCAAACCGCGATGGTGCAAGACATGGATGCACAAAGTATTAAGAAAATGGGGGTCAATCTTCAACCGAGCGATGTCGCTCAGCAAATTTATGCCTTGGTACAAAAAAAGGATACTGTCTTAATGGCCACACATACACCTGTGGGGATGAAAGCTAAATTTTTATTTAATTTATCGAAGTTTAGCCCGCAATTTGTCAACCGCTTAAGTAATATTTGGATTGCACAAAAACCCAAATAGCAACGTGTTACTAATCATTTAATTTTGCAATCATTTTTGTACGCAAATTACACAAAGTTACACAATTGTCACATTTTAACAGGACAAAATTCCTTTTTTTGAATAATATTCACCCGCCCATTACTTTCGGGCGTTTATTTTCTAACAATAAAGTGAATTATTTCATGAAAAAATTACTTGTTCTTGCAACTGTTACTTCTATTTCAATTTCTGCTTTTGCTACAACTCAATTCGCATCTTCAGAATTAAAAGCGATGGATTGTGCAACTCTTGCTGTTGAAAAAGCGAATGCTAAGCGCTCTTTAGAAGCTGCTGACAAAAACATTGCAAACATCCAAGCATCTGCTCAAGCACCAGGTAAATCATTGAGCAAATTTGCTGGTTTAGCGGGTGGCGCTCTTGCTGCTTTCGGTGGTAACTCTGAAAAAGCTGCTCGTGCAGGCAACATTGCAAACAGCTTGGCTGGTGAGCAAGATACTTCTGATGCAAGCAACCTTGAACTTCAACAAGCGAACAAATCTGCTGCTCAAGCAAACATCGACAACATTGGTATCTACCAAGGTTCTAAAAAATGCAAAATCTAATCTAATGCCAGTTTAGATTGATTTTCAAAAAAAGCCCTGTTCAGCCAGAACAGGGCTTTTTTTATAGTTATTTTATTTCATACCGATTTATAAGACATTCAACTCAATTTTCGGCAAATGAAAGCCTCGGCAAGATTGTTCACTTTGCCATGCCACCGTCAACATGACATGCGGCAGTTGAATATTCTGATAAGCAAAAGTGCCAATGGTGGGATGGCTACACATCCCACCATTCTGCTCAGGATGACACTGCGTATTCAGTTCATTCAGGTTCACTCGAATCCCTAAACCTGACGCTTTAAGTACCGCCTCTTTGGTGGTCCAAACTTTAAACCAAAAATCAGGATCATGCTCACAGCTCTCCCAATGAAGCAATTCTTCGGGATGAAAACTGTGTTGAACCATCGCATCAAAACGAACTTTTCGATTTAAATCCTCAATATCAACACCAATATTGGCGATTTTTTCACTGCTGGCCAAAACATAATGCTGCTGGCTATGACTATGATTAAAATGAAAGTGTGGAAAATCAGGAAGAAAAGGCTTACCAAATGCAGACTTTGAAAAATCTGAATTTTCAACTGACCTATTTAGCCGCTGCCCGAGTAATTGATTGCGATATTGGTAAATGGCTTGTTTACGCACGGCAATTACCTCTTGACGACTCAAGCCATGCGGCTCCACAAAGAAGTCAGTAATTGCACTATATTCAAGCTGAATTTTCGCCATAAGTTATTGATCCAATATCTTTTACACTACGTCCATGACGCTATATTTTATGCGACTCTCCGACACAAAATACACCACAATACAGATGAGCGCATCGGTCCTTTGACTTATCGAGATTTTAAAACTCAGTTTAAAAATATTTCAGACCACTTAAGAAATACTTAATATTATAAATATATTCAAATACTTAAGTATAATAAATATTTCAAATACATCTTTAATTAGATAAAATACTCTAGATTATTATAACTTTAATTTAAAACTCGGGGTAAACCACATGCTAAGAAAAATCACCTTAATCAGTTCACTTTGCGTCCTACCATGTTTCGCTCAAGCAGGATTATTGGATGCAGCCGTTGCAGTAATGGGTGCCCAAAATGGCGCGATTATGGACCAAGCTGAAGCGCGTATGAATCAAAGCCGTCAAGAAGCTGCCAATGCTGTAGCTCAAGCAGACCGTGGCTATGCCTCAAATTTCAATCAAGCTAACCAAACCAACAATAGTGTTTATAGCACCAGTTATTTAAAAACCTTAGATTGCACTGATCTGAGCGTTGAACGTAAAACTTTCGAACGTACATTGGAAGCATCGCAACTGGCATTAAGCCAAGCGTCTGCACAGCAAAATAATCAAGTTTCAAAATGGGCTGGTCTTGCTGGCAACGCGCTATCCGCATTTTCAGGTCAATCTGAAACAGCCGCGCGTATGGGACAATTTGCGACAGCTTTTTCGGGCAATAAAAATACACAACAGGATAGCAGCAGCGCACAGCAAGCCATTGAAATTGCTCAAGCTAATCTAGATAATATTGATATTTACCGCCAAGCTAAAAAGTGTAAAAACTAATTTCTACATCTTTTTAGATAAATAAAGTGAAATAAAAAAGCCTGCATATCTGCAGGCTTTTTTTGTTCATCTAAACTTAGCGTTTGAATTTCTTTTCCGCTTTTTTGAACTTCTGAACATAACGACGTTTACGTGCCGCCGTACGCTCATCGATTTGCGACTTACGACCTTCAAATGGGTTATCAGAGGTTTTAAATTCAATTTTGACTGGCGTACCTTCAAGTTTATAAACTTTACGGAACACGTTTTCTAGGTAACGACGATAGTCATTTGGCGTTTTATCGACCTTGTTACCATGAATCACAATCGTCGGTGGATTTTGTCCGCCAATATGCGCATAACGCATTTTGATACGACGACCTTGAACCATTGGTGGTTGGTGCGCATCAGTTGCATCATTCAAGATCTGAGTGATTTTCGCAGGTGATACTTTCAAATGCGAAGAATCATAAGCACGGTGGATCGATGGATAAAGATCACCAACACCTGTACCGTGAAGTGCAGAAATTAAGTGAATTTTTGCCCATGGAATAAAGTCAAAACGACGTTCAACATCTAATTTACACTGTTTACGGTCATAGTCAGACATGTTGTCCCATTTGTTGATGGCAATCACCATCGCACGGCCTGCTTCAAGCGCATAACCAATCAAATGCAAGTCTTGCTCAACGATCCCTTCACGTGCATCGACAACAATAACCACAACATGCGCATCTTTCATCGCTTGTAAAGTTTTCACAATCGAGAATTTCTCGATCATTTCGTCCACTTTACCTTTACGACGTACACCCGCAGTATCGATTAACGTATATTTACGGCCATCACGTTCAAATGGAATATAAATCGAGTCACGTGTTGTACCCGGTTGGTCAAATGCAACCACACGGTCTTCACCCAACAAACGATTCACTAAAGTCGATTTACCCACGTTTGGACGACCAATAATCGCTAAACGTAAGCCTGTGTCTTTATCGTGTTGTTCTTCACTTTCATCTTCAGGCACTTCAGCTAACACTTCTTCAAGCATTTGCTGAACACCACGACCATGGCTGGCAGCCACTTGAAGTGGTTCACCCATACCCAATTTGAAGAATTCAACTAAAGCTGCTTCGGCATGTACACCATCGACTTTATTGGCAACAAGATAAACTTTTTTACCTAGCGTACGTAGGTCACGAGCAATTTGCTCATCAGATGCTAATAAGCCTGCGCGAGCGTCAACAACGAACACAATAATATCTGCTTCATTGATGGCAGTTTTTGACTGTTCTGCCATGTACGAATCGATACCACCTTCAGTTTCGCCAATACCCCCAGTATCAACGACAATGAAAGATTTATTTTGATAAGTCGCGTCACCATATTTACGGTCACGAGTCAGACCGGCAAAGTCAGCAACGAGAGCATCACGGCTCTTGGTTATCTGGTTAAACAACGTTGATTTTCCGACGTTCGGACGACCAATGAGCGCAATTACGGGTTTCATAGATTAACCTTTATTCCAGATCAGCCAGTTTGGTCTGGTCTGAACATCAGAAAGCTTAGGAAGAATGGAAATAGGATAAATGCCTAAAATAAATAAAAACACGGGGCATTGATGATTCAATCCCCCGCGTTAAAAATACGGTTTGGCTTATTTTAACATAAGCCGCAGAAAAATTAACGGTTCTGCCAAATGCTTAATGCACCCTTACGTGTCGACACATATAATTGGTTGTCAATTACACGTAGTGAACGTACTTCACCACTGGTTTTAGAACGACCAACCAACTCGCCTGTCGCTGGGTTGATTAAGTGAAGTACACCATCCAGATCACCAACCACAAGGTCTTGACCTAACATCACTGGGTTACTCAAATTACGATTAAGCAATTGGTCATTTTCCCACAATGTTTGACCAGTGGTAATTTCATAAGCCACAATTTTACCATCAGTTTGTGTCACAAAGACACCATTGCCCGCAACTTCAGGACGCTGAATGCTGCTCGCATCATTGCTCCAGATCACTTGTTGTGAGGCAAGATCAAGCGCTGTCACTTGGCCTTGGTAACTGGTGGTAATTAAAAATTGACCTGCTACAGTCGGTTCACCGTCAATATCAATGAGACGTTGTACATCTGAACGACCGTCTGACACTGCAACACGACGCTGCATTTTCGGAATACCGCTCAATGCATCAATCACATAGATATAGGCATTTGAAGAAGCGATGAGAACATGACGCGCATCGAGTGATACCGGTGCTGCCATACCACGTAAACTAAACTGCACATTTGGCAAGTTATAGGTCCAAGTTTGTTGGCCCGTTGCCACATCGTTTGCATATACCGTACCATCATTGGTAACTGAAATAACGCGACCTGCTTGAATCAACGACGGTGAAAGTAACGCACCGGTTAATTGCGCCGTCCACTTTTGTTCACCTGTTGCCTGATCTAATGCAAATAATTGACCTTTTGCATTACCAACAACCACAATTCCGTCAGCTGCTTCTACACCTGCAGTCAAACCTTGTTTAGAGATTTTCTTCTGCCATAAACGCTCTTTGCCTTTGTAGGCTTGAACTTCACCATTAGGATTTACGTTAAAAACAACGCCATTATCTGCATCCATACGTAAACGTAGTGGATCTGCTTCTTCAGTTGAAGCCACACTGTTTGAAAATACAGGTGCTAAAGTTTTTGCCTGTTCCAATTTTGGTAAAGGATTTGGTTTTACTTTTTCTACTTTTCCTTTATTTGCACAACCAGCCAAAGCAAGTGTTAAAACTGTCAGCGCACAGGTAATTTTGTATTTTCTATTCATTCAGTTGCTTCCACTTGTGTATCTATAATCGGACGTTCAATTTCAGGATCATCAACTAAAACGCCTACACTTTCGAGTTTAATTTGTAAAATTTGACGTTCTTCTTGTCGCTCAACCAAAGCATCCCATGCACTTTGATAAACTTTCTTTGCATTTTCGATATCATTTTTTGCAACATAGACATCGCCACGGGCTTCATCTGCAGTCGCTTGAAAAGCAGGTTCTTTAACCGCTTCTAAAGTTTTTAATGCTTCATCAAATTTCTTTTGTGCCAATTGTGCATACGCCAAACGTAATTTCACCAATTGAACTAAGCCTGCATCGTCAACTTTTGAATTTTCAACTTTTTTCAAAGCTTTCTCAGCATTGGCATAATCGGCTTTATCATATGCCAATTTTGCCATAAGCAACTGAGTTTGGATGGCTTGTGGCGAATCTGGCGCTTCTTTTACAATTTTATCTGCAGTCGCAGAAAGTTGTGTAAAAGCGTCACCCGTCGCCGACTGAGCTTCATCCATTAACTGCTGTACTTTGGCTGTTTGCATTTGCGATTCAGCCAAAGTTTTCTTCTGCCAGTATTCCCATCCGAAAAAGGCAATCAACGCAATTAAAATGCCGCTAACAATGGCAGAGCCATATTTTTTAGCAAACGATTTTAAATTATCAAGTTGTTCTTCTTCACTCAATGCGCTCATGAAATTACCTTTTTCCTTATGTTATAGGGATTATTTTGAAGAAATTTTTTCGATAATGAAGGCAACAAAGTCTGCCACATTCACTTCGTGTTGTTCTGCAATAGCTAGCTCTTTCACCAGCACTTGCCCTGCTGCTTGCTCACGTTCACCGTAAATCACAGCAAATAAAGCACCCGATTGGTCTGCTTTTTTCATTTGCGATTTCATTGAACCTTGTGAACCAACTTTTAAGCGAATGTTGCTACCCGCTGCTTCAAGTTGATCACGAATTTGTTCAGCAAGGACCAATGCCTTACCTTGAGTTGCAGGATCTGAAACCAAGAATAGCTCACAGTCACGTACAGGAGTATTGTCTTCCACTTGTTCAAGTAGAAGAAGCAAACGCTCCATACCCATTGCAAAACCAACAGCAGGCACCGACTGGTCTACTTTACCTTTAAGCTGACCGACTAAACCGTCATAACGACCACCAGCACATACCGTTCCTTGAGAACCTAAGTGTGTAGTTGTCCATTCAAAGACCGTTTTGTTGTAATAGTCGAGACCACGAACCAATTTTTGATTGATCACAAAACCAACACCAGCATCAGTCAAATACTGCTGCAATTGAGCAAAGTGAGCCAACGTTTCTTCACCCATAAAGTCGTGAAGTTTTGGCGCATTTTCCAAAATGCTTTGTGTTTTTGCATCTTTAGAATCCAAAATACGCAGTGGATTCGTAGTTAGACGACGCTGTGAATCTTCATCTAAGTCATTTTTATGTGACTCTAAGAATTCAACCAATGCTGCACGATAAGCTGCACGTTCATCAGACTCACCTAAAGTATTGAGTTCTAATTGAACTTTATCTGCAACGCCCATACGTTTCCACAAACGTGCAGTCATTAAAATCAATTCTGCATCTTGATCTGGTGTTGCAACACCAAAAGTTTCTACGCCAAATTGATGGAACTGACGGTAGCGACCTTTTTGTGGTTTTTCATAGCGGAACATTGGGCCGACATACCATACACGCGGTGTAGCACCACGAAGTAAGTTATGTTCAAGCATTGCACGTACACACCCTGCTGTTCCTTCTGGACGCAAAGTCAAAGACTCAGGCGGATTACCTTTGTCTAAGAATGTGTACATTTCTTTTTCAACGATATCCGTTGCATCACCAATAGAACGTTTGAACAGATGAGTCTGCTCCACAATCGGCAAGCGAATTTGCTGATAACCATAAGCATCCATCAAGCTAGATAAATGCTGTTCTAGACGTCTCCATGCAGGACTTTGCGTAGGGAGAATGTCATTAAAACCTTTGATTGCGACGATTGAACTCATGATCTACTCAGAAAAACTTGTGCGAATAATCTCTTTAGCTTTAGCGTCTTCAAGATCGCTAACACGTTGACGAACCATCGCTTCGATTTCGTCAACCAACTGATTTGTGTCAATTAAATGGCTCTTTTCGCCATTACGATACACCAGTGAACGCGGACTTGCACCTACTACACCAATATCGGCTTCTTTGGCTTCACCCGGACCATTCACTTTACAACCAATCACCGATACATCCATTGGGGTACGAATATCTTCTAAACGCTCTTCCAATGTTTGCATGACTTTGATGACATTAAACTCTTGGCGTGAACAACTTGGGCATGCAATAAAGTTAATGCCGTTTGAACGTAAGCCCAATGATTTTAAAATATCAAAGCCAATTTTGATTTCTTCTTCAGGCTCTGCTGCCAATGAAATACGCATGGTGTCACCAATACCTTCCATCAACAAACCACCTAAAGCGATAGCAGATTTGACTGAACCCGTACGGTATACACCAGCTTCAGTCACACCCAAGTGTAATGGGTTATCAATTTGTTTAGATAACAAACGGTAAGCATCCATCGTCAGAAAGACATTCGATGCTTTGACTGACACTTTAAATTCATGGAAATTTAAACGGTCTAAAATATCAATATGGCGCATTGCAGATTCAAGCAAAGCCTGACCTGTAGGCTCACCATATTTCTTTTGAATATCTTTTTCCAGTGAACCTGCATTGACACCAATACGCATAGAGATGTCATTATGTTGTGCAGCAGCTACCACTTCACGGATTTTGGCTTCAGAACCAATATTACCCGGGTTAATACGCAAACAATCTGCACCAAGGTCTGCAACACGTAAAGCAATTTTATAATCAAAGTGAATATCGGCAACCAGTGGCACTTGCACACGTTTACGAATTTCACCAAAAGCTTCAGCAGCTTCCATACTCGGTACAGAAACACGCATGATGTCTGCGCCTACATCAACGCAGCGCTGAATCTGTGCCACGGTCGCTTCGACATCACAGGTTTCAGTATTGGTCATACTTTGGATGCTGATCGGCGCATCACCACCGACATACACCGAACCTACTTTAATTTTACGCGTTGGACGGCGCTTAATGGGATTTTCAATCATTGTTCAGTCTGCTCTGTTGTCCCTTAACGTGATAAACGGAAATCTGCTTTGCCGTTTACGGTATATGGTGACAATGAAATATTTTCATTATTTAAGCTTAATGACACTGCTGTTGCATCATCCAAACGAATTTGGAATGGTGTTTCACCGTTTAAGTTGAGCGTCGATGCTTGACGACCTGTCGCCAAAACTTTACCCGTCGAATCAACAATATGTACTGAAGTCGGGCTACTAAAGGTCAATGTCAATTGATCGCCACTAACCGCTGCATTTCCGCCATTCATGTCGAGGACTTGAACTTCTGAAGCGACATCATTGGTCACAGCGTCTTCATTATCGCTGCCCGAGGTCATGCCCTGAATCGCCGCCACGATCGCACCAATGACTACCAACACAGCCAATGCAATCAGACCACGTTTGATCCATTTACGATTACGGTCACGGTTAGAACCGGGTAATTTACCCATAATTTTAATCGGTGAATTGTTTAACGCGTGATTTGGCAACAAACCCGTATCGTTAGCATAAATATCATCAAAACGTTGAATGATATTGGTTGCATCAACTTTTAAATATTTGGCATAAGTGCGGTAGTAACCTTTAATAAAGGTCGCTTCAGGCAATGACTTATAATCATCTTGCTCAAGTGCAGTCAGTGTTTTTAATGGAATATTGAGTTCTGATGCGACAGCTTCAAGTTCCAGTTTTTGCGTAATACGTACTTGACGTAAATACTCACCTGGGCGTTGTACATTTCCTAATGCATTTGGAGCTACGCTCGAACCATTCGATTGCGGTGAATTAGGATTTACTTCCATACGGCCTCAGTACTGTACTGTAATTGCAAATAGCGTTGGTATTCAGGACTTTCTGGGAACAAAGCACGTAACTGGTTGACCAGTACTTGCATACCCAAATTGTCGCCATTGGCACGCGCTGTTCGAATGCCAATCCAGAGTGCACGCGCACCCTGATTTTTTTGTCCTACTGCACGTACAAATTGTTCATACATTTGTGTGGCAGCAGGGAACTGCTGATTCAAATAAAAGATTTCAGACAACTCTAACATTGAAACATAAGAATCACGATTAGCCTGCAAAGCTTGTTTGAATGATTTTTCAGCATTCGCCACATCACCCACTTTCAGGTAAATTCGACCTAAATTTTCCAATGCTTTGAAACGTTGATCATAACCTAAAGTTGAACCTGCGATGCTGAACTGTTCAATCGCATCATTATAGCGCTCAACTTGGTATAAATACGTACCGTAGTTGTTACGTGCTTGAGAATTTTTTGAGTCTGCTGAAATTGCACGCTTAAAATAACTATCTGCTTTTTCTAAGTTGGCTGGACTGCCTTCTCGTTGCAGTAAGACACCCATCATCATATTGGCCTGAGAATCGCGAGAATCCACCTCTAAAGCCTGATCTAATGCGCGTTTAGCAGAGTCCAAATCCCCTGCTTTCAGGTGTTCAACAGCCAATTGCGTTCTGATTTTTACGGCTTTCTCTGGGTCTTTTTTCCCAATCTCAGGCGTTTGACATGCTGTTAATGCCAAAACCGATGCACATAAAGCTGAAACGAAAGTGAACTTATACGTTAACTTTTTCAATTGGCTGCCTCTTTATTATCCTTGTGAGCGCAGTATCTCATTTTGCTGCGCAACTTTCTTTTTCCATTGCTCCGCACGACGAGTACGGTCAGCAACTTGCCCCACGAGTTGTCCACACGCAGCATCGATATCATCACCACGTGTCTGACGAATCGTACACACAAAACCGGCATCAGACAAAGTTTTTTGGAAAGAAATAATACGGTTACGGCTTGAACGACCGTATGGCGCATGCGGGAACGGGTTAAACGGAATTAAATTAATTTTGCTTGGTAAGTTTTTCAACAGCTTTAACATTTGCTGTGCATGTTCAGGATGGTCATTTACACCATCTAACATCACGTATTCGATGGTCACGTGTTTACGCGAACTTTCATTACCATCTTTTGCGATATAACGCTGACACGCTGCAATCAACTGTTCCAACGGATATTTTTTATTGATCGGAACTAGTTCGTTACGTAGTTCATCATTTGGCGCATGGAGTGAAATTGCCAAGGCTACATCAATGTCTTGTGCCAATTGGTCAATTTTAGGCACTACACCTGAGGTTGATAAAGTCACACGACGCTTCGACATACCATACGCAAAGTCATCCAACATGATACGCATTGAATTCAATACAGCATCATAGTTCAACAGCGGCTCACCCATGCCCATCATCACTACGTTGGTCACTGAACGTTCACGATCCGCAACTGGCACATCTTCCATATAAGAGAAGTTCGCCATCCACAGCTGACCAATAATTTCAGCTTGGCTCAAATCACGTTGGAAACCTTGTTTCCCAGTTGAACAGAATGAACAGTCCAGAGCACAGCCCACTTGTGATGAAATACACAAGGTCTTACGTGCGCCGGTTTTATCTTCTGCAGGAATGAGCACAGTTTCAACCAATGAACCTGCACCTTCACCTACACGGAACACCCATTTACGAGTACCGTCTTTTGAGTAATTTTTATGCACCACTTCAGGCGCTTTAATTTCACAAATCTTTTCTAGTTTTTCACGCAATTTTCCAGAAATATTGGTCATTTCAGCAAAATCAGTCACGAAGAACTGATGAATCCATTTCATCACCTGCCCTGCACGGAACTTTTTCTCCCCCATATCTTCGAAGAATTTTTCCATTTGCGGACGTGACATGCCCAGTAAATTCACTTTCTCCACAGTGTTTTGCTGCGTCGGAGCGGATGGAGATTGTTGCTGTGCATCAGAAACAGCTGATGTAGCGACTACTTCAGTACTCATGTGTATTTACCTAAACCATGTCTAAAGATCAAAGGAGAAGCTCAGTTATTGAGCAAAGAATTATTCAGAGAATAAAAAAACCAGACAAGCAGTATACCACTTATCTGGTTTGAATACTTCGAATTAACGAGTACGTGGAGCGATCTCAGTTTGAGCGAAGAAGTAGTTAACTTCACGATCAGCAGATGCTACAGAGTCAGAACCGTGAGCAGCGTTTTCGTCGATGCTTACAGCGAAGTCTGCACGGATAGTACCAGGAGCAGCTTCTTTAGGGTTAGTTGCGCCAAGGATTTCACGGTGAGCAAGAACTGCGTTTTCGCCTTCAAGAACTGAAACTACAACTGGACCAGAAGTCATGAATGCAACTAGGTCACCAAAGAAACCACGTTCTTTGTGCTCAGCGTAGAAGCCTTCAGCTTCAGCTTGAGTCAAGTGTTTCATTTTAGTTGCAACGATTTGAAGACCGGCTTTTTCGAAACGAGCAAAGATGTCGCCGATGTGGTTTTTAGCAACTGCGTCTGGTTTAACGATAGATAAAGTACGTTCAATAGCCATGAGAGGCTCCTTAAGTCAATTTGACGTGAAAAATTTGCCGCATTATACCGAATAATGCGCTATTTTCTGCTTTTGCTATACAAAAAAATTGCTTTTTTCGATGTAGGGATTAACTTGCCTCATCAATCCAGGCCATTTGAATTCCCTCAAGCAGACCTTCAGTCGACTTTTCAGGGTCATCAGTGAAATTTGGCAATGCACATACCCATGCATGTAGGTCAGTAAAGCGAATCCATTGCGGATCAACATCAGGGTGAGCTTCATACAGCTCAATTGCGATATCAATGGTATCTGTCCAGCGTAAACCCATGGGTCTTCCTAACATCGTCTATAGAATGATGGCTTACTTTAACAAATTTCAGCAATTGGACGTGATAAACCCTTTTAATTTTTTTATTACCAGATTTTGCAATTAAGATCTCCACATCAAACTATAAAACCAAACCAAAAAGAGGTGCACAGAGAATAATCGCCGCACCCACTGCAGCACCTATAGCAGCACCGACAGCAACATCACTCGGGTAATGCAAACCTAAGATCATGCGAGATAATGCCACCAATAAGCTAAAGGGCAACATTAAGACCAACAACATGGGTTGAATATAGCCCAGCACTGTTGTTGCCATAACCGCATGTAGAGTATGCCCCGATGGAAAACTAAAATGATCTAGAGGGCGTTCACCTAAGCGAATCACTTGATGCACTTGGTACGGTCTTGGGCGCACAGTTTTCTTTTTGAGGAGTTTATAGATCGAGGTGCCGACTGAACCACCTAGTAATACATAAACGATTTGCAAACTGTAAGACATGCCCTGCACGATCCAGACCGTCGCCAACATGACATACCAAAACACACCATCACCAAGTCGACTCACCATTTTAAATATATCAGCCACAACTTGTTGATGTGAAAAATGATTGAGATAAATACAGCCTTTTAAATCGAGGTGCAGCATTCTTGTTTTTGCATTTTTAAAATTCATCGCTAATCTCCTATCTACAGTCAAAGCCTGACTGTGTTGGGGTTGAGCTAGATTTGTGTTGTTATTTTTACAAGTTTAGTTCTGTGTTTGACTCAGCTTAGGTTCTCTTTTTGACAGTGCAATGATGCTTTGATGACAGTTCAATGAATATTGGTTATGAGGATGCTCAACCAGTATATAACCAATAGCGCTAGCTCCATTGGCTCATCATGGCTTGATCCACCACGCGATATAGCGCTTGCTCAAATTGCTGTACAGGATATTGCCATCCGATTTTAGCAGCGTCTTTTGCCGCCTCGATGCCCATTGTTTTTAATTTAGCGCGTTGCGGCAATTGTTGCATAAGACGAATAAATTCATCGGTTCGAGATAAATGACACAACCATCCCGTTTGCTGATTTCTCACGTACAGTTGGGCACATGCGGCATTATATGCAATCACCGGCAATCCGCTGGCCATTGCCTCCAAAACCACATTACCAAAGGTCTCAACCTGACTTGCGAAAACAAAAACATCCGCACTGGCGTAGGCTTCCGATAAAGCCTGACCACTTAAACTTCCCATAAAAATAACATCTAGGGATTTTGCCAATTGCATTAATCGTTCACAATCTGGCCCATCACCTACAATGACCAATTTCGTTCGTGCACCCATGGCCAACATCGAACGATAGGCTGAAATTAAAACATCCACCTCTTTTTCAGGAGATAACCGACCGACATAGAGCATCACGCGGGTATGTTCATCTGCTTGCCACTGTTGTCTCAGTTCTGCTCGATAATGTGAGGGAGAAAATCGACTATGGTCCACACCTCGTCCCACCACCACCAATGGACAACTAAAACCTAATCGATGCAAGGCATCTGCAGTATCTTGGCTCGGGACACAGGTGAGTTGAGTATTGTTATGAAACCATCGTAAATAATGCTGTACAGGCTTCATTAAAAACGCTAAATCAAAGAAACGACTAAAGTCATGAAAGGCCGAGTGAAAACCACTAGACACAGGGATGTGTAAAGAATGCGCCAATTGAAGCATGGCAAAACCCAAAGGCCCTTCAGTGACTATATGCACAATGTCGACTTGGGCTTTTTTTAAAGCTTTACTCAGCTTAATTAGTTGCGGCCAGCCAAATTGTAAACCTGAATATTTAGGAATCGACTGCGCTCGAACCAAACACTCTTGATCAGGTTTGAAATCCTGACAACTTTCGGACTGTTCAGGACGTATTAAAAATATTGAGTTGCCTTGTTGCTGCAAGCCTTTACACAACTGCAATAAAGAATGTGCAACACCATTAATTTCTGGCGCCCACGTATCTGTCACAATGGCGATTTTTAGACCTGGACGGATTAAGGTTGAGACCGTTTGCACATCCATTCGTGATTGCATATGCTTAAACTGGAACTGAAATCGCGCAGGTTCATCCTGCATACGCCCCAAATCGTTAGCCGATTCTGTCATGATCTTACATGCTTCTTATAAATGTTTATCCACAGTTTAAGCAGCAGTTTTTTGCATTTTGATGATTATTTGATGACAGTTTGTTGAAAAAAATTGACTAATTTCTTCTACAAAATCATGATTTATCCGTAATTTTTAATCACTTTTAAAATCGTCTGACCCGCACGAGAAGTGATTTGCATATCTGCGTTCATCCGCTCTAAACGCCCACTCATACTACGAAGCCCCACACTCAAACCGGCTTGATTGACCAGATCCACATCAAACCCCACACCATTGTCTTCTACTTCCATTATCAATGCCGAGTTTTCATAATAAATCCGAATCTGCACCACGGTCGCATGACTATGCTTCACAATATTGGTAGATGCTTCTTCAGCTACACGCTGTAAGCTTAGACATTCCAATGGGGTAACATCCACTTCCCATTTCGCAGGAACTGACCATTTAGCGTGTATATCGAGCTCATCAAATAACTGATTAAAACAGTGCCCAAAGGATGCCATCCATAACAAAGGGGTTTCAGGCAGTTTGGTGCCCAAACTAGAACCGCTATCAATGATCTGTCGTAAATCATCTCTTAAAATTTTCAACATCGATAAAAATTGTGGATTGGTCAGATCTTTGGCGCTCTGCTCAGTCTATGCCATTAATCGCAATGATCGAGCTGAGCCATCATGTAGGTCATGTGCTATTTGAATACGCTCTTGCAAGCAAGTATTTTCCATTTCCAACTGATAATGATTGTGTAAAATGTGTATTTACTCTCATTTGCTTGTGTGACCAGTGTGGCCAAAGTGCCATTAAATTTTTCAATTCGTCTTACACTTTTAGTCAAGCGTAGTGCAAAAATAATCGCCACACCCAAAGTAGTTTTCGGGGAAGCATATGCTGAAATCAAATTTCCTTCATTTCTGACTTTATACGCATAGCAGAAAATTAAGCTACTTAGATTAAAGCCCAAGATTCACCTAAATTTCTTTCCTCAAGCTTCAATCTAGCGGTATGAACGAAATCAGCACTCCGCATATAGCTACCTTGGGCTTGAAATAAATTTTGTCGCTAAGCAACTCAAAACACCATATTTACAAAGACTGTATCGCGGTAGATTCCTGCAGGTGTCGTTGCATTCACTCGCTCCACCAAACGCACAGCAATCACATAGTTATTTTTGCCAGCGCCTTGCTCTGTAGAAACATTCCACAGATTTTCCATCGCACCTGAAACAGTCATCCGTGTTTTGAGCTTAATCGGGCCATTCGTCACAAAACTACTGCCCGAAGTATCCTGCAAATTACGGCTATTAAAGCGTATGCGGTATTTACCGGAACAATCGACACTAAATGAACTTGCCGCTTGACTATTATAGTAATTCGCCAAGCGCATATTGGTTTCACTGATTCGTCCCATTTCACAACGACTCGGCGCTGCAAATGTCATTGAACTAAATAACGCTGCTGAGATGAGTAAAATACTTTTCATTGGAAATACTCCTTTATTTACACTTCAATGTAATTAATTCAGGAGTTTGGTTTTCTACCTTTTTCGGCACTGTTAACGCTGTTTGGCAAGATCGACCACCACTGGTCCTCACCGTCAACTTGTAGTAGCCTTCAACCAAACCATATAACATTACCGTGCCATCTGAACCCACTGGATAAACATCAGCTTCTGGGGTATCAATTGCAACTTCACTTCCTGCCACAAATTGATGACCTTGTTCATCCAATATTTTGACCAATATTTGTTGTGTATCAAATACTGAAAAATTAATGTTATAACCACGCTGTCTTAATGCGACTAAACGATGTGCAGCATTCGGAACTTTGCTTTCGATCGGCAATTGGTTTTCATCGAATGAAATATCGTAATTAATATAAGGAACGATATCGTGTACAAAGGCATAGCCTTTTTTATTGGTTTTCGCGACTGGAGACATTGATCGCATGACATCAATATCTTCACGACCACCAACATTCACTAAAGCAAAGGCATTATCGACAAAACTGGTCAATGCATATTGACCGCCCAACCACACCATAGCACCACGGTAGCCAACCTGGGTTGTTGAATCATTTTCACTATAGAGATGACTTAGGGTTAAATCCCCAACATCAGTGGACAAACCACCATAGGCATTTAATACCGTTTCATCATTACGATAATCCACACCGAGCGCATAATTTGCACCATATTCACCAAATGCATTTTGGATGAAACGTACACCGCCGGATTTATTGGTACCTGCATCAGCCTGAATACGTTTACCACCACCAAAATTATAAGAAAATGTAATAAAGGCACCTGAGTCATCGCTATCACCAAATTCTTTAAAGTAATTGGCGGTATACATTAAATTCTGTGTAATTTCGCGGCTCACACCTACAGTGAGCATTTTGCGATCCTCTAATTCAAATAAAGGATCATTAGATTCATACTGGGTTTGTTCGATATAGTTCAGGTTTAAATTTTGAAAGAATGGAAAATTAGCAAAACTTAAATACGCCATATTTTCAAATTTTGGAAAAATATGATTATCTTCATAGCCCAACGCCCGATAATCATTTGTAGCGTAGCGTGAACTCACACCAAAATTGAGTTTCCCAAAATTACGACTGATAGCCAAACCTGCAGAATAACCATCGTCATTATCGGTTTTACTGCCTAAAAAAATACTGTCTAAAACAAACCATCGATTGACCGCTTGCGTCCATAGCAGTCCTGCATTTTTTACTTTGTCACTATAGGTAGCACTTGCACCTAAAGTGGTACGACTGGTAACACCTCTACGCCAATAGGCTGAACTGAAAAAATCGCGATAATCGCTATTTTCTTCGTCATAACTGAAGCGTAGTTTCCCTAATGATATGTTGTAATCATTTAAATCTTCTTTAAGCAATTTACTACTAATTAATACCGGGAAGCTTCTAACAGTAGTATTCCCCAATACATCTTGTACAACCATTTGCGCTGTACCGGCACTTTCAATGTTGGCACCTGTTTGTAAGTTATAATCTCCAGGTGAAATCTTTTTCTGATAAATATTTACGCCATCAATATATAAGTCAACAGTCGAAGGTAAAACCGCACTGCCTTTTAGACTTGGAATATTCCAATACACGAAATCTGGGCGTGACGTATAGTCTGTACCAAAACTCAAACCACCAAATCGCACACCATGAATTAATGCACTATATGCAGAGGTCGTATCACCAATAATCAGTTTGGTCGCACTTTTAGAAAAATCAAACTCAAGACTACTATTTAACCTGACGAATTTTTCTTCACGATAATCATCTCCTTTATTATTTCGATAAAAGGCATTATTTCTTAAAATCCAATTGTCTTTAAACACGCCCAGCTCAGGTAGCACACCAAAATTATTATGTTGAGTATTATTTTCAAAATGCATTTCATAATTAAGAAATGCACCAAAATTTGCAGGCATCGGCTGGCTGATTAAGGTATCAGTTTCTAGCCCAAAGAAATATTTTGATGGAAGATTAATTTTGACGGCTTGCAATTGAGAATCAAATCCAGACTGAATATCTTGATCCGTTACCAAACAAAATGAATTTTTAGTTGCATGTCGTTTCAGAATTTCTACTTTGATTTGCAGCTTATCAAGATCTGCGCACTCTATATAAAACTTGTTATTTTCAGTCAGTAATAATACTTCGCTCTTGCGGTCTACTTCGTTTACCCAAATACTGGTTGGAAATAAATCATCAGGCATATCAACGGCTTCTGCATGAGCAGAATTAGCACATAAAATACAATATAGAAGCAATGTAATTCTGTTCATAGCCACTACTCAACTAAATTAAACTCCAAAGGAGTGTCACCTTTATCTGTTTCCACAACGACTTTATAATTACTAGCGCCTTGTAAAGAAACATTCCCGATGTCGTATTGGTTTTTACCTAATGCCAATAAATATTTCATATCGGAAGATTCAGCGACTGTTTTCTTGCTTTTATCGATGACATAAAGTTTTTGGATTTGAATGTGTGATTTTGCTAAATTTTCAACCTGAATAATGGTGCGACCATTCATTTTTTTGGCAATAAATTTTAAATAAGCGGGTTCTTGTTTGCCGACAAAAAATGGCACATTAATACTTAATAACAGTGCAATTTTCGATTCAGAGTTCGTCACTTGAGGTAGCTCAGTATAAATAATACGCCATGCTTCTTCTTGTTGTAGATTCATACTCTCTACAGATTGAGTAAAACCCACACGAACCATTTGTTTTGAGTTTGGTTTTAGAATGAAATTTTTCGGATTGATAATAATATTGGATTCAGGTGAAAGAATATCTTCACCTGCAGCATTTTGAGTCCATTTAAATGCTTTAGCTTCAAAAATACGTGGTGTCTCATCATCCCCTTTCGATTCCAAAGTAAATGTCGCACTGCGTTGTTTAGATTTATCGGTTAAATATAATTGCACAGGGCTAATTGAAATACCTGCAAATATTTGAGCACTCAATAAGCAAGTCATTAAACTTAATGAAACGACTTTGAATAAACTTTTCATATACTCACCCCAGTACATTTAAATATTATTATCAATTCAAAATAAAAAGAAGTTGACCCTAACTGTGTAGAATCAACTCCCTAAATTTGGATTAGTAAGCTACTTTAATATATAAAGTATCTTTGTATGTACCAGCACGTTGAGTCGCTGAAATTGCAGTTTTTGGAGCAACAGATACTGTGAAGTTATCAACACTCATACCAGCTACAGGTGTAGAGCCGATTGGATAATTCACACCACCTTTTGTAGTCGTGATTTTTGTAGCTACTTTATCAGTAGTCGTTTCATGTTTTACAAAAGTATCTGCACTTGTGCCTGCATTCATTGTAGATAAATTCAGTGTATATGGAGTGTTTGTTGTAACTTGAAAGCTACTAGCACCTGTATAACTGTCTTCAACGAGTTTGATGTCTTTACCTACCAAAAGCTCACATGCTTTCAGAATCTGTAACTCGATGTCGATTTCGCCTTCACACGGCGCACCGCCACATTGTTTAGATTCTTTTTTACCACCAGCGATTGCAGATGTTGCTGGAAGTGCTACGAACAATGTTGCAGATAGTACTGCGGTTAAAATTTTAGATGTAGACATTTCACTTCTCCATTCTCATATGAGATTTATTAGTATGTGCATCAAAGGATATTTATTAAGAAAAACTAATTAATCTTACTTTCCCTAGGTGCTGATTCATTCTTAATCATGTTGAGAAAAAAAGAACCTAATATGGAAATTTCACACGAATATTCATGTAATATTATTTTTTACAAATATTTAAATTATGTGTTTGTAATATATTAAATATTTTTAATTTTTATATTTTTATTTAATTTTTCTCTTTATCCCAAATTTTGGGGATTTTTTTCATATCCCTATTTTTTGGTATATTATATCTAATTGTTTTTATTAAATTTAGTAACATTAAAAATAATATAGGCTGTTACATATTTCATCAAATATTTGTGAAATAGTTCAAAATAATTTTCAAACAAAACAATATTACATGAATATTCAACTATATTAATAGTAAAGACCGATTAAATTTAAATTTTAAATAGAATATTAAATATATAATCACTACTTTCAGGTATGTCTTTTGAAACGCAATACAAGAATTACGTCACCAAAT
This sequence comes from Acinetobacter sp. YH12140, assembly GCF_013418475.1. Classification (NCBI taxonomy): domain Bacteria; kingdom Pseudomonadati; phylum Pseudomonadota; class Gammaproteobacteria; order Moraxellales; family Moraxellaceae; genus Acinetobacter; species Acinetobacter sp. YH12140. Next base: position 74,751 of record NZ_VPBZ01000006.1, read on the forward strand.
ACTGAGCCTTTGTATTAAATTACAGGTTTTGAAACACGTCTTAGTTTCCAATGTTAAGCTTTTGTAAATCATATTTTCTTTCTTTAAATTTCATTTTTTGTTTTTCCTATTTTTTAGAGTCTAACTTATTACATGAATTATCATGTATATTGAAATTCCCTTCCTCTCTTTCAACACTCATTTTACTTTGTTTTTTTTATTCAAAATACGGACCACCTCTTTTAAAACTGCCTGGATTCTTCTTTAGAAAATTCTATAAATAAAAAAAGCCCCAAGTTATGGGGCTTTTTAAAAAATTTAACTTACTCACTGACTGGATAAAGCAATCCTTGATCGACTCGAAAGATTTGACCTGATCCAAAGTCGATCTGCTGCAGCTCTCCTTTTAATTTTGGGAAGCCAACAATTTTTTCCAATTGTGGTGAGCGTTGAAAATTTTTCGTTTTAGGATTGTACATCCAATAAATAAATCGCTTATCTTCTATTTTTCGACCATCAGAAGTGTCTGAGAGTACAACATCATAATATCCATCAAAGTTTACATCTAAGAATCCCATACTATTCCCAAAGGCATTAAAGCCTTGTAATGACTGTAGTACTTTGCCATTTGATTTATTAATCACATCTACGCGTTTTAGAGACTTCCCATAAGGTTGGTCTGCAGATTGCACCCCATAAAACTTAAACAGCAGGATAGGTTTATCTGCAGCTTTAAACGCAGGTTCAAACTGTAGATAACTTGTAGATGGTGGTGCCGTTTGTTCCATCAGTTCAGCTTTAAACGAGCCTGTATTTGCATTCAAGGTTCCTGCCAATCGATAAGCTGTTGCAGCACTTTTTTCAGTCCCAACATTGACTGAATTCAGATCTATAAAATCAGCTTTTTGAGTCCCTTTAAAGTTAATTTGTTTGGGCTCTTGCAGATCAGTCAAAGTCCCGTGCGGATTCCATATACCAGCATACAAATCTAAGAAATAGCGTCCTTCAGTCGAGCGAAGCATCCGCTGCATGGAAATCCGAACATCAGGTAAAGGCTTTAACTCAGGCAGTGTTATATCTGCCTCTTGTGCAAAACTCACCACTGGTAGACAAAGAGCGAGTAAAAGAGAGATTTTTGATATTTTCATTGCAATTACACACTCCATACAGCATGAATAATGCCTACTCTATCACAACCTAAATTCAACACAGATGACACAAATATAGGAGTTTTGAAACCACCTACAACTCAAATCATCAGATTAAATTGGAGTCGCTTTTAAAGCCCAAGTTTCCAAATCTAATGAAATACATTTCAAACCAATATTAAATTGAATACATAGATCTTTCAGCAATTCAAACTGATCTACCTTATGATCAATTACTAGCTTCACAAGCTCTTGCTTTCTTCTAAGATCAATATGCAATCAATATATGCATTTTTCCCAACATATACTTCAACAAAGGCTTCTTCAGGCAATTTTAACGTATAAATTGGACGCGTTTGCAATTGGACTCTTTGCCAAAGTTGGTCATTGATATATACATGTGTTTTTGTAGAAAAGTGATACCCGAATTGAGCATCGCTAATATTTTTTACAATACGTACTTCCTCTTTGTATGCCCATTCCTGCATTTTATAAAGCAAACCATGCTTTATTAAAACCTCTTCATTATCCCAATTTAAAATATTTGAATTTCCTACCGACATTAATTTTTCAACACTTGCCACATTGGCCTGCTTCGGCGCTGTTTTTAAATATCTCAACTCCCCTTTTGTTGAAGGAATAATAAATTGATCACCATCTTTAAGGCCTGCTTTGCATGTGTCTATTCCGATCACGACACCTTTTTTAACTATCCCCATAATGTGGCCAGATGAGTAGATTTAAAGCAGTTCTAGTCAAACTTAAAATCACATATTTTCTAGAAAACTGATTTCGGAATGCCCTACTGCTACCGATGTCGGTACATCCAAATCATAAAAACCAAAACCAGTGCATTCAAATGGGTCATTAAAATCTTCTAAATGTGAAAACCTAGAGATTTTGTTTTTAAAATCGTTAAAGCAGCTTCAAAACTCACATATTTATATAAAATCATTATTCTAACCCACGCTAATATTGGGTTCCTTGTAGCATAAAACTCAAAAGATAATTAAATAAATTCTTTTCTTTGCTTACGATTTTGTTCGCTTGGATCCAAAGTATGAACGAGTACAAAACATTGTTTTGTACGAAGTACAACGAGGCAGCACACTGTTTTGAGTGACGCGTAAGGAATGAGAGCACTACTTTTCTATTTTTAAGGCAAGTAACTTTAGATATTAAAAAACCCACTCAAAATGAGTGGGTCTTCGTATTCAAATCAATTGATTCAAGAAATTAGTTTTTCTCTTTATCAACGATTTTGTTCGCTTGGATCCAAGGCATCATCGCACGTAACTTGTTACCAGTTACTTCGATACCATGCGCCGCGTTTTGACGACGACGAGCAGTCATAGAAGGATAGTTCAACGCACCTTCTTGGATGAACATCTTCGCGTATTCGCCAGATTGAATACGTTTAAGTGCATTACGCATTGCTTCACGAGACTGTTCGTTGATTACTTCAACACCAGTTACGTATTCGCCATATTCAGCATTGTTTGATACCGAGTAGTTCATGTCCGCGATACCGCCTTCGAACATTAAGTCAACGATCAATTTAAGTTCGTGTAGACATTCGAAGTAAGCCATTTCTGGTGCATAACCAGCTTCAACCAAAGTTTCGAAGCCCATTTTAACCAATTCAACAGCACCACCACAAAGAACTGCTTGCTCACCGAAAAGGTCAGTTTCAGTTTCTTCACGGAATGAAGTTTCGATAATACCAGTACGGCCGCCACCAACACCTGAAGCGTAAGAAAGTGCAACGTTACGTGCATTACCAGAAGCATCTTGGTGAACAGCGATAAGATCAGGTACACCTGAACCACGTTGGAATTCTGAACGTACAGTATGACCTGGTGCTTTTGGAGCAACCATGATTACGTCAAGGTCAGCACGTGGAACAACTTGGTTATAAAGAACAGAGAAACCATGAGCAAATGCTAGCGTTGCACCTTGCTTGATGTTTGGCTCAATTACGTCACGGTATAGTTGTGATTGGAACTCATCTGGAGTCAAAATCATAACTAAGTCAGCTTGAGCTACAGCAGCAGGAACTTCTGAAACTTTAAGACCAGCATTTTCAGCTTTTTTCCAAGAAGTAGAACCAGCACGTAGACCAACAGTTACATCAACGCCTGAATCCTTAAGGTTAAGCGCATGAGCATGGCCTTGTGAACCATAACCAATGATTGCTACTTTTTTGCCTTGGATGATAGATAAGTCTGTGTCTTTATCGTAAAAAATTTGCATTGCTGTCTCCGCTAAAATGCTTTTGTTTCCTTTAACTTGATAACGTGATTCTGTTTGATTATTCACGTTTCAAGTACCTCACCCATAGGAGTGAGGTGAAAATATAAAATTAGATAGTTAAAACTTTTTCGCCACGTGCGATACCTGAAACACCTGAACGTACAACTTCTAGAATTGTATTTTCAGCTAAGGCATCAATAAAACCATCTATCTTTTCAGTTGTACCTGCGATTTGAATGGTATATGTCGTTGGTGTTACGTCTACAATTTGTCCACGGAAAATATCCGCAGTACGTTTAATTTCTGCGCGCGCTGAACCAAGTGCTTTGACTTTAATTAACATCAATTCACGTTCAATATGAGCACCTTCAGACAAATCAACAACTTTAACAACTTCGACAAGCTTGTTGAGTTGTTTGGTGATTTGTTCAATTTTATGCTCATCGCCATACGTGGTTAAAGTCAAACGCGAAAGCGTCGGATCTTCTGTTGGCGCTACGTTTAATGTCTCAATGTTATAACCACGCTGAGAGAATAAACCTACCAAACGTGAAAGCGCACCTGCTTCGTTTTCTACAAGTACAGAGATAATATGTCTCATTGTGTGCGCTCTCCTTTGCCTAACCACATATCTTTCATTGACTGGCCAGCAACCAACATTGGATATACATGCTCTGAACGGTCAACCATCACGTTAATAAACACGCACTTGTCATTGATCGCCATCGCTTCAGCAAGCTTCGACTCGAGTTCATCTGCATGGTCAATTTGAATACCTACATGACCATACGCTTCCATTAATTTAGGGAAGTCAGGAAGTGACTCAACATACGAGCTTGAGTGACGACCTTCGTAGTTCATGTCTTGCCATTGCTTAACCATACCTAATGCACGGTTATTCAAGCATAGAATTTTTACATTCAAGCCATATTGCTTACATGTAGATAGTTCTTGGATACACATCTGAATCGATGCTTCGCCAGTAATACACACTACTTGTTGATCTGGGAAGGCAAGTTTAGCTGCCATAGCATATGGCAAACCTACACCCATGGTTCCTAGACCACCTGAGTTGATCCATTGACGTGGACGTGTGTATTTGTAGTAAAGCGCACCAAACATTTGGTGTTGACCAACGTCTGAAGTAATGATGGCTTGACTATTGGTAATTTTATCCAACGCTTCAACAACTTGCTGTGGCTTCATCGAACCATCAGTTGGTTTGTCATAGTTCAAACCATGAACTTGGCGCCATTCATTGATTTGTTTCCACCAAGCCCCGATATCTTCAGGATTTGGTTTAGACACATTCAATTGTTTTAATTGCGCCAACATTTCAGTCAATACAGGCTCTACTGCACCCACAATTGGGATGTGCGCCATAATTGTTTTTGAAATCGTTGCTGGGTCAATATCAATATGAATGACTTTTGCATTTGGACAGAATTTCGCTGGATTATTGGTTACACGGTCATCGAAGCGCGCGCCTACACACAGAATCACATCTGCATTGTGCATGGTCATATTGGCTTCGTAAGTACCATGCATACCCAACATACCGATGAACTGTTCATCATTGCCTGGATACGCACCAAGACCCATTAAGGTACTGGTTACTGGATAACCCAATAAATGTGCAAGTTCTGTCAACTGTGCAGAAGCGTTGCCTTGAACCACACCACCGCCTGAATAAATAATTGGGCGTTTAGCATGAATCAATTCATCAATTGCTTTACGAATTTGACCTGAGTGACCACGATGCGGCGGTTGATACGAACGCATTTTCACTTTTTCAGGATATTCGTAAGCAAATTTCTCTGCAGGATTCGTCGCATCCTTTGGAATATCAACGACAACAGGACCCGGACGACCACTTGAAGCGATATAAAATGCCTTCTTAATAATCGAAGGGATTTCGCTTGCATGACGTACTTGGAAGCTGTGTTTTACGATTGGGCGCGAAATACCGACCATATCAGTTTCTTGGAACGCATCCTCACCGATAAGATGGCTTGCAACCTGACCTGACAAAATCACCATTGGGATTGAGTCCATATAGGCAGTTGCAATTGGAGTTACGGTATTTGTTGCACCCGGACCAGATGTCACCAGTACTACACCTGTTTTACCTGTGACACGTGAGTAAGCATCAGCCATATGACCAGCAGCTTGCTCGTGGCGCACTAGGTAATGATTGATTTTTTCTTGTTGAAATAGCGCATCATAAATATGCAGTACTGCGCCGCCTGGGTATCCAAAAACATGTTCAACGCCTTCGTCCGCTAAAGCGCGTACGAGCATTTCACCACCAGATAAAAGTTCCAACGTGATTCACCCTAATCTTTTTTCACGCACAAATGGAGGGCATTTGTCGTGGTTAATTCATTAACTGTGTGCTCTGTTATAGCACACAAATTTCATAGTTTTCATAGCAATAAGAAAAAAATCTGACCTGCTTGCTGTTTGAGCAATATGGGGTCTAAAACATGTTGGGATAAACATATTTTGTTGGCTTTGTTCAACGTCTCGGCTAGAGAAGAAGTCCATTGCTAAAATGCACTCATTCGAAGGGTGATCGATCTAAGGCATATAAAACTAAAGACAGCATTTTTGTAGTTTCAACCATTAAAGTCAAGTTTAAAAATCGGCTTTTTTCTGATTACTTACAGACCGTTTGTTTTTTAAGCACCCTCTCTTTCTTCGTATTCTTTGTAGTTTGTTTATTTATAACCAGTTAGCATGTATTTAATAAAATACTTTTATAAATCTAATAAATAAATTAAATGAATGGATGTATGTTTTTAATTCAATTGCCTTACATTGAAGTTGCTGCATAGGTTAAATGATAAGAATCCAATATTTTTATTGCTTATAAATCCCCCAATTCATCATTCACAAAGTTATTCATCCCACGCGATGTCCCTTTTATCCTTTGTGCTAAAAAATGCATAGATTCTACTGTCAAAAAAGCGCAAAATTTTCAGCATAATTTTGCATGATCACTCTAACTATGGGACTGAATTTATGATGAAGACGACGATTGCTCGCACTGCCTGTATTTTATCTAGCATGGCATTTTGCCTGACCAGTTTGGACCTTTCAGCGAAAGAATATTACAAGTGGGTGGATGCAAAAGGTTCAACGCATTACACCACCACGCCACCGCCAAAAAATGCGCAGCGTAAAGGTAAAGTGAATACCTATGGTGCAACAACGACTACGCAATCTGCTCCAGCCAAAAATCAACAAGAGGTTTCACGTGAAGCCGAACAGTCGAATGAACAAAATGAGCAACTGGCGGAACAACAACGCGAAGCCAATGCAGCGCTCCGCCAAGGTCAAGCCGTAGCCTCCGCACCACAATAATTTACGCCAAAGCCTTCAATTTTGACTTAAATTATTTACATCTACACAGCATCGCAAAATTCACTCTAGGCGTATTTTGCGCTATGCTGTAGCACAAACTTTTTAACCGTTATTTCTATTTACGTTTATGACTACTACTCACATTGACCCTGAATATCAAGCCAGTGCGATTGAACCTACAGTCCAACAAGACTGGGAAAATCGCAAAGCCTTTAAAGTTGCCGACCAAGTAGAAGGACCACGTCGTTATATCCTCTCTATGTTCCCTTATCCAAGTGGCAAACTGCATATGGGTCATGTGCGTAACTACACCATTGGTGATGTGATCAGCCGTTTCCACCGTTTACAAGGTGAAACTGTGCTACAACCCATGGGTTGGGATGCTTTCGGTTTGCCTGCTGAAAACGCGGCGATTGCCCATCAAGTCGCTCCTGCAAAATGGACTTTTGAAAACATTGATTACATGCGTAATCAGCTTAAAAAGTTAGGTCTTTCTGTAGATTGGGATCGTGAATTCGCGACTTGCACACCGGAATACTACCGATGGGAACAATGGTTATTCGTTCAGCTTTATAAAAAAGGCTTAATTTACCGTAAGCTTTCTACAGTGAATTGGGATCCTGTAGACCAAACTGTTTTGGCGAATGAACAAGTTGAAAATGGTCGTGGCTGGCGTTCTGGTGCATTGGTCGAAAAACGTGATATTCCAATGTACTACTTCCGCATCACTGACTATGCGCAAGAATTACTTGACGATTTAGAAACATTAAAAGACGGCTGGCCACAGCAAGTTTTAACCATGCAACGTAACTGGATTGGTCGCTCACAGGGTATGGAAATTACCTTCCCTTCAGCGAATCCAGATATTTACGCAGATGGTTTAACTGTATTTACCACTCGTGCTGACACACTCATGGGTGTGACTTATGTTGCGGTTGCAGCAGAACATCCGATGGCACTTAAAGCTGCGGAAAGCAATCCTGAGCTTGCTGCATTTATCGAAGAATGCCGTATGGGTTCTGTTGCAGAAGCTGATCTTGCGACTGCTGAAAAGAAAGGCATGGCAACTGGTCTTTCTGTGAAGCACCCAGTTACAGGTGAAGAAGTTCCTGTTTGGATCGCAAACTACGTCTTGATGTCTTACGGTTCAGGTGCGGTGATGGCGGTTCCATCACACGATGAACGTGACTTCGAATTTGCGAATAAATATGGCTTAACCATCAAGCAAGTGATTGATGCCAAAGGTGCAGACGATGCAGACTTTGACGCAACAATTTGGCAAGAATGGTATGGCTCTAAAGACGGCAAACTGGTGAATTCAGGCGAATTTGACGGCTTAGACTTACAAGGCGCGTACGATGCATTCCTTGCAAAATTAGAACCTACTGGACTTGCCAACTCGAAAGTTCAATTCCGTTTACGTGACTGGGGTGTTTCTCGTCAGCGTTATTGGGGTTGTCCAATTCCAATGATCAACTGTGAAAAATGTGGTCAGGTTCCAGTACCTGAAGAACAACTTCCAGTTGTATTGCCAACGGACGTGGTGCCGGATGGTTCAGGCAATCCACTCAACAAAATGCCTGAATTCTACGAAACAACTTGCCCATGCTGTGGTGGCGATGCTCGTCGTGAAACAGATACTTTGGATACCTTTGTAGAATCATCTTGGTACTATGCACGCTATGCATCTCCAGATTTCACTGACGGTATGGTGAAACCTGAAGCGGGTCAAACTTGGTTACCTGTGAACCAATACATCGGTGGTGTTGAACACGCAATTCTTCATTTACTTTATGCACGCTTCTTCCACAAATTGATGCGTGATGAAGGTGTGGTACAAGGGAACGAGCCATTCACCAACTTGCTTACTCAAGGTATGGTTCTTGCGGATACTTACTACCGTGAATCTGAGTCAGGTAAGAAAACTTGGTTTAACCCTGCTGACATCGATTTAGAACGTGATGAAAAAGGCCGTATCATTTCTGCGAAATATCAAGGTGATGGTCAAGACGTCGTGGTTGGCGGTCAAGAAAAAATGTCGAAATCGAAAAATAACGGTATCGACCCGCAAGCGATTATTGACCAATACGGTGCAGATACTGCACGTGTATTCATGATGTTCGCTGCACCACCAGATCAATCACTAGAATGGTCTGACGCTGGTGTTGAAGGTGCAAACCGTTTCTTAAAACGTGTATGGCGCCTAGCAACAGGTTTCCTTGAACAAGGCAACTCTGCTGTAAACATCGACAAAGCGACACTTTCTACCGCTGCACAAGACTTACGTCGTAAAACACACGAAACCATTCAAAAAGTGGGTGATGACATTGCGCGTCGTCATGCCTTCAACACCGCAATTGCTGCGATGATGGAACTTTTGAATGCAAACAATAAGTTTGAAGCGAAAGATGACAACGACGTTGCCGTTGCACGTGAATCAATCATTACCCTTCTAACTTTACTGGCTCCGTTTGCACCACATTTAAGCCAAACCTTATTGGCTGAGTTTGGTATCGAATTAACATCAGCACGCTTCCCTGCTGTAGATGAATCTGCGCTGACTCGCAATACACAAACGATTGTAGTGCAAGTGAACGGTAAACTTCGTGGCAAATTAGAAGTGTCTGTCGATGCCTCTAAAGATGACATTTTGGCCCAAGCAAAAGCATTACCTGAAGTTCAACAATTCTTGACTGGTCCAACCAAGAAAGAAATTGTGGTGCCGAATAAATTAGTGAACTTGGTGGTTTAAATTCCTTATATTTCCTTCTCCCTTTGGGAGAAGGTTGGGATGAGGGTAATTAACCTCTCCCTAACCCTCTCCTATGAGGAGAGGGAACAAAAGGATTTCACAATTCCCAAACAAAGCCCGTTGCGAGTCAACGGGCTTTGACTTTACAATCCACACAGGATTTCAACATTATCCCTTCGGGAAACAGAGGACACTTTATGCACTTGGTTCAACGTGTTGCTGCAATTGTATTAACTATGGGCCTGAGCGCAGGCATGGTCGGTTGTGGTTTTCATTTAAAAGGCACCAACCCTGCTGCTGTACCTGTAGCCTATTCCAATATGCGATTGGCACTTCCTGAAGATACAGATGACTTACATGAAAAGTTAGCGATTTATTTAGGTTCTGCAGGCGTGCAATTGAGTAATAATCAAAATGCATATGTCTTACATGTGTTGGATTACACTCCGCGACGTTTAGAACTCAATGGTAAATTGGTTGAAACTTTACTGCGCTTGAATGTGACGTTCCAAATTGAAGATGCCCAAGGCAACCCTGTGACTGAACCCCGCACATTGATGGCAACACGTAGCTACCAATACGACGTAGCAACCGTGAACACCGATGACCAAGAAGAAAAATATTTAAAACAAGTGATTATTGATGACATTGCACAACAGATCGTGCGCCAAATTTCATCAAACCGTTTACCAAAAGCGAACCCACTAACTGCACCAACCAAAGCTGAGTAATTTTGATTTATGAAACTTGACTATCTTCAGGCATTAAAACGTGTAGATGAAGCGCAAGGTGCCTGGGTGCTGCATGGTCAAGAGCCTTTACTTGAACAAAATCTCCTGGATGCATTTCGTAAGAGTTGGAACACTCGAGAAGTCGAGCGTCAACGGTATGACATTAGCTCTGCTGCTGATTGGAAACATGTCTTTAATGCTTTAAATAGCTTGTCATTATTTTCCAGTCAACTGGCAATTGAGGCACATGGCAGCATTAAACCCGATGCCAATGGACTAAAATTGTTAAAAAGCTATTTGCAGCAAAATGAAAGTAACTTGCTGCTCGTGGTCATGCCGAAGCAAGACAGTGCGAGTTTAAAGACCAGTTTCTTCCAAACCATTGATGCCAATGGAGTCAATGTTGCACTGACTGCAAACTACCCTAAAGATCGTCAGCAAATTTTGGCCGTTGAAGCACAAAAGCTCGGCATTAAACTCGCCAATGATGCTTGGCAATGGCTAGAACAGCATCATGAGCACAACTTACTGGCTGCAAAAAATAGTTTAATGCGTGTCGCAGATACTTTTCCTGAAGCTGAAATGATTCAGATTGATCATCTGTACTCTTGCTTACAAGATCAGTCACGCTATACCACTTACGATTTAAATGATGCCATGCTGCAAGGCAATTTGGCACAGTCGATAAAAATCTTTCAATACTTAATCGCTTCAGGCGAGCCGATGTCGCTGATTTTATGGAGTATCAGTAAGGAAATGCGTTTGCTGATGCAACTGTTTGAGCAGCCACAAAATGCCTTGCAAATCGGTATTTGGAAAACCAAAGTCGGGCTGTATCAACAAGCGTTACGCCGTTTAAATGCGAACGATTTTTTGACTTGGCCTGCCCTATTACTTCGTTTAGACGCGTCAATAAAAGGTTTAGGTCATGAAAATCCTGAGCACTTGGTACAACAAGCTATTGCCAGCTTGTGTGGGCGCAGACTCTTCTAGTCTAATAAAAGGCTGTAATAACTTGCATTCCAGTATGAAAGAATAATTATCATTACTGTTTGTTCAAAAAGTTCACAATTTATCCGTATTTAAATCTTATAATTCAATCATCTTTATAAACTTTTAACTGCCAATCATGCCAAAAATAAAACCAGCAAAATTGATCGTAGCCATCATCGTTGCTTTGGCAATCGCTGTCACTGCATGGCATTTCCTAAAACCTAAAGAAACTCAGCCGCAATATATTACTGCTGAAGTGAGTCGTGGTGACATTGAAAACTCTGTACTTGCAACAGGTGTACTTGAAGCAACCAAAATGGTGAGTGTTGGTGCACAGGTTTCTGGTCAGGTGAAAAAGATGTATGTGCAACTCGGTGATGAAGTGAAACAAGGTCAGCTGATTGCCCGTATTGACTCGGTACGTCAGGAAAATGATTTAAAAACTGCAGAAGCCAGCATCAAAAACCAACAAGCGCAATTGGCAGTTAAACAAGCAAATCTTGCAAAAGTCCAAGCTGAATATAATCGTCAACAAGCAATGTACGCTCAAGACGCGACTAGTCGTGCAGAACTTGAATCTGCGCTAGCAAGTTATAAAACTGCGCAAGCTGATATTGCAGCCATTAATGCACAAATCGAACAATCACGTTTAACTTTAGCGACTGCAAAAGAAGACTTAGGCTATACACAAATTGTTGCACCTATGGATGGAACCATCGTGGCGATTGTGACTGAAGAAGGCCAAACCGTAAATGCCAACCAAAGTGCGCCAACCATTGTGAAATTGGCAAAACTCGACACCATGACCATTAAAGCTGAAATTTCTGAAGCCGATGTGATGAAAGTCCAAGAAGGTCAAAACGTTTATTTTACAACCTTGGGCGACAGTGAAACAAAACACTATGCTACCCTGCGCCAAGTTGAGCCTGCGCCAAACTCAATTAACACCGAAAGTAACAACAACACCTCTTCGTCTTCAAGTACTGCGGTTTACTACAACGCGTTATTTGATGTCCCAAATGAAGACGGTAAATTGCGTATCGATATGACTGCTCAGGTGTATATCATTTTAGATGAAGCCAAGAATGTCTTGACTGTACCTGCCGCAGCCGTTCAAACCTCGAACCGTCCACAACGTAGCCGTAATAATGCATCTGCAAATGGTCAATCTGCTGATAAAAATGCCAACGCAGAAGCTAGATCGAACAAAGACAATCCAAACCGTCCTAAACTTTTAGAACTGACTGAAGCTGAAAAAGCATTGGTCAAACAAGGTAAAGCCAGCGTTGCGATGGTTCGTGTACTACAAGCCGATGGTTCAGCTCAACCACAACAGGTATTACTCGGTTTAAATAACCGTGTGACCGCACAAGTGATCCGTGGCTTAAAACAAGGTGACAAAGTCGTGATTGCCGACGGTTCTGATACTTCAAATGATTCAGCGAAACGCAGCAACCGCGGTGGTGCTGGCGGCCCAATGAGAATGTAATCATGAGTCAACATCAAACACCTCTACTCGAGGTCAAGAATCTGACGCGTGAATTCCCTGCCGGTGAAAGCACAGTCCAAATTCTAAAAGGGGTTAATCTTGAGATTTACCCAGGTGAACTGGTAGCAATTGTAGGTCAGTCCGGTTCTGGTAAATCTACCCTCATGAACATTTTGGGGTGCCTTGATAAGCCAACCAATGGCAGTTACAAGGTCAAGGGGCGTGAAACCCGTGAACTTGAACCAGATGAACTGGCACAGTTACGCCGTGAATATTTTGGCTTTATTTTCCAGCGCTATCACTTACTCGGTGATTTGAATGCTGCTGGTAACGTCGAAGTTCCTGCAATCTATGCCGGTGCAGATGCAACCGAACGCAATGCACGTGCCAAGCAACTACTAACCGATCTTGGACTGGGTGAAAAAACCCAAAACCGTCCGAGCCAACTCTCGGGTGGTCAGCAACAACGTGTATCGATTGCGCGTGCCCTCATGAATGGTGGCGATGTTATTCTTGCCGATGAACCGACCGGTGCATTGGATAAGAATAGTGGTATTGAAGTAATGCGGATTTTGCGCGAACTCAATGCCAAAGGTCATACCATTATTTTGGTCACGCACGACCATAATGTTGCAAAAAATGCGACTAGAATTATTGAAATTTCAGATGGTAACATCATTTCAGATCAGCCCAATGTACCTGAAACAGATGATGAACCTTTAGAAAAACAACAACTCGTTCCAAACACACAGAAAAAAACCTCAAGCTGGCGCTCTGCCGTTGACCGTTTAGGTGAAGCCTTCCGTATGGCGATTTTAGCCATGAATGCTCACCGTATGCGAACATTTTTAACCATGCTCGGGATCATTATTGGTATTGCCTCTGTGGTTTCTGTTGTGGCTCTTGGGAATGGTTCGCAAAAGCAGATTTTAGAAAATATCAGTAGTTTAGGTACCAATACCATCACGGTGTATCAAGGTCGTGGATTTGGTGATAACTCAAGATCATCGCAAGTAAAAACATTGGTTCCAGCCGATGCGACGGCCCTTGCGGAACAACCTTATGTTGACGGTGTCAGTCCATCAGTCAACTCATCTGTCACAGCACGTTTTAAAGACACAGAAGCGTCAACCACAGTAAATGGCGTGAGTGAAGATTTCTTCTATGTCAAAGGAATGAACTTCGCTTCGGGTCAGCCTTTTGATAAAGAAAGCGTGACTGAGCAAGCGCAAGATGTGGTGATTGATAGTAATACTAAAAATACCTTCTTTGCAGATGGCACCAACCCTGTGGGTCAAGTGATTTTATTAGGCAGTGTGCCGAGCCGTATCATTGGCGTGATCGAAGAACAAAAAAGCATGATGGGCAACTCAGATAGCCTGAATGTGTATTTGCCGTATTCAACGGTTATGAGTCGTATGCTGGGGCAGTCGAACGTACGTAGCATCATTGTCCGCGTAAAAGATGAATACCCAAGTGCCGCTGCTGAAAACGCCATATTAAACTTGTTAGTGCAACGTCATGGCGCGCAAGATGTCTTTACACAAAACTCCGATAGTATCCGTGAAACCATTCAACAAACCACTGCAACAATGACCTTATTGGTGTCTGCGATTGCGGTGATTTCATTGATCGTCGGTGGTATTGGGGTCATGAACATTATGTTGGTTTCTGTGACTGAGCGTACTCAAGAAATTGGTGTACGTATGGCCGTGGGTGCCCGTCAAAGTGATATTTTACAGCAGTTCCTGATTGAGGCGGTGTTGGTGTGTATCTTAGGCGGTGTGCTTGGGGTTTTATTATCTTTAGGTATTGGACAATTGATTAGTCATTTTGCCGGTGGAACATTCCAAATGGCCTATTCAACGACGTCTATCGTTGCTGCTTTTGTCTGCTCTAGTATGATTGGTATTGTGTTTGGCTTTATTCCTGCACGTAATGCCGCACAGCTGAACCCTGTCGATGCGCTTTCTCGCGAATAAGGAAATAATGATGCAAATGACCTTAACTAAACTTGCAAGTGCCTTCATTCTCGGAAGTAGCTTAGTCGGCTGTGCCGCTGTGGTTAAGACGCCGTATGAAGCCCCTGCAACACAAATCCCGACGCAATTTCAAAATGCGAAAGCCATGAGTCAGCAAGTTCATGCAGATACTTATGCTGACCAATGGTGGACATTGTTTAATGATGCTGAATTGAACCAGTTGGTGAATCAAGTTTTAGCTGCCAATACAGACCTTGCTGTTGCAGGTATTAATTTACAGCAAGCTCGACTAAAAGCTGGTTTGGCTGAGAATCAGCAAGGGCCACGCGTGAGTTCAAGTGTTTCAACTGGGCATAACTTTAACCTTAACTCAGGTGATGACTCATCAAAAGGTGTATCACTCAGTGGTGGCGTCAGTTATGAAGTAGATTTATTTGGTCGTTTGGCTAGCCAGACTGAGGCCGCAAAATGGGAAGCTTTAGCAACTGAACAAGACCTGCAAGCCACTGCCCAAAGTTTGATTGCAACAACAGCAAACCTATATTGGCAACTTGGCTATTTAAATGAGCGCTACAGTATTGCGCAGCAAAATTTGGCCAGTACGCAAAAAACCTATGACTTGGTCAAGGTGCAATATAAAGCCGGTGCTGTGTCAGGTTTAGATCTAACGCAAGCCGAGCAATCGGTGCAAAGTCAAAAAGCGACCTTAAGCCAAATTGCCCAACAAAAAGTAGAAACTCGGACTGCATTGGCTGTGTTATTGCATCAACCTGTGCAACAACTGAATATTTCAGAGCCGCAGCGTTTACCTCGAATTGCATTACCGACGATTGCAGCAGGTTTACCTGCCGAGTTGTTGTCTCGCCGTCCAGATTTACAAGCGAGCGAATTAAGATTGCGTAAAGCTTTGGCAAATAAAGATGCAACGAAAGCGAGTTACTACCCTTCGATTAGTTTGACTGGCAGTTTAGGCTCGAGTAGTACCTCTTTGAGTAATTTATTGCAAAATCCTGCTTTGGCATTGGGTGCAAGTTTAAGTTTACCTTTCTTGCAATATAACGATATGAAAAAGGATTTGGCGATTAGTGACTTAGACTATGAAAAAGCCATTATTCAATATCGTCAGACCTTGTATCAGGCTTTTGCCGATGTGGAAAATGCACTATCCAATCGTACTGAGTTAAGCCAACAAGTTGCATTACAAGAACGTAATTTACAGCTTGCAGAAAAGACCGAGCGTTTGACTGAAGTGCGTTATCGTCATGGTGCGATTGCCTTAAAAAACTTGCTTGATGCACAGGAGACCACGCGTAATGCACGACTGTCTTTGGTTCAAACTAAGCAGAGTCAATACAATGCTTATGTAACTTTGATGCAGGCGTTGGGTGGTAGTCCGATTAAGCAATTACCTTAAGTTATAGATAAAAAGCCCTGAAGGGCTTTTTATTTCAATATTTATTTAAACTAATTATACTTTTCAAAATATTATCTATGCAAACCCCAATAAGCCACAGCATAAAAAAATAATCCCGCCAAACTCATCATCACAATACATCCCACACTTAGAAGTATAATTTCAACTAAGGTAAATTGTATTGGTGGCAGTTTACGTTTATTTTTCATCGAATCATAAGGGTCATTTTCAGCAACAGCACACTCTTGTTCTATATATTCAGGCCAAATAGGAACTTTTGAAAAGATTAAACCCAACCGTCTTAGAAAGAATAACGGGAAAGCGAATAGCATTTCGTAAAACAACACTACTAAATCCTTCTTATTATTACGCTGATTCGTCTCCCATTCCTCATGGTTAAAAGCCAAATATAAACGTTCTAATGTTTCTTTTGCTGTTTCCTTTCTATTATAAATATCGAAGTATTCTGAAATCTCATGATCTACAGTCTTTAAGTCATCTGTATCCATATAGATTTTTAAAAATGCTAACTTATTCTCAGCGATATCATTAATATAAGATCTATATCGAAATAAAATAATTTCTTCTTGAACTATACCCTTTTCATCGACAACACTTGCTCGAATTTCCCTTTCAAAGCCTGTATGGAACCCCATTTCTGAAAATCTTAAAGCATCCCAATCGAGCTCAATAATTTTTCCCCTATAAGGAGAAAAAGCATAAACTTTTCGATTTTTTCTATTCAAGCGGATAGGATAATATGTTTTTCCAAATAAATCGGTTTTACCACCCATCGTATAAAAATTATAAATTAAATAAGAAAAAAAAATAGATAAAAGACAAAATGCTATTGCTATTGCATATTCTTTATCTATTATTGTTAAAAACAAAGTATAAAGAGTACCTACAAAACCAAATAAAAGTACAAAAAATGCAGGTAAAAATAATGCCGTTGGCATACCTCGAATATCATCCCAACTATCAAGCAATTCAAGATAAGTTGAATTTATACGTATGATATTACGATGAGCAAAAGGTTGAATATTTTCCGAATTCTCTAATTTAAATTCTCTTATTCTCGTTTGAAAATTCTTATTTCGCACATTAATTTCAAAAGGTTTACCTATAGTATTTAAAGCACATTGATAATCATTTTTTAGCATTTTAACTACCTACTGAGTTTTTAAAGGCTTGCTCATCACCACCTAGCGACCAACCTGCACTTTCAACTCCCCACAATGATTTTGCAATGTACTCTTTCATCACATTATTTTTTTGAAACTCAATCCATTGTGAAATACCATATAAAATCGGTAAAGTAATTAACCCCCACCATCCCCCAGTTAAACCTAACCGCAAATAGTTTGCTCCACGAACAAATAAGCTTGTACTCCAAAAAATCATACTAGCATTACCCAAATAACTAAAAGCTAACACATAATTATTATGTTTGCTTGCATTGATCCCTTTATAAACTTCAATCCCACTTAGAATTAATGCTGCTCCATAAAGACCGTATCTCATGATACGCTGTTGTACTTCAAGCAGTCTTTTTGATCTCGCATCACTACCTATAAGTTTTATTTTTGCATCTAATTTACGACTAAACACATCTGCAATGTTACCTACAGTAGCACTTAATGCAGCAGCTAATTCAAATTGTGTTTGTGCACTTCCTGTTGTTTTTTCTATTGCTCCAAGAAGGGTTACAAATTGTAAATTAAAAGCAAATACACCAAAACCAAAACCTGTACCCGTTCTTGCATAAACTGCCTTTTTAGTAGCTTCTCCCTTATTAATATCATCTTGCGCTTTTATAATTTCTCCTTGAGTATTTCGAACCACATCATCACCTGTGATTAAACTCCCTGATCGATCTTTAAATAATACCACTTTTATTCTAACATTTTTTTCTCCATATTTATAAAAATCTGTATTTGAAATAAAAATACCCTGAATCAAGTTTTGTATATTCGCTATATATGACAAATTTAATGCTTTCTTAGCATTTCTTTTACTTTGATTATTTTTAGAGACTAAATCAGAATAATCAATATTAAAATCTTTGATAATTTTCTGTGTTACTTGTTTGAGCGTACCTTCATACTCACTACCTATGAGCAACTTATCTGAGAATGTTTCAAGTGATTTCATTGCAACTGTTTTATTAAATGTTCTTTTTGCCTGCCCATTAATTACTCTTGATGCACACCCTCCAATTTGCTCACTTAGTAAATTATTTAGGCTATTTAATCTTTCTGACAAATGATTAAGTTGAGTATTAGCACCATTTAATATTTTCAAACCAGATTCATCAATCAATTGAGATGTCGCAAATGCCACACCTGTCATTTGATAAGTATTTAATGTCCCTGAAGCCGCTATAACCTTTGATTGAATATTCTTAGAATCATAGGTCATTAGACGAAATAGATAGTTTTTTCCATTACTGAAATCACTTTCATCTAGCAATTTAGAATAATACTCTGAAACAATTTTAAAAGTATCAGACTCACCTATTATTCGAGAACAAATTTCTAAAAAATTAGTCGCAGAAAATTTAGTTTCATGATCAAAACTGTATTCCATATATTTAAATAAAATATCGGACTTTAAAAAACTTAAATATTTCTCAATTAATGGCAATAAATTATTATTAACATAATTTTCATTTTGCATATTTAATAATTCAAGCCACTGAATCATTTCCTCTTCTTTATAATAACTAGAAAATGATTTACTAAAAAAACCATTCTTGTACCAAGCATCTTCAAATTCTTTCTTGACATTTTTATTAAGATTTTCGATTTCTTTTAACGTATAATCATAGTATCTATTTTCATATTGAATCGTAATTTGTCTATTAACTTCATAACCTTCTTGCTCAAGAGACGAAAGTCTACCCATTTCCTCAGAAATTACTTTTCTGTCATACTGAGTTTTTATATCACTTAGTTCCTCAGTAAATATTTTTCCCTGTACATTAGCTTTCAAGGTTAAAATATTCGTCATAGCTTGAAACTTTTTTTTATCTAGATCTGAAGTAAATAAATTTTTCTTATATTCAATTATATTTAACAGATCCTCAATCATTCCGATTGGATCATTCAAAACAATTAGTCGATCTTCTTTAATTATGTCATACAACTCCTCTGTTCCTTCAATTGGAATGGGATTATCATCTTTATCAAATATTACTTTCCCTTCCTCATCCCTTTGATATGCTTGTAGATATATAGGATTATTTGCATAATGTGGATGCGAATATTTAATTTTAGAAAATTTATTAACAAAATCTTTCTCCCACGCAACTAATTTGGAAGAGTCTTTTAAATTCTCTACATTCTCTAATATATCCCACTCTTTTATATTCAAAAAATTATTTGAACCCTTTTTTATATCTATTAATGGCATTATAATATCACGATTATTTTTTTCTTTTTTTATATTTTCAAGTGTTTTAGGTGAAAGTTGATGCCTAGCAAACATCATATTAATTTTACTATTTTCTTCTATATTAACAAAAAGATCCAACCCTAATGCATTAGTAATATTTATTTCCTTAGTAGTTTTTTCACTTTGAAAACATTGATATGTAGATGGTTTAAATTCATTTATTTCATCTTTATCGACAGCTGTAATAAAACCTGTTTCATTAACTTGATATACATGAAAATCAACATCATTATAATGATCAAACTTCCATGAATCTGAATAGGCGTAAACATATCCTTCACTTAAACGCCTCAAAATATAAGTAAGTCCATTTGGTAACTGAGGTAAAGACTTTATAAGATAATCTGGTGGTCCAAAAGGATTGTCAACAGTTTGATCATCTATAGCTATTGCTATACGTACAGGGACAAACATACTTGTTCTTTGACATGTAGCACAATTAGGATTATCTTTTAAATCTTTACTATAAATATTATCCATTAACTAATCCTTCACCACTAATCGTTTATAGTTTTCTTTGAGAAATATTTCTATTTCTTGTGTACTTTCAAAATCATGCTTTTTAAATTTTTGATTAATTTTATCAATTTGGTGTATTGAAAAATTAATTTTCTCATCATTTTTAGATTCTTGGCTTATGAATCCAAAATAACAACCAAAAGTACAAATACACCACTCATCAAATATACTATTAAACTTTCTCAACCAAATTCTCATTTCTAAATTTAAATTGGAATATTGATTTATATTTAATAAATGTATATTTACTCTAGGATCATAAAATCTTATTATATTTTCCGAGTTATACATCAATAGACTTGTAATAATTTTCGAAAAATCATCAAATTCTAACTTTGATTTTACTAGATTACTTACCAACCCCATGTTTTGAAACAAACTCAAGCCAGTAGAAAACTCTTTCAAAAAAATATTATTATAAAAGTCTTCTAATGCATCAGCATTCATTGACTTAAGATCAACTAAAATTGGAGCTTTTTCTCTTTTTTTAAATAAGTTTATTGCGATAATTTTGTAATTAACTTTATTTTCTTGATAAACACTTAAAAGATTCCTAAAATGAATTTGCTCATATAAAATATAGTTATATCTTTTAAAACTTTCAAAATCTAATCTTTTAAAATTATTCATACTATTTTAATACCTGAATTTCCTGAGTTAGATGCATTCTCCATTTTATATTCACACTCTTCTAACAAAGGTAAATCTAATATTGTTTCATCTGCATTATGTCCTTTAATAAACTTATGCTGCCCCGCTTTCGCCTCAAATTTTCCACCTGTAGTTGGAAACACGCCTGAAGCATTTATTTTGATCTGTGAACCACCCGCCGTTAAATTAATCTCTTTAGGGCTGGTGATATATACCGTATCTTCGGTTGAAATAATCTGAATGCCTTTACGTGCAATGAGGTCTGCCCCATCACCTTGCGCCTGAATCTCAACCTTTCCCTTCCCTGCAAATGCTCTCAATCCTTCTTGTGCTGCAAATAAACTGATTTTTTTACCGGCATGGCCAATTAAGGATTTTTGCGTGGAAATGTTCATACTCTCGCCTGCAGTTTGGCTGATCCGGCCATTTGCAGATACATGGATATCTTCATTACTGCTTAAAGCAATCGAATTGGGTGAAGCCAACACCATGACAGCAGACTTAAATTCTGCTGCCTTTTTCTCATCTTTTTGACTTAAAACTTCGATAAATGCTTGAAGCCCTTCCAAAACGTCCAGTGGGTCTGTCTGCTGATTCTTAGCAACTTCACTTAAAGCCTTAGAGTTCTTTAAGGAACTTTCAATTTGGCTCTTGGCTTCATTTGCATCTAAATGCTCACCTTTGGCCCCATCTTGTTTATAAGTCGAAACCAATAAACCTTGTCCTGCTCGTACTGCACCCCATTGGTCGGTTCTAAGTTCGAAGCCTTCGCCTCGATCTTCACTTTCTGCTTTATCTTTTGGATGACTGAGCTTACCGAGGTTCAGTTGGCTCGCACCATGACTACTTTGCAGCTGGGTACTAATTTGCCCCGTGGTGTCATCAAAGCGTAATTGACCAAAACCCTCTCCCGCCACTTCTTTGGAACGAATTCCCGCAAGTTTTTTGGTATCGGGTAATTGTCCTTTATTGTCAAATTTAGTGGGACTACGCTGCGCTTCATGAATACGACCCACGACAAAAGGTCGGTCAATGTTGCCATCAAAGAAATCAACGACGACTATTTCACCAATGCGAGGTAAGAAGCGCGCTCCATAACCTTCACCGGCCCAAGGCGTCAGTACATCAACCCAAGCCGAGTCTGTGTCATTATTATTCGCACCTGCACCGCCATCATGGCCATGATCATCGGAACGGGTAAACAGAAAACGAACTTTTATCCGCCCCCATTCATCAACATGGATTTCTTCACCGGCAGGCCCCACAACTTTGGCACGTTGGGGATGTGTTACTGGTCGATGTGTAAGTGGATTAAATTCAGGGACGGTCGTTATATTTCGACGTTGTAAAGCCAAGGTATTGGCTTGGCGTTCATCCGCATCGCTTTGTTTGACTTGCCACTGACTTTGATGGATCAGTTGTGTAACTTGATCGGTTAAGTCTTTGGGTAAATTATTTTGATTATAAAAAGACTTAGATAAAATCAAAAACTCTTGATCTGCACCACGATGCTGGTCAATCTCTGGATGCTCATCCAATTTGAACCAATAACCAACTTGCGTATCACGTACGGTACTTTTGGCAATAAATTGTTTGGCTTGAGCCGCATAATAATCACTAAAATTTTGATTGAGACGTTCAACTTGAGCACTATTAGAAGCAGTTGCAGCATCTTCACCATTCAGATCTTGCATCCATGCAGGGCTCACATGCCATGCTTGCTCTAAGCTTAGGCTCGCATTATCTTGATTTTGACTATGTAGGTGCTTGCTTTGTACTGCACCACCCCCCTCGTCCTGTTCAAGCACATCTGCCTGCCACCGCTGCACATGTACCGACGTCGGCTGCAGACTGCGCTGACCGATAAAACTGGTCATGCTGTCTTGCTTTTCTGTAGCGCTGCTGCGATGAAAACGGATATTGCGACGATCTAGAGGCTGATATTGACTATTTTCATCAATTAAACGCAGCTTTTGGGCTTGGAGTGGCGCTGAAGAGGAAGAGACAAAATGCTGCGCTTCATCAATTAACCAATGAATGCCTTCACTGCGTAGTAAGCGAGTAATAAAATCATAGTCGGTTTCATTACTTTGCATCATGAATGGTCGAACGTCATACTCTTTTTTTAAGCCACTTAAGTCCAAACTTAAGCTCGCTGCAAAAAGTGGGCTCTTTTTTTGCCATTCCTTAAAAATAATCTCGACCACATCTTTGACCGATTTATTCATAAACACGCGGCTATTACGACGCTTATGCCACAATGCCGTTGCATCTTCTAAGGTCAACTTATATAGCGTTAATGCGCCATCACTTTGGCCTTGAAATGCTTCAGTAATGATCCCGGTAATACGAAAAAGTTGCCCCGCATCGGTCACCTGATCGATTGCGACTTGCGTACCAATAAATTGTTTCAGTTCTAAGGTGGCAGAAGTCGATAGACAAATCAGTTGAACATTTAAACCCGTACTAAGCGCATGTTCCCCATCAATGCGTTGCAAGAATACTTGTTTATTCAGCGTGGTATTGGAAAATTGAATGTGCAAAGCACGTTTTTGTGGACTAATGCCCAATTTTTCAATTGCAGAATATATATTGTTCAACATCGTTATTATCTAAAATCAGATTTTTATAAAATATGCGGGGTATTTAATCAAAAAAACTCATATTTTTCTAGGCATAAACTGCCTGCTTTGTTGGGTTTTATGTAAGTAAAAATTCAAATTTCCACATCAATTCTTTATGTTATTTTTACTCTATTTATTTCTGCATTAAAAAAATATAGAGACCATCAAACTAAACTTCAGGTCTCTTCATACCACCTTACTGCCTTGCATCACGATTAATTGGCATTTAAAAATGCGTGAATATTCTCCAATTGTTCTTGTGCTTCGACATAGCCTTGCAAGGCCGCTTTTTCCAAATATTGCTGTGCAATTTTAAGATCACGCTCTACGCCCATGCCATGAATATATAAATAGCCCAATCGCGTTAACGCCGCAGCATTCATCCCCTGAGCCGCTTGTGCATAATAACTATGTGCCTGAGTTAAATCTTGCTGTACACCTAAACCATGTTCTGACATTTCACCAAGTTGGTACAAGGCAGTCACATTTCCTAATCCCGCCGCTTGCGAGAAATACTGCAACGCTTGTTGGAAATCTTGTGTTCCCCATTGTCCTTTTAAATTAACTAGACCTAGTTGCGTAAGTGCATCAGGATGGCCTAATTTCGCCGCCTTCAACAATGCTCGCTGGGTTTGAGCTTCATCAAACTGTAGATCAGGCAAGATATTGTCCACGGCTAAACGGTAGAGATACCAAGCAGCATCCTGCGAACCTTGTTCTGCGGCTTTTTCCAGATAACTCAGACACTGATCACGATGTGCTAAAGGGTATTCTGGCAATGCATAAAAACGTCCAATCACATAGTTTTGATCAGCGACACAAGTAATGGACATATCATTTAAGTGTCTTGCCGCTTCAACTAAAAGTTGCTGCGCTTGCTTGATATTTCGCTCAACACCGACACCGTGTAGATAGCATAGGGCCAAACCAACTTGGTTAATGAATAATGGTTTGAATTGATACGCTGTTTGATATAACTCAAATGCTTTTTGCGGATCATCACGAACCAAATACTTTTCAAAATACAGCGCTGCAATAAGACTAATTGCATCAGCATCTTTAAGTTGAGCAGCTTCGGTCAGAAAGCGAAAACCTAAAGTTTCCTGCTTCTCCAAGTACCAACCATGAAAATGTGCAATGCCTAATAATCGGCTGGCTGCTGCAACTTTGTGCTCTTTGGCCTGCTGCAAAAGATCATGATAAACCCGCTGACGCTGATCGACGTCGATTTTACCCATCAATACTGCTTGATAATATTCATACAACTGCTGCTGGTGCCCGAGTAGCAATCCTCGCTTTAAATATTGCAATGACTTTTCATCATTTTGCGCAAGATACTTTCCTTGTGCATAGAATTGCTGCAATTGCTGAATAGCCGCCATATGGTCTTGTTGAGCAGCTTTCAGTAAATATTCCAATCCTAGAGCAATATTTGGCGTGGCTTGGTTTAAATAGAACTGTGCCAATTGATACTGTGAATTGGCATGTCCATTGTCCGCATTTTTTTGCAACAAATCTAAATGTTGCCGCTCGGCATGTGTTTGATCTTCTGGGTTTAATTCGGCGAGTCGATATTGTGCATCCAAATGACCGCGTGAAATCGCATGTCGATACCAATATTGTGCTTTCTCAATATTGGGCACTCCGCCATAGGCGCCTTCTTCAACTTGCCCCAACACATATGCAGCATCATCACTGCCTAAACTATTGGCTTTTTCCAATAGAGCCAGCGCATTTTCCACACTGACTTCTCGGCCTAAGCCTTGTAAATGCATCTGCCCCATAGCGACATAGGCCTGCGGAATTTCATGCTGTTTGGCCAAATTTTGATACAACTCATAGGCACGCGCATAGTCGGTTGGAGCATCAAGCATTAAACGTTCTGCGAATTTCAGCTGCGCATCTAATTGGTCTATCCACAAGTCATGCCCAACCGCTTTAGCCTGATCGCGTTTCACTGGATCGGGTCTTTTCCACATCCAAAACGCAAGTGCTCCCATCCCCAAAATTAGTATCAGTAAAAACCACATACTCGCCCCAAAAAAATCAATATTTTAATTATTCCAACATTGTGTCTGATTTTAATTCTATATACAAAAAAAGCACCGAATTCGGTGCTTTATTTTTTTCAAAATGAGATAACTGTCATGCTTTTGCTCGTTTTGCATCAAGTTTTTTGAGCACCTCTGACACAGCCACCATCGCAAAGCTGGACGTCACCACTACTGCTGAACCATATCCACCACAACGTAAGCCCGCACTTGGACAAACATCAGCACTGGAAAATGGATTATCAATCGAATAAACACAGGTAATCCCAAACTTTTCTTTCGGCTTTTTACAAATGCCTTTGCCGCGTAATTGTGTGCGCAATTTGGCTAACATCGGGTCTTGCTCTGTTCTTGATAAATCTGCGACTCGGATTTTCAGCGGATCAAGTTTACCCCCTGCTCCACCGGAAACGATCAACGGAATTTTATTAAAACGGCAATGTAGCATTAAGGCAAATTTGGCCTTCACATCATCAATACAATCTAAAATCAGGTCAGGAGCACCTGCCAAAATTTCTTTGACATTTTCAGGTGTGAGATAATCATCAATCAAATTTATTTTGATTCGGGGATTGATCGCACGGCAGCGCTCTGCCATCACTTCAATTTTTTCATGTCCCAGTGTCGTGCTCATGGCAGGCAATTGTCGATTAATATTCGATGCAGCAACTACATCCATATCGACCAAGGTTAGTTCACCAATACCTGTACGCGCTAAAGCTTCGACCGCCCATGAGCCTACTCCACCGATCCCAATCACCATGACATGACTTTTTTCATAATGATGAAAACTTTCATCACTATATATTTTGGCTACGCCAGCAAAACGGCGGTCATATTCATCATCTTGGAGCAGTTCAGTCATAGGTTTGGAGGCTGTGTTAAATGAGCCGCCATTTTAGCAAATTCGCTACTTATTTTCTTTGATAAAACGCAATTCAGCAGTCAGCGCAACAGAGCGGCATTCGCATCAGGTCTAAATCCATCAAAATAAACATTTACAGCGAACGGAGGTCTGCTTTAAAAAGTATAACCATAGATCTAAAACTCAAGTGTGTATTGCCATGGACATCCATCCTCTGCCAAATAATTTAAAAATTACCGATGACAAAAATGAAATGGATTTAGATACCGTGCATCGCTTTTTAAGCCATACCTATTGGTCAAAAGATATTCCAAAACATGTGGTGAAAAAAGCGATTGAAAACTCTTTGGCCGTGGCCTTACTTCTCGATGAAGAACTCATCGGTTTTGGTCGTGCCATTACGGATTATGCAACTTTTGCTTATTTAGCCGATATTTATGTCGCCGATGCGCATCGAGGCAAAGGCTATTCAAAATTAATTGTGAGTACTTTATTTGAAAAATGTGGCGCCGTAGATCTAAGACGCATGTTGCTTGCGACGGCGGATGCACATGGTTTATATCGTCAATTTGGCTTTACCGATTTGGCTCAACCTGCAAGTTTTCTCGAGATTCATCAAGCCAACATCTATCAACGATAGAGAAAATTTCTCGGATAAAAAAAAGAGGCTTTCGCCTCTTTTTCGATCTTACAACCTTAGTCTTTATTCATAATAAAGAAATATTCACGGTAGTATTTAAGCTCTGCAATCGAGTCACGGATATCATCCATTGCTAAATGCGAGGCATTTTTCTTCAAGCCCCCCATGATCTCTGGGCGCCAGCGTTTCGCCAATTCTTTCACTGATGAAACATCGAGATTACGGTAGTGGAAGTATTGTTCCATTTCAGGCATCAAACGATGCAAGAAACGACGATCTTGGCAAATTGAGTTACCACACATTGGTGATGATTTTGGATTTACCCATTTTTTCAAAAATTCTAAAGTTTGCTGTTCAGCATCATGTGCTGTTAATTTACTACGACGTACACGTTCGATTAGGCCTGATTGACCATGTTGGCGAGTATTCCATTCATCCATCGCATTGAGCACACGGTCAGACTGATGTACCGCAAGCACAGGCCCTTCCGCCAGAATATTTAAATTATCATCCGTCACAATTGTTGCAACTTCAATAATCTGGTCGTTATCTGTATCTAGACCTGTCATTTCAAGGTCAATCCAAATCAGGCGTGTATCAGGTGTGCTGCTCATAAATGTGCAATCTTATTAGGCTGTAAAAATGAACATAGTAGCAAATTTATTGGGCTTGCGCTGTAAATAGACCCTGCTTTCATGCTATTTTTGCCATCTAGTTTTCATGGTTTTTTAGGATATGAATGGCTTTAATTCGTAAGCGCCGACTGACTGAACAGCAGCAACGTCGCATTCAGAAGCAACATAAATCTCGTCAGGAAGAAATCGATACTTCTGCAGATTTGGAAGGCTTGGTCGTCCAACATTATGGTCGTCAACTTGAAGTTCAAGCGCTGTCTACACCCGACCAACATCCTGAAAAACCAATTGTGCAAGCAGGTGAACCTGAACCACATTGGAAACCCATCGAATTAGGCAGTGTTTGGCGCTGCCATACCCGTACCAATCTCGAATTATTGGTGACGGGTGACCGTGTCAAATGGCAAGCTGACCCGATCACGGGTTTAGGGATTATTACCGCGATTCATCCACGCCAATCTTTACTGACACGCCCTGACCGTTATCACAAAGTGAAACCTGTCGCAGCCAATGTCAGCCTGATTGTGATTGTATTTGCACCGCTTCCTGAGCCAGCACCAGGCCTGATTGACCGCTATTTGGTGGCCTGCGCAGATGCCGATATTCCAGCATTATTGGTCTTAAATAAATCCGATTTGCTTAAAGACAATGATCCGATCTTAACGCTATTACAAGAATATCGTGACTTGGGCTATGAGGTTATGCAAACCCAATCCGATGGTGACTTAAGCGCACTTTCTGCTCGACTTTCAGGTGAAACTGTCGCATTTGTAGGTCAGTCTGGGGTTGGTAAAAGTACTTTAATTAATGCCATTGTTCCGGATGCTGCGCAAAAAACCAATATTATTTCGGAAAACTCCGCGCTTGGTCAGCACACCACCACCTCTACGCGCTTAATTGCGTTTGGTGAAGGTTCTGCATTGATTGATTCCCCGGGAATTCGTGAATTTGGTTTATGGCACTTAGAACTGGAAAAAGTTCAGCAAGGTTTCCCTGAGATCGAGTCACATTTGGGCTATTGCCAGTTTCGTAACTGTACGCATAAACATGAAAAGCAATGTGCGCTTAGAATGGCAGCTCAAAATGGCGAAATTTTGCCGCGCCGATTAGACAGTTATTTACGTCTGATCGACGAAATCACGGAAGCGCAGCAAAAAAATTAATTTTTATTCTGTTCATGCCCTTGAAGGGGTGATTTTGATCACCATATTTATGGGCTATACTCTTGGCAATTTAAAATTGTAGTTAGGTGAATTGTGGAACGTTGGTTCGAATTTATGGGGAATCACCCCTTCTTATTTGGAACGCTGGCTGTATTGGTCGTGCTGTTCTTTATTCTTGAAGGCCAGCGTAATGGTCGCAAAATTTCACCTCAATCTTTAGGGATTTTAGTTAAAGCTAAAAATGCTCAATTGATTGACTTACGTGATGCGAAAGACTTCCGCGAAGGTCATATTAGCGGTAGCCGTAATATTCCATATAGCCAAATTACAAAACACATTGAAGAGTTAAAAACTTCTGATCGCCCGTTGGTTTTTGTATGTAACCTTGGTCAAGTGGCAGGTTCTGCATTGCAACAAGTCGGTCATGCAGATGCATACCGTTTAGACGGCGGCATTAGCAACTGGAAAGCTCAAGGCTTACCTCTAGTTAAAAGCAAATAAGCGCTTCTTAGGAGATTAACATGGCTGAAGTTACGATTTATTCAACAACTGTATGTCCTTACTGCATTCGTGCAAAACAGCTCCTAGAGCGTAAAGGCGTGGCTTATAAAGAAATTAATTTATCAAATGAAGCGCCTGAAGTACGTGTTGAATTGATGCAACGCACCAACCACCGTACCGTTCCTCAAATTTTTATTAATGATCAGTTTATTGGCGGTTTTGACCAACTTTATGCTTTAGAGCGTGAAGGCAAACTCGACGGCATGCTATCTTAATTTTAAACATAAATCGTCACCTCATATTAAGGAATAAACAATGAGTGAAGAACAACAAGCTCAACCACAATTGGCATTAGAGCGTATTTATACTAAAGATATTTCTTTCGAAGTACCTGGGGCTCAAGTATTTACTAAAGAATGGCAGCCTGAACTAAATATCAACCTTTCTTCTTCTGCAGAAAAAGTTGATCCAACACACTTCGAAGTTTCACTGAAAGTTGTCGTTCAAGCGAACAATGCGGGTGACACTGCATTTATCGTTGACGTTACTCAAGCAGGTATCTTCCTAATCGATAGCGTTGAAGAAGAACGTCTTCCTTACATTCTTGGTGCTTACTGCCCAAATATCTTGTTCCCATTCCTACGTGAAGCTGTGAACGATATGGTTACTAAAGGCAGCTTCCCACAATTATTGCTTACACCAATTAACTTCGATGCTGAATTCGAAGCGAATTTGCAACGTGCGCAAACTGCTGCTGAAGGCCAAGCTTAATCGCTTATCTTCAAATCTAAAAAAGACCGCTTTTGCGGTCTTTTTTATGCTTTATTTATTCCCTCTCCTTCCAGGAGATGAGAAACACTGTTTCCAAGGGGAGAGGTTTTTATTCCCTCACCCTAGCCCTCTCCCAAAGGGAGAGGGAACTTAAAGAGAATTACTCAGCATCTGCCATTAGATCAGCGCTCATACCTACAGTATTAAAGCCAGCATCAACATACAAAATTTCACCTGTAATACCATTTGCCCAAGGCGAGCAAAGGAACAATGCTGCATTACCGACATCTTCAATAGTTACATTGCGTTTAAGCGGTGCAACTTTTTCATTTAGATCTAACATTTTACGGAAAGATTTAATCCCTGAAGCCGCTAAGGTACGAATCGGACCTGCTGAAATCGCATTTACACGAATACCTTCAGCGCCAAGACTTGTTGCCAAATAACGTACGCCTGCTTCTAGTGACGCTTTTGCCATACCCATAACGTTATAGTTTGGCATTACGCGTTCAGAACCTTGGTAAGTCAGCGTCAATAAGCAACCTTGACGTGCAGCCAATAAAGGTTTTGCCGCACGAGCCATCGCAATAAAGCTATATGCGCTGATGTCGTGAGCAATTTTAAAACCTTCACGGTCGGTAATATCAGTGAAATCGCCATCTAAAGTATGTGCCGGTGCAAAACCAATTGAATGCACAACACCATCTAGACCATCCCAATGTTTAGCAAGTTCAGCAAAAGCGGTATCAATTTCAGCGTCCACTGCTACATCACATGGGAAAACTAAAGTTGAACCAAATTGTTCAGCAAAATCATCTACACGTTTTTTTAATTTTTCGTTTGGATAAGTAAAAGCCAGTTCTGCACCTTCGCGATGTAAAGCTTGCGCAATACCAAATGCGATTGATAACTTACTTGCAATACCCGCGATTAAAAAGCGTTTGCCAGCCAATAGTCCTTGTGCCATGTGAAACTCACTCAAAATAATTTAACAGCATAATGCCAAGTCTAAAGCATTTTAGAAATTGCATAATGCGCCTTTTTTTAGAAAACCATCATTGCATGCACGATGCGAATAAAAGCCAGATTCAATCAAGCGGCGTCATATTTGTTGCCGCTTAAGCGTCCAGATGCAATGCCTGTAATGAATTTTTCCATAAGATCTGTGCAATCTCAGACTCAGTACGGTTTAAGCTCTGAGCTAGCCCCTGCAATACATAGGGTAAATTAACAGGCGTATTACGGGTACGCCCTTCCGTCGAATGCTGACAACATAAGGGTGTCATATCGGGACAGTCGGTTTCTAAGACCAAATGATCTACACCCAAAGTCTGAACCACTTGATGTAATTTTTTTGCATTGGGATTGGTGATTTGCCCTGTTATACCAATTTTAAAACCTAGCTTGGTAAATGCCTTCGCTTCTTCAACACCACCACTAAATGCATGTGCAATACCACCGAGCTTAAATTGATGCTTTTTCAACATCGAAAGCACCTCCGCATGGGATTTACGAATATGCAGCAAAATAGGTTTATCAAACTGCTGTGCTAACTCAAGTTGTGCGGAAAAATACTGCTGCTGCTTTTGAAAAAGTTCAGGCTGTTTATGCTGTTTCAAAAAGGTATCTAAACCTATTTCACCGACAGCAACACAATCATGCTGCTTTAGCATCTGCTCCACATCCAACAAATGTTCTGTACGATGTTG
This sequence comes from Acinetobacter sp. YH12140, assembly GCF_013418475.1. NCBI lineage: Bacteria > Pseudomonadati > Pseudomonadota > Gammaproteobacteria > Moraxellales > Moraxellaceae > Acinetobacter > Acinetobacter sp. YH12140. The sequence continues at coordinate 106,443 of NZ_VPBZ01000006.1, forward strand.
CTCAATATAAAACGGATGTAAGCCGGGAGCTAAATAGCTTGTTGGAACATTGGATAAACGATCTAAAAACTCTTGGGTATGCAGCAAATCTTGAAAACGTGACTGTACAAAACCAATCAATACCAACGCATCGACACCCGCCTGTTTGGCAGCATACGCCAACTGTTCCCGATCAGCGTCAAAATCGGGAACATCAAAATGCGTATGCGTATCAAACAGTGAGTAAGTCATTGAACTAATTAATTTGCTTTTGCGGCTGAGGCTTCAACAGCTTCAACTGGAGGTAGATATTGCTTTTTTAATACACTTTGCAATTGATCATACGGAATGGTCAAACGTGGTAAACCCACCACATACGGCCCAATTTCATATTCGGCATATTGCAAAATTAAACCTTGCTGACTCAGATAAAAATTATCAGACAGTTTAAATTTCCAAATCTGTTCGTATTCTTGAATATTGTCTGCCAACTTGGCATCTTTCACCCAAGTTTTAAAGACTTCATAGCCCCGCTTTTCAAGCTCAGCACGTTGATTTGGCAATAATATGTCGTTGAGCTGCACCAATTTTTGAGTGCTTAAATCGAAGTTATAATATTGCTGTGCAGAAGAACCATGCGCTCCACCTAAATATGAACTGGTATTTAAAACCACTGTTGCCAAGGGTTTTTCAGCATTTAATATTTTAGGTTTAATCATCAAACTGATTTGCTGATTGGCACTTAAAGATTTCAATTCTTTATCTAAATTTAAGAACGCTTGCATGTAAGGCTGCGTGGCTTTTTCCAATTTTAATTTGGGCGTTTCAACCTTTGCCAAAGCAGATTTTGCTTCAGACGCTGCAGGAACTTCACTTGCAGCGGGAGCATCAGTACTCAGCGTTTTATCTTCTAAAGGCGATACAGATAGAATTTCACCTAACTGTTTTAGAATTTCCGCATCAATAAAGTCATCAATAAAGGCTTGATTACTGTTTAAGCGTTCAACTGAAATTTCAGGACAGACCCCGCCATCACATTCAGGTAAATTCAGTTGTAATTTTTCCGCATCACCAATCAGTTTTGCACTCAAATCTGGCTGTTCAGTTTTTGCTTGATCTGGCTTTTTTTCAGGTTCAGCTTGTTGTGGCTGACACGCCGTGAATGCAACAGAAACTGCCAATATTGAGCTTGCCCAAATTTTATTTTTTTGCACCATTGCTTCAACCTTTCATTTTGAATAATTGATATTTATTTTGGTAAATATCTTATCAAATTAAATACTTTCGTTGATTAGAACATATGCTGATAAACGTCAGCTTTCAATACTTGTTGTGTTTGCGCTTTGCTGAGATAAATATCCAGTTGTTTACTATCTTTGACAATTTCATCTGTACGATAATGCAAACCGATACCTTCTTGATCAAAGAACCAATCTGCTTGGCCCCAATAGAGTTTTTTCGGTGCCGATTTTTTGACATCTACCTCTTGTTCATCTAACCATTTGCTATAGGCTTGCTGCACAATAGCATCCATATTTTGCTGTTGCTTTGCATCAATAATATCTAAAGGTTTAAGATTCTTTTTCGCACGGCGGTCTGCCACAAAAAAATAATACCGCTCTTTGACCGTGATATTTTCCTGTTTGGTATCAACACCGATTTGCAGCAACACATATTGATTACGTTGATAAGGAACTCGTGTGTACATGGCCAATTCATAGGCTTTATTGGTTTTAAACTCTGCCTGCCAAGCATCTGATTTTTTCACATACGCATCGACGGCTTGTTGGAGATTCATATTTTGCTTTAATGCAATCTGATCTTGTACGACGCTGGCCTGATTTTTTTCAATCCAACCATTCAACCACGTATCTACGGTCTGAATGGTTTGTATCTCTAAATCAATACAACTTTTATTTTCACAAAACGGTTTGGCAATTTTTGCGGCTTGCTCTCGAATATTTAAATAGGGCAAAACATCTGGATTGATCACGACCGCTTCAGAAGCGCCATCATCGGCCGGCTTTGTCGCTTTGTTTTCTTTTCCTGAATCACATGCACTGAGCAGCAAAACACTCCCCAAAAGTGCAAAAACTGTAGCATCCTTGAATATTTTCATGATGTCCTAAACGACCAAATGATTGCGTAATGTATGGATTTAAAAACTCTACCACAAAATAAAACAGCTTCACGAAGAAGCTGTTTTATTTCTGTAAAAGAACAACTTAGTGTTCACGTGTATTGCTGAACACGATATCCGGATAACGTTCTTGCATTAACTGTAAATTCACACGACTTGGTGCAAGATAAGTTAAATGACCACCGCCATCGACAGACAATTGGTCGTGTGCTTTTTTCTTAAATTCGTTGAATTTTTTCTCGTCATCACACGATACCCAACGTACGGTATTGATACTTACAGGCTCATAAATACAATCAACTTTGTATTCTTCTTTCAGACGATAAGCCACAACTTCAAACTGAAGTACACCCACAGCACCCACGATTAAATCGTTACTGTTTTGCGGCATAAAGACCTGAGTTGCACCTTCTTCTGAAAGTTCTTTTAAGCCTTTTTGCAGCTGTTTTGACTTCAACGGATCTTTTAAACGCACGCGACGGAACATTTCAGGGGCGAAGTGAGGAATACCGGTAAAGTGTAAATCTTCACCCGAAGTGAAGGTATCGCCGATCTGAATCGTACCATGGTTATGCAAACCGATAATGTCGCCCGGCCATGCTTCTTCAAGGTGCTGACGGTCACCAGCAAGGAACGTTAAAGCATCACTAATACGCACATCTTTACCTAGACGCACATGTTTCATTTTTAAGCCTTTTTCATACTTACCTGAACAGATACGCATGAATGCAATACGGTCACGGTGTTTTGGATCCATATTGGCTTGAATTTTAAAGACGAAACCAGTGAAGCCTTCTTCAGTCGCTTCAACTTTACGGTCTTGAGTTGGATGTGCTTTAGGTTCAGGCGCATATTGACTAAATGCATCCAAAACATGGTCCACACCAAAGTTACCGAGTGCCGTACCAAACAAGACTGGCGTTTGACGGCCTGCCAAAAATTCATCACGGTCTAAAGGTTCATTGGCCATTTGAACCAATTCCAATGATTCTTCAAATGCAGCCCAAGCGAGATCACCGACTTTTTCACGCAAATCTGCATAGTCATAGCCATCACGGACTTCAATATCCGTAATTGTTGAACCGAAACCTGCCTTATAAACGTAGAATTTTTCTTCGAGTAGGTTAAATACACCGGCAAAGTCACGACCTGTGCCCAATGGCCAAGTAATCGGAACACATTTAATTTTTAAAACATTTTCGATTTCATCAAGAAGTTCTAATGGCTCACGAATTTCACGGTCCATTTTGTTGACGAATGAAATAATCGGCGTGTCGCGCATACGACACACTTCCATCAATTTGATCGTACGATCTTCGACACCTTTTGCACCATCAATCACCATAAGCGCAGAGTCAACAGCGGTTAATGTACGGTAGGTATCTTCAGAAAAGTCTTCATGCCCTGGGGTGTCGAGCAAGTTAATCATCTTGTTTTTAAACGGGAACTGCATAACAGAAGTGGTGATCGAAATACCACGTTCTTTTTCCATTTCCATCCAGTCAGACGTTGCCGCACGATCAGATTTACGGCTTTTTACCATACCTGCAACCTGAATCGCCTGTCCCCATAACAACAGTTTTTCTGTCATTGTGGTTTTACCGGCATCGGGGTGGGAAATAATAGCGAAAGTACGTCGCTGAGCGACCTGTGTCGCTAATTCTTCTTTAAAACTCATGAAAGACACCTACTGCAAAACTCGCAGTGCAAAAGATCAGATCTGATCAATATGGAAAATTGGCGATATTGTATCAGATTGACCATTAAAAATAATCAACCACATCGGGTTGAGTCAAAATCTTAGCGTGGTGTGTCTTGATGTTTTACATTGGATGACGACCTGTTTTTATCGACAATATAAAGCATTTCTCTGTCTTTTTTTCTCACTCATTGGCAATGCGATCAGACTACGAGGACTTTATTCAACTTTCATTTTCATGCTTTCTTCAAGCTGTGCCACTGGCATCGGCATTCCTAACAAATATCCCTGCAACTGTTGGCAACCTAAACGTTTTAAAATTTCTGCTTGTTGTTCTGTCTCTACACCTTCTGCAGTGACCGTTAAACCCAGTCGAATTGCCAAGTGAATAATACTTTCTAAAATAATTTCTTCTTTAGAACCGACGCTCAAATTGCGGATAAATTCACGGTCAATTTTCAACTCATCTACAGGCAGTTCTTTTAAATACAAGAAACTTGAATGTCCCGTTCCAAAGTCATCAATCGCAACTTTAATCCCCATCTTTCTCAAATGTTCAAAAGTTACGATACTGGCATCGATATGATGCATCGCAGTTGACTCGGTAATTTCAATAATTAAATGTGACGGGTTAATTTCATACCGTGCAAAAAGCGACTCTAAGGTACTAAATAAATGTTTATGCTCAAACTGAATCGCTGATAAATTGACCGCAATCGGATACAGCGGCATATTCAGCTTTTCCCAGTGCTGAATTTGCTTACAGGCTTCTTCAAGCGCCCAATAGCCCATGGCAATAATCAGTCCAGTTTTTTCTGCACCATTGATAAACTTATTTGGCGTCAACATACCTAGAGTTGGATGATTCCAACGAATTAAGGCCTCAACCCCACAAATTTCACGATCAACGGCATTAAATTTTGGCTGATAAAACAAGCTAAACTGCTGTTCTTCTACCGCTTTATATAAATCATTGATCAGTTTCGTCTGACTTTTTTCTTCAAATTGGTCGGCAGTATAATTAAAAAATGAATAGGTATTACGCCCCTGATACTTCGAACTCAGCATTGCAGTGTCTGCATTGATCAGTAGGTCTTGTAAGTTCGCACCATGTTCTGGGTACATCGCAATACCAATACTACCTGAAATATTGATTTCCTTACCTGCAATCAAAAAGCTTTCTTGCATCAATTCCAATATTTTTTCAGACATTGCTGTGGCAGAGTCATTGCTTGCCGACTCAAGTACAATCAGAAATTCATCGCCACCGATTCGTAGCAATTTGGCTTTATCATTAATTAAACGGTGAATACGCGTAGCAATTTGAATCAGTAGTTGATCACCCACATGGTGTCCAAACACATCATTGACCGCTTTAAAACGGTCGATATCAATATAAATAAAAGCAATTTTATCTTGTCTTAAGCGATGCTCTGTAAATAGAAAATGTGCATATTCAGCCAAAAATAGTCGATTAGGTAAACGGGTCAAATTGTCCTGTACCGCTTGATTGGCCAGTTCTCGATTTGCGCGCATCAACTGCAAACTGCGATGTTCTAAACGTTGCTCAAGTACTGCAACGCTAAAGGCCGCCATCAACAATAAACTGGTGACAAATAAGACAATAAATAGCAATAAATTATGGTTAATTTGAGCCGCAACCAATACATCCATCGAGTTTAGCGGTACAAAATCAACAGCTGCCATACCAATATAATGCATAGCGACAATGCTAAAAGTCAGCATCACGGCAACAAAAGCATTCATGATGTTACGTTTTGGCGAGTATTTATTTTTAAACGTTAGCCAAAATGCCAAACACGAGCCACAGATCGCAACTAAAATTGAACAGATAACAATTAAAGGTTCGTATCGTTGCTCATAACCCTGAACGTCTAAACTCAGCATCCCCGTGTAATGCATTCCGGAAATGCCTAGCCCCATTAAAACTGAGCCTAAAATTAAACGAGGAAATGGTAGCGTCAGTCGTGTGGTTAACCACACGGCAAAAGTGGACGCGACAAAGGCAATAAAATAGGATGTCAGAGTAAGACTGGTATCAAAACTATGATTTGAAGGTAAATGGCTGGCCATCATACCTACAAAATGCATGCACCAAATCGCAGCACCTAAAATTGCACCGCTGAATAATAAAATGACATTTTCATATCTTGGTCGTGTTCCACGGAACAACATTTGTTCGAGTGAAACAGCTAAGTAACAACTTAATAATGCAACTACGATTGAACCAACGACCAGATTGTAATCATAATGAATATGGGTCATATCAAGCGTTCCGCTTAGGTTATCGTGGCACTTTCTTTAACCGAATTACCCAATCTATCTCTTCCCTTTAACTTGTTACATTTTCAATTACTTACTTATTTTCTCTTAGAATCTATTAGTCTACGGTAATGGTCAAGTCTTTCTTTCAAGATTTTAAGCAACTGATTAATTTAAAAAAATAAAGCTTGATGAAGTTCACTAAAACTTAAACTTTTGATAAAAATTGCATCAGGTGTTTATTATTTTAGAACAGTTTCTAATCATAATAAAATGAATAAGTTAGAATCATTTATAGATTGCTTTCTAGATTTAAATCGAACACCGCCCTACTCACAAAAAAATAGCGAGCCGTAGCTCGCTATTTCTCAATGGATAAATTCATCTTTTCTGTCAAAAACTCAAGCAATCATCTCAATGTTATTTATGGATGAATTACTTACTTTTTGGCTGTTGTTGTATGCGTTTTGCCTTGTAATTTGGCATAGTCCATTAGCACGTTTGCTGCTTCCGTCACAAAGACTTCTTCTTCAGGCAGTGCTGGACGTTGGTTTGCCTTCATTTTTGCACGTGCCTCCACCAATGCATCCATAGACGCTTGGTAGCTTTCCCAGTTGGCATAAGGTTTTTGACCCACCACTTTACGACGCTGATTTTCAGCATCCAAAGACTTTTGCTCTAGTGCCAACAGCTCGGCTTTACGCTTCGCTAAGTCAAGCACCACACGCTTTTGCTCTTCTGTCTTTTTCGCAATCGCAGTACGTTGCTCTAAATATTTAAATTGCGGATCAATGCTGACACGTTGCTGAGATGACTTAATCAAATCGGGAACATAGGCTTGGATCGAGCCTTCACGTTTAAACGGTGCTGTAGGAATGGTATCCCACTGTAAAGCATTTTTCGCTTTACGTTCACCAAACTCTTCATTGTAAATATCAACCAACTTAATATCAGGCACGACTCCTTTATTCTGGGTACTGCCGCCAGTCACGCGGTAAAATTTACGTTGCGTTAAGGTTGCTTGACCATAGGCTAAAGAGTCAAGTTGTACCTGCGCTGTTCCTTTACCCGTTGTGGTGCTACCAATCACCACACCACGTTCATAGTCTTGAATCGCAGCAGAATAAATTTCACTCGCAGACGCCGAAGCCAAGTTAATCAATACTGCCAATGGACCTGCATAAGTTTGCGCGCCCCCATCATCATCTTCAAACACGCTGACATTGCCATTGCCATCACGGATTTGCACCACTGGACCTGATTTAATCACTTGACCAAGCATACGTGCCACTTCTTCAAGTGAGCCACCAGGGTTGTTACGCAAGTCAATGATGATACCTTCAACATTTTGAGCATCTAAAGTTTTTAAGGCTTTATTGGTATCTTCTGATACAGAGCGATAGTCTGTACCTGCACGACGTGCACGATAGTTCAAGTAAAACGATGGAATTTCAATTACACCGAACTTATGCTTTTTGCCATCACGCTCAATTTCAACGGTACGTGAACGCACGCCTGCATCTTCTTCTTGAATCACATCACGTACAATTGTGACATTTCGCGCTTGATTCATGGACGCACCAGCACCCAATAAACGTAGAGTCACTTTGGTGCCACGTTTACCACGAATCAGTCCGACAATTTCATTGCTCGGCCAACCGATCACATCCACCATTTTGTCGCCATCTTGGGCAACACCAACAATGCGATCACCTGACTTGACTTGTCCTGATTTGCTGGCTGGACCACCTTCTACAATCGTTTCAATTTTAGTGTAGTCTTCGTTGCCACGTTCAGGACGAATCGACACCCCAATCCCTTCCAATTGCAGCGTGGTTTGACGGTTCAATTCCATCGCATCTACAGGTGGGAAATAGTTACTGTGCGGATCATACGTCAGCATCATGGCATTCAGAGTTTTGTCGAGCACATCATCGCTTTTTAAACGACTAATCCGCTCTAACTGACGTGTATAACGCTTGGTTAAAGTCTGTTCAGGTGTTAAGTCTTCAGGACCTGTTAAGTCTTGACCATTTGCCAGTGTTGGGTCATCTTTCAACGCTTTTTGTTTGGCTTTCTCTTCTTCTTTGCTGATGGTTAAATTGATCAGCTGAGAGACCAACATTTTATTCCAATGCGCACGCTGTTCTTCTGTCGATTTAAAGAATGGCGCTTTTTCACGATCAGTTTCGATGTAGTTATTCGGTTGATTTAAATTCTGTGGCTTTTTCAGCTCTTCCAACATATAGGTGTAGAACTGTTTTAAGCGCTCACGATATTGCGCATGAATCGCATACGGCCCTGTTAAATTGCCCGCTTTGAGATTTGCACCAAAAGTTGAGCCATAACGTTTTTTATAATTTTCAATGTCTGATGCCAAGAACAACGTATGTTCAGCATCTAAACTATCAATATAAAAATCTAAAATACGGTTAGATGTATTGGCATCTAAACGCTGATTTAAATAGTGTTGACGGTCTACCAATGTTGCAAGCTGACGTGAGACCAAGGCTTGCTCTTGTGTGGGCTGAATAGTACCCGCGCTCACTGCTTCTGTATTATTGGCAGCAATTGCGTCATTCACCACATGAGTGAAAAAGAATCCACCTGTCGCAATCGCAACGGCACAAGCTAATGTTTGAAGTTTCATAAATAATTTGTACTTCCTTGGTATTAAGACCAATATTACCGTGTTGGTTTTCGACCTGAATTGAATAGATTCAAAATCTTAAACAACTTAATATGTTTATGTCGTGTAGTTTTATCATATTCTCTGCTGACAAAGTGTAGCAAATCATTGCAGAATTCAGGTATTGTTTTTCCTTAAAAATTCCAACACGGACACCGAATATGATTGGCGCATTAATGCTCGACATTGCTGGCACAGAACTTACCCAAGAAGATATTGAACTATTACAGGCACCACAAGTTGGCGGCATGATTTTATTTGGTCGCAACATTGAATCTCCTGAACAAGTTCGTGCCCTGACCGATCATATGCGTCAAATCCGTCCTGATATTTTAATTGCGGTCGATCAGGAAGGTGGTCGTGTACAACGCTTAAAGCAAGGCTTCACACTCCTACCAGCTATGGGTAAGTTTGGTGAACTTTACTTAACTGAACCTGAAAAAGCAGTTGAACTGGCTGAACGATGTGGCTGGTTGATGGCAGCTGAAGTCCTGGCGGTCGGCATCGATTTCAGTTTTGCACCGGTGCTTGATTTAAATGATGTCAGTGATGTGATTGGTGACCGTGGTTTTGCCAAAAATATGCAAGACATTATTCCATTGGCAAGTGCTTTCTTAAAAGGTATGAAACGTGCAGGAATGGCATCTACAGGTAAGCATTTCCCAGGCCACGGTTCAGTGAAAGCAGACTCACACGTCGCTGCTGCTATTGACCATCGTAGTTATGAAGAGATCTACCAAAAAGACATGCAAAGCTTTATTCAACTGCAACCACAGCTTGATGCCTTAATGCCTGCGCATGTGATTTATGAAAATATTGATCCTAATCCTGCTGGATTTTCACCGTATTGGATTCAGAAAGTCTTACGTCAAGAGCTCCAATTTGATGGCGTTTTATTCTCCGATGATTTAAGCATGCAAGCCGCTTGTGTCGCTGGCGGCGCAGATGCTCGTATCCAAGCAGCATTAAATGCAGGTTGTGATATGGGCCTTGTATGTAATAACCGTGAATCTGCATGCATTGCGCTGGATGGCATTCAAAACTTGGCTCTCCCAAATCAAGAACGCCTAGAACGTATGCGCGGTAAAATCCCACAAATTGAGATTGGACAAAGCATTGAACTCGGGGCGGACTGGCAAAACGTGCGTAACCGTATTGTGGATTTTAAAAATCAATATTGCTAATCCAAGACTTTCAAAATTCTAGAAAATGGAGCACGACAAGGTGCTCCTTTTTGATTTATGATGAAGACAAAATAAGTGCTTCGGCGCTATACAAAAATTGCCAATAAAAACAACATTAGGTCAGGACGACATGACACAAAGTTTATCGGAACATCGACACATTTCCTTTACTGCACATTACACCGGCTATATTTGGTACAGCATGGGGATTTCGCATCCCGTTTTTGCCACACGTAAAGGCAAATTTTTAGCACGTTTAGTCCATCCTTTAGAAAGCTGGGCAGAAAAGAATGTGGGCGGTAGCATGCGTTCGACGCTTAAACAGCGCCATGCCATGATCGATCAACATTTAGATCAACTCATTACCCAATATCCACAGCTACAAGTCCTTGAAATTGCCTGTGGCCTCTCCCCGCGCGGTTGGAATTTTCGTACCAAGCATCCTGAAATTGACTATCGTGAACTCGACTTGCCAGATATGGCAAAAATCAAAACACAGGCACTTAAACAGATTGACCCGCATGCCCCTGAGGTCTTAACTGGCGACATTTTCACTCAAGATTTTGAACGTATTTTTCAGAGTTTTGACCCTGAACGCCCTTTGGTGGTGATTAGCGAAGGTCTGATTAATTATTTTGATCAAATCCTACTGAATAAATTATTGCAAGGGATCACCGAATATGGCGCCTCGTTTCAGGAATTGCATTATCTGACCGACATCTATCCAGAACCCATTAAGAACCGTTTAGCACGTTTTATTTGGGCCAGTAGTAAATTACTCAAAGTCATGTCTCGCAGCGCTTTTACTTTTCATTTTCAATCCCCTGCTGAATTACAGCAGTTTTTCAGTCATACAGGATTTGAAGAAGTAGACGTCGTTCAGCCGGCCTTATACTTTCCACAACAGCAGCAAGAACAAGTGATTCCTTTTCACGATGCAGAGCAGCACTGTGGAGATTTGGTTTGGATGGTCCATGCTAAAACAAAAAAACAGCGCTAAAGCGCTGTTTTTTTTTATATGTTCATGTTTTAACTTACAGCTTCTAATATCAACACATCTTCTTTTTGGCGTTGTACAAAGCGCAATAAACGCTCCGCCAACTCAAAACTACCATGCTTAAACAAAGCACGAACCTGCGTATCTACAACGTCAAAGATGAGACATTCAATTTTAAACTCACCTTCTTCATCTTCTAGATGTAATGCCAAATCCCGTGGATATGCGTGCATGGAGTCCAACATTTCAGCCTGCACATTCAACAACACCCCAAAATAATTTAAATCTATAATTTGAGTGTCAACCACAAGGTCTGAATGGCGATGAGATAAATGCGTGAATGGCTGTTGTACACTCACCCGCGCTTCGCCACGGCGTTCGATATTTTGCATTTGCTCTCGGCTCATTGGAATGATCCCTTCCAACTGCTGAATAGACTCACCGCGTAGATAAGTTGCAAACAAATTCATAGTTTCCTTACGACGCTGCAACTGAGGTAAATGATCCGCATTGGCAATCATGGCAAATTGCATATTCGGACATTGCAAGGCAAAGCCCGCATTTTCATGTGGCAAAGTAAAACTGTCGTACTGCCCGCAAGACACCAATACATCACACTGTGGAATTGGCACGTCTTGCAAACGCAGCAAACGGTTACAGTTAATGTCATAACGCTCTTGTTCGGTATTGGTGAATTCAGCCATTTGTCTAAAGAACAAACGCTTCGCTGTCGGTGACATCCGCGTCACATCCAGTTTGGCATGATTAACCAAATACAAAATCACCGCTTGACCAAATTCATCCATGCGCTGTTCTTTCATCAAATGCAAGGATTCTTCAAGCAACATGCGCCAGCTCTTGCGCGTTTTTTGCATTACGCCCATCAATATCATGCGGTCAATCAATTCAGGACGTTGATCCGCCAGTCCTGCAGCCACCACTGAACCGAGCGACATCCCCATCACGGATACTTTTTCTAGCCCGACGATATCCAACCAAACGCCTAACATCTGTGCCAGATCACCCAACTCTAAAGTCCCTGCCGACACCGAAGTATCGACATTGGTAATTTGCTGATTTGAGCCCATAGAGGGTAAATCAATTAAAATAATAGGTCCTGCCGCAAATAGTTGTTCGACACAATATTTGTAGGAATTAAAGTTTTGAAATGCACCACCAATAATAACAATCGGGGTGCGATGAATGGTTTCAGGTTGTGCAATGGCCATATATTCGACCTTCCAGCCATCAATCCATGTCGTTCTGGCAGGCTGTTTAAAGCTTTGCTTGTCATACAGATCGAAAAAACTGTAATGCGTACTTTCCTGTACGGTGGGATCCATTTGGATAATGGAATTCATATTCCTTTCCTCCATTCCTGCCTTATTTTTATTGTCAGGAATTCATTTAGAGACTCTGCTCGACTTAGCGTCCTGCTCTTTAATCGTTATTTGTACGACTTCAATGTCGCTATTGTTTCATTCTATACAGAGGTTCATTTTACAAGCAACTGATATCCCCGCCGCTTATCTACTTTTGCTCTAAAAACAATTTCAAAATGTTATTTCTGGTCAGCAAGTACAGTCGAATATGCACTTAAGTGCTTCATTGTTTAGTCACAGGCTGTTAATATCGAGTTGAAATTTCTAAGTGATCAAACCGCTATGCAAGAGTCTATTGAACAATACATGCAAACGGTAGGACAGCAAGCACGCACAGCATCACGTGTGCTCGCAGGGGCTTCTACCCAGACTAAAAATAATGCCTTATCAGCAATTTATACTGCTTTACAAAACAGTGAAACTGCAATTTTGGCAGCTAACCAAGTGGATATGACCAAAGCGCATAACAACAACTTGGATAGTGCTCTGCTTGATCGCTTAGAACTTACCCCCACACGCTTTAAAGGCATGCTTCAAGGTCTAAAAGATGTAATCGCACTGACTGACCCGATTGGCGAAATCACCGATATGGCCTTTCGTCCGACAGGTATTCAGCTAGGAAAAATGCGTGTGCCACTAGGTGTTGTCGGCATGATTTACGAATCTCGCCCAAATGTAACCCTTGAAGCCGCATCTTTAGCGCTTAAATCAGGTAACGCCATTATTTTACGTGGTGGTTCTGAAGCTTTGGAATCTAACCAAGCAATTGCGGCAGCGATTCAACATGGCTTAACTGCCGCAGGTGTACCTGAACATGCCGTTCAAGTAATTAATACCCCAGACCGTGCTGCGGTTGGCCAATTAATTACTATGCCTGAATATGTCGATGTGATCGTACCTCGTGGTGGCAAAAGCTTAATTGAACGTATCACCAATGAAGCACGTGTGCCTGTTATCAAACATCTTGATGGTAACTGCCATGTTTTTGTGGAAGCTCAGGCTGATTTGCAAAAAGCATTACCTATTGCGCTTAATGCCAAAACACACCGTTATGGCGTATGTAATGCCATGGAAACCTTACTTGTCGATGAATATGTCGCTGAGGAATTTTTACCACGCATTGCTGAACTCTATGCGGAGAAAAAAGTTGAACTGCGTGGCTGTGCTGAAACGCAGCGCATTTTGGGCGAATCGATTGTTCCTGCAACTGAGGAAGATTGGTACACCGAATACTTAGGCCCGATTTTGGCAGTGAAAGTCGTTACAGGCTTAGATGAAGCGATTGAGCACATCAACAAATATGGCTCACACCATACCGACTCAATCATTACCGAAAACTTTAGTCTGGCTCGTCAGTTCTTGGCGCGTGTAGATTCGAGTTCAGTGATGATCAATGCCTCAACTCGCTTTGCGGATGGTTTTGAATATGGTCTTGGTGCTGAGATTGGTATTTCAACCGATAAAATCCATGCACGTGGTCCAGTCGGTCTTGAAGGTCTGACTTCTCAAAAATGGATTGTGTTTGGTGATGGTCAAATTCGCCAATAACACCCAATAAGACAACGAAAGCTGTGCTTTTCTGATTAAAGGCACAGCTTTTTTTATGGTGATTTAAAAAATTAGACCCAGGGTTCACATATTGAAATATAAGCCTGCAAACACACAGGATATAGAATCGAAAACAGATTTTTTGACAATTAAATACTTAAGAAGAATGAGAAAAGTTAAATTTACCTGCTTTTTTGCAACAATTTGAGGATTACAGCGCAGCGAACGCATGTTATGTTCTATGTATATCCCTTAAATCGTATAAATTTTGAGGACTATTTTATTAATAAATGAAAACTATGAACTGATAAATTTTAATTATTATTGTGCTCAGGGTCGATAGTGCTTAAGTCTAATCTCCTAAAGTCTATCTAGGACGATAAAAAAACCCATGATAAAACATCATCACAGATCTAAATTGTATCAATCAATACAACTGCAATCAGATCAATATTATGGATAAGTATTTCAATTAGAATTCGGGTATTTAAACGTGTCTACATCAGTATTAGTAATTAACTGCGGATCTTCTTCTATCAAATATGCGTTAGTTTCTGAGCGCCGTGAAGATCGTATTTTTGGTCTAGCCGAGAACCTAGGTTCTGCTGATGCACGTATTAAAGGGGTCACTACAGGTGGTGATGCGCTTGAGCTGTCTATTCCACATGCTGACCATGAAAAAGCCCTTGAAACTATTTTAGAGCGTTTGGCTCACCATAATCCTCAAGCGATTGGTCACCGCGTTGTTCACGGCGGTACATTAACCAAAGCTGAGCTATTAACACCAGAAATTATTGAACGTATTCGTGAAGCAACTCCACTTGCTCCATTGCATAACCCGGCTCACTTGGTGGGTATCGAAGCAACGATGCGTTTGTTCCCTGAACTTCCGCAAGTAGCCGTATTTGATACAGCATTCCACCAAACCATGCCGTCTCATGCATACCGTTATGCATTACCAAAATTCTTGTACACACAACATAACGTACGTCGTTATGGATTCCATGGTACTAGCCATGCCTACGTATCTGAGCGTGGCTCAATGTTGGCAGGCAGCTTTAAACAAGGTGGCTGGTTAACTGCTCACTTAGGCAATGGTAGCTCGACTTGTGCGATTTGGAATGGTCAATCTGTAGATACGTCAATGGGTCTGACTCCACTTGAAGGTGTGGTCATGGGCACACGTAGTGGTGATGTTGACCCAAGTATTCACAGCTTCCTTGCAAGCAACTTAGGTTGGGATATCTACAAAATCGACAAGATGCTGAACAGCCAATCAGGCCTACTTGGTTTGTCTGATCTTTCAAATGACATGCGTACGTTGATCGAAGCATCGGAACAAGGCAACGAAGATGCCGCACTTGCCATTGAAGTTTTCTGCTACCGTTTAGCTAAATCTTTAGCAGGTTTAAGCTGTGGTCTGCCACGTATTGATGGTCTATTCTTTACCGGTGGTATTGGTGAAAATTCTGCCTACATTCGTGAAAAAACGGTTTCATACTTACCGCACTTTGGTTTCAACCTTAGTAAAGAATTAAATGACAACTTAAAACGCGGTACTGAGGGTCGTATTGACCACGGTACTGGCCCACAAATTTGGGTTGTTCCTACCGATGAAGAAGGCCGTATTGCCAAAGAAACTGAGCATGTTGTAGACGAGGTGACAGCATCTGCTACAAAAAAGCCTGATGCTGAAGCTGCGATTGCATAAGCAATCGCATCAGCCCCTTCGCCTTCAATATTAATTTTTAGCTTTAATTTAGACACCGTATGAAAACAATTTTACTCGTGCCAACTGGGGAAGGTGTAGGTTTAACATCTGCATGCTTAGGTTTAATTTATGCTTTGGAATGCCAAGGGGTCAAAGCAGGTTTTCTGAAACCATTTTCACAGGAAAATGTCGCAGATACTGTAGACCGTACAACGGCTCTTTATCGTCATTTATTTAATAATGAAACGGTAGAACCCATTCATCATGCCACCATCGTGAAGCAACTCAGTCATGATGAAAGTGATGAACTGCTCGAAGAAGCTGTTCGTTTGCACCGTGAAATTTCAAAAAAGCATGATCTGATTATTGTTGAAGGCTTGGTTCCAAACAGCCGAGATAACTTTGCCTCAGAACTCAACGCAACTTTAGCAAAAGCACTCGATGCTAAAGTGATTATTGTCAGCACAGCAGATATTCAAAATGCCACGAAAACGGCTGAGAAAATTGACAGTTCTCTACGCCAATTCGGTGGTGCAGCATCTGAACGCACTGCGGGCGTTTTGTTTATGCGCACACGTGGTTTGCCAGAAGAATCTGCGCAAATTCCTGTCACGCTTGATCCAAATCTGCGTTTAATCAGTGATACCAATAAATTTGTACTCGAATTACAACAAAGTAATCCGCAAATGGGTTCTACACAGCTACCTGTTATTGGTCTCGTTCCATTTAGCAATACGCTCAGCGTACCGCGCATGTCCGACTTGGCGACACATATTCAAGCGGAATGGATCAACCAAGGCGATGCTGCTCATCGACGCGTACTACATAGCAGCTTAGTTGCCTCTAATATTGAACATGAACTTCACAAATTTGTGGCAGGTGAACTGATTATCAGCGCCTCTGACCGTATTGATGTGTTGTTGGCTTCTAGCCTTGCAAGTAGCAATGGTATTCCACTTGCCGGTTTGGTTTTGACTGAACATCATCAACCGAACCCACAAGTTTTAGATTTCTGCCAAACCGCGATTAAGCAAGGCTTACCGATTTTACATACGCCTTTAAGCACGTTTGAAACGGCACAACAACTTTCAAATTTAGGCAATGAAATTCCTGTCGATGACGTCGAACGTGCAGAGCAAGTGACTCGCTTTGTTTCAAGCCACATCAATGCTGAATGGATTACTGAAATATTAAATGGTTCATATCAACCCCGTTTGTCCCCTTCTGCATTCCGTCATGAATTGGTACAAAAGTCCATTGCTGCGAAAAAACGGATTGTTCTACCTGAAGGTGATGAACCACGCACCATTCAGGCGGCTGCCATTTGTCAATCACGTGGCATTGCACACTGTATTTTATTGGCAAAACCTGAAGCCGTGATTGAAGTTGCAAAAGCACGTAATATCGAACTTCCACATGATTTGGAAATTATTGATCCAGATCTGATTCGTGAAAACTATGTGCCTAAAATGGTTGAGCTGCGTAAAGGTAAACTCAATGATCTACAAGCACGTGAACAGCTACAAGATACTGTGGTTTTAGGTACCATGATGCTTGCACTCGATCAGGTGGATGGCTTAGTCTCAGGCGCAGTACATACTACGGCGAATACTGTACGTCCTGCATTCCAATTGATTAAGACTGCACCGGATTATTCATTGGTTTCTTCTGTGTTCTTTATGCTGTTACCGGATGAAGTCTATGTATATGGTGACTGTGCAATTAATCCAGATCCAAATGCAGAACAGCTTGCAGAGATTGCGATTCAATCTGCAGATTCAGCAAAAGCCTTTGGTATTGACCCACGTATTGCGATGATTTCATATTCAACAGGTACTTCTGGTGCAGGCGCAGATGTCGAGAAAGTGGCTGAAGCAACACGTATTGCCAAAGAACGCCGTCCAGATTTACTCATTGATGGCCCGCTTCAATACGATGCTGCTTCGGTGGAAAGTGTGGGACGCTCTAAAGCACCTGACTCTAAAGTGGCTGGTCGTGCCAATGTGTTTATTTTCCCGGACTTAAATACAGGTAATACAACCTATAAAGCAGTTCAACGTTCTGCAAATGTAGTCAGTGTTGGCCCTATGCTGCAAGGTTTAAACAAGCCTGTAAATGACTTGTCACGTGGGGCTTTGGTCGATGACATCGTGTTTACCATTGCATTAACGGCAATCCAATCCGAACAGCAAGAAGCTTAATTTTAGTTTCGAGTTCTAAACCACCCTTTCGAAAGATTGGGTGGTTTTTTTATTCATTCCGATTTTCCCGCATTTCAATCTTATTTATATTGCGATAATTTTCATCTTATTAATTCTTGTCATCTTAGAGTCAATATTATTGCTTATGGTATGAGCGCTTTTTTAATTATTCAAAACTTAGCTATATCATGACAAACTTAAAATTTTATACTCCATGCGCCATCTCTACATTAATATGGGTTTGCTTAAGCGCACACTCCATGGCCGCAGATTCATATCTAACACCTGACTCAGCTCCAAATAGTCTTGAAATATTATCTACTCCTCCACAAGCCTATAGTGGAGATTTTATTCGTGATCAAAGTATTTTCAAACAATCTCAATATTTGAAAAATACGGCTCGCTGGCAGCAAGCACAAATTGATGCTGATGTTTCAAATGCACACTTAGGGCGACCTTTTTCACATGCATTTGGCGTAGAAATTAATGAGAAAAATACACCTATTTTATTTGAAATTTTAAGAAAAATTAAACTTGATAGTAGATACTCTACTCAAACTGCAAAAAAGAAATATAGCCGTGAACGTCCATATGGCTATTTTAATGTCAGCACTTGTACCCCTGAAGAAGAAAATGAAAAAAATCAATATGTTTCCTATCCTTCTGGACATACAACTATCGGTTGGACATATGCATTAGTCTTAGCAGAGTTACGTCCTGAGCGTCAAAGTCAAATTCTTAAACGTGGTATTGAATTTGGTCAAAGCCGAGTCGTGTGCAATATGCATTGGCAAAGTGATGTCGATGCTGGCCGTATTATGGGAGCAGCGCAATTTTCACGCCTACAGGCAGATCCACAATTTAAAGCCGATATGATCAAAGCCAAAACTGAAATTAACCATCTCATTTCTGCCTCACACAAAAAATCTGATTAAAAAGTCAGCATCTTGTCCCATTGCATGGATAGTAGATCACATGCATGGGCAGTGGTTTTTAATAGATGTGCATGTACAATATAAAAATAAAGCGCTTAGAACCATCTAAGCGCTTTATTTGATTTAGCAGGAGTAGTGATCCCTTTTTATTTTGATTCAATCTGCTTCAGTTCTGGCTTGCCATAAGCCACTTCAAAACTTGCAACGGTCGTCATTTTTCCACCTGGTTTTTCAACAAAGTCTAGAACCTTCAAGTCTGTACGCATATAGTCTTTAAAAAAGTCTAAAGTCTGATAACCGCGTTGATCATTGATAAATTTGATATGTGGATTTAACTTCAGCACATCTTCCTGCCCTGGACGGATTGGTTGACCATTGCCGGTAGAGGTTATTGATGTAGTTAAAAATTCGGTTGCAATCGATGGACTCTTAAAATCATTCAAATCACTTGGAATATTCGCTGCAAAATATTGATGCAAATCTCCTGATAAAATTACTGTATTACCATGAGGTGCATTTTTTTTGATAGATTCAATCAAGCGCTCGCGTGCGTATGGATAGCCATTCCACGTATCTTTCCCAAAATAAGCTTTGCCTGATTTGTTATAACGTACCCAAGGCATAACCTGAATTTGCTGTGCCAAGACATTCCAACGCTTATCATGGCGCATTTGCTTCGCCAACCATTGCTCTTGTGCTTTACCAAGAACCTGCTCATTTCGGCTATTTTCCGTACGGCAGTAATCTATTTTATCAAACCCATCTTCTAACTGAGCTTTGGTGCATAAAATTGGAGAACGGTACTGGCGTGTATCCAAAATATTCATCCGTAGCATTTTGCCATAATCTAAAGTGCGGTAAGCAAGGATATCTGGGCCGTTCGGCTTCTGTTTTAAACGCACAGGCATATATTCATACCATGCTTGAAACGCTGCTGCGCGGCGCAGTAAAAATATGTCTTTCTTCTCGCCTTTTTCTTCAATATCTGCAGCCCAGTTGTTATCCACTTCATGATCATCAAAAGTCATCGCAAAAGGTGCAGATGCATGTGCAGCTTGCAAATCAGGATCTGCACGGTACTGTGCATAACGAATACGATATTGCAGTAAAGTTTGAATTTCCGGACCAATATGTTGACGCGCTGGAATAGACACACGCAAGTCACCGATTGCACGTCCCCCGCCTTTACCCTCTGGTCCTTCATAAATATAGTCACCATAATGGAAAACTAAATCTATCTCTTTTTCTTTGCTCAAGTAATCATAAGCCGTGTAATAGCCTGTTTCATAATGCTGACAACCTACTACAGCAACACGAACTCGTTCTGGCATTTGGTGCGCGGCAGGTGCTGATTTTGCTGTACCTACAGAACTTTCATAACCAGCCAATCTAAATCGATAATAATAGCGTGTCATCGGTGCTAAACCACTTATCTCTACATGTACTGTGTGATGTAAGTCAGGATGTGCCTGCGCCTTCCCAGTTTGCACAATTTTCTTAAATTCAATATCTGTAGCAATATCCCAATCCACTTCAACAGCTTCCTTCGGCATCCCACCATCTACAGAAAGTGGATATGGCGCAACACGCGTCCAAATGACAAAGCCATCTGGCCAAGGTTCACCTGAGGCAACACCTAATTGAAATGGGCTAATCGGAAATTTGGCATTTGCCCACGTGCTTACTGGACTCAGTCCAGAAAATAACGCTAAAGACCCGACTCCCATCAAACCCTTTAAGAATTGACGACGATTCGAATTAATATGATTCATTTTTATTTCTCTATAAACTTATTAATAAATTAATCTGATCAGTTTTGGATTAGAAAATTGGCAGGGTATAGGTCAAGTAGATACGGCTTTGTTCCTGCTTTGTTCCTGTACTTTTTTTGAATTTTCCGTATTGAGCGGTAAAACCTAAATTTTTGAATTTGCCTTCCGGCACTTTATAACGCAAGGTATAGTCAATTTCGGACTCAGTTGCACAACCACATTTACCAAAGTCACGTCCTTGTACTTTCAGGAACGATACATTTAAGCCTTTTAAGTATTGATTATTGAAGTCATATCGATAGCCATACCATGTGGACTTTTCGCCTGCATTAGTAAAGTTCTGCAACAAACGATTTGTTGGCAAATAAATGAACGTACCATCCGCACCATTATCTAAACTGCCCTGATTCATATGCAAAAAATCGCCATCATCACCAATTTTTTGCGCACCAAATTGCAGCTGATGATTTTTAAATTTGTATTTGAAGTCTACACTGGCTGTCTGATTATCTACTTTGGCACCATAGCCTTTTTCACCACGTTCATTAGCTCCAGTCGCTTGAGTATCAAATAAACGTAAGTCCGTATTAAAACTCTGGTTTTCACTGAATGGAAATTTGTGTTTCACACCGACAAATTGTTGTACATAAAAATCATCCAGCTCACCTGCATAATACTGCAGCGTTAAATTTTTATTGGGCTTCCAGTCCGCACCGCCAAACATAAACCCATCACTGGTTTCGGTCGCGCCTTTTATAGAAAGCTTTGAAGCATCTCGTGATGCACGTGGAATTGCTTTGGTGACATAACCTCCAGTTAAAGTCAGCCCTTTAACATCTTTAGAAGTGACTTGACCACCTAAATAGGCAGATTCGAGCAAGCGAGCAAAGCTTCGACTCAAAATGGGTAAGTTAGGGCGTAACTCCCCGACTTTTACATCAGTTTTCTGATAGCGCGCTTTTAAAGTGGGATATGCACGTGTCCAATAATTTGTTGGACTACCATCACCCTCTAAAGGAAACATCAATGAATTTTTGGCTTTATCTTTGCTTCCGTCTAAACGTATACCTGCTGCCGCAGTCGCATCTAAACCAAAACCGACTTGACCTTCGGTAAAGCCAGATTGATAACTCAATTCAATACCTTGTCCCCAAACTGTCGAATCTTTATCGTTAGGCTCTTGATCTTGATCAAAATAATAATTTTTAAAATCTATTTCTGCTTTACTATCTTTAATAAATTCTGCTTGTGCTGCCTGCATTTTCAGCATGGGGGTGAAAACCATACAGCAGATGAGTGCTTTGTAATTCAACGTCTAACCTCTTTGGTCCTTGAGAAATACTGCAATAACTTAAAGGCTCTGTATGACAATACACTTGCAATCCCATGACAATTACATGAAAAATAAAACAAAAGTTAAATATAAATATTTGATAATATAAAAATTAAAGTTATTTTTTATTTTTTGTTTTTAAGCACTTAAATACGAAAAAAGTTGACCATTAAAAGAACTGCAAGCACTCCATTTTTTGACTGCTAAGCTCTAAGCCTGATTTTAAAGAAGATTGCTCAAGAACTTTTATAAAACCTTGTTTAGAATAAAATTGAATAGCTCGTAAATTACCTAATTCAACACGAAGTACAATTTTTGTATAACCTTGGTTTGCTGCATATTTTTTTAGATGAGATATTAAAAGATCAGCAACACCCTTTCCTCGATAATTCTCATGTACCCACATTGCAACCACATTAAATTCATGCTGTTCATCAATAATACCTCCAGCCATGCCGACTGCTCTTATTCCGTCAAATGCCAATAGAAACTGACATGGTATTTTTTGCGCAGCTCTATCACGCCATTCAAACTCACTATGAGTTTTGGTTTTTTCATAAGTTGCTGTAAATGCATCGGGACTGTCTTGTAATGCTTCTAGCCGTAAATTTTTCAGTATCTCCCAATCTGATTCAACAGTTGGTCGAACAGTAACAGTGCCCATTTTTAATTTTACCTGTCATCTATTTGCTTCAAATCATAACGTTTAGAATTGAAGTCTTGTAAAAAATTTGAAAGCAACAAAGATCATCGATGATTATCACACACACTGACGCAAAGACTAAAAATTAGCTATTACTCATGATTAGATTTGAAGATTTGAAGATTTGAAGATTTGAAGATTTGAAGATTTGAAGATTTGAAGATTTGAAGATTTGAAGATTTGAAGATTTGAAGATTTGAAGATTTGAAGATTTGAAGATTTGAAGATTTGAAGAAGAATATTATTTTTATAAAATTTAAAGCAAAAAAAAGAAGATAAAGCTTTAGGCTTGATCTTCTTGTTGACCGTAGAACCAAGTTGCTGCGATAAACAGAGAAAAACCAATAACTGACAACACTGGAGTAACCATATAATTCACACTCTAACTTTAATGACGTCATTATGTAAAAGTTTTATGACAGTTATATGACAAATACGAAATATTCAAAAATAATAAATATCATTTATTTTCAATAATTTAAAAATAAAAACATATCTCCCTCTCTAGTTTTGTGACAAATATTTCATGAAATATGACAGTGAAAACGTCATTTTCAGGCCATTTATGACAGCGAGACATGGCACTGTTAAACCCTATTAAACTTTCGGCCAAAGATTAAGCGAAATACCCACACAACTGTGTTTTTGTCTTATAATTTAGCCCGCTAGCTATCAGCCCGCTCAAGAGATATTTGTATGACAACTATTATCAAGCAAGATGACTTGATCACATCGGTAAAAGATGCGCTTCAGTTCATTTCTTACTATCACCCACAGGACTTCATCCAAGCGATGAGCCGTGCGTATGACCGTGAAGAAAACAAAGCCGCAAAAGACGCGATTGCACAAATTTTAATTAACTCTCGTATGTGTGCAGAAGGCCATCGTCCTATCTGTCAAGATACGGGTATTGTGAACGTATTTCTTGAAGTGGGCTTAGACGTTAAATTTGATTTAACCATGAGCCTAGACGATGCAATCAACGAAGGTGTACGTCAAGGTTATCTTGAAAACTCAAACATTCTTCGTGCATCAGTATTAGCTGATCCTGCTTTTGGTCGTAAAAATACCAAAGACAACACCCCTGCTGTAATTCACTACAAACTCGTTCCAGGTAATAAAGTTGATATTACTGTTGCTGCTAAAGGTGGTGGTTCAGAAAATAAATCTAAGCTTGCAATGCTTAACCCTTCTGACTCTATCGTAGATTGGGTACTTAAAACTGTTCCAACAATGGGTGCAGGTTGGTGTCCTCCTGGTATGCTCGGTATCGGTATTGGTGGTACTGCTGAAAAAGCCATGATGCTTGCAAAAGAAGCATTGATGGAAGAAATCAACATGGACGAATTACTTCGTCGTGGCCCACAAAACCAAATCGAAGAACTTCGTATCGAAATCTTCGAAAAAGTAAATGCTTTAGGTATTGGTGCTCAAGGTCTTGGCGGTTTAACCACTGTTCTTGATATCAAAATCAAAGACTACCCATGTCACGCTGCGGGTAAACCAGTAGGTATGATTCCAAACTGTGCTGCAACTCGTCATGCGCATTTCCAATTAGACGGTTCAGGTGTAGCGCATATTCAAGCGCCTAGCCTTGAAGACTACCCTGCAGTGACTTGGGATTCATCAACGTCTAAACGTGTTGACTTAGATAACATCACTCAAGAAGAAATGAACTCTTGGCAACCAGGTGACACACTACTTCTTAACGGTACAATCTATACAGGTCGTGACGCTGCGCACAAACGTATGGTTGACATGTTAAACAAAGGTGAAGAACTTCCAGTTGACCTAAAAGGTAAATTTATTTACTACGTTGGCCCTGTTGATCCAGTCGGTGACGAAGTCGTTGGTCCTGCTGGCCCAACAACTGCAACACGTATGGATAAGTTCACACGTCAAGTGCTTGAAGCAACTGGCATGTTCGGTATGATTGGTAAAGCGGATCGTGGCCCTGCTGCTGTTGAAGCAATCAAAGACAACAAAGCAACTTACCTAATGGCTGTTGGTGGTGCTGCTTACTTAGTATCAAAAGCGATTCGTGAAGCTGAAGTGGTTGCTTTCGCTGACTTAGGTATGGAAGCGATCTACAAATTTGTTGTAAAAGACATGCCAGTATCTGTAGCTGTTGACGTAAATGGTACTTCTGTACACGCGACTGCACCAAAAATCTGGCAAGCAAAAATTGGTAAAATCCCAGTAGTTGATGCTGCTGCGAACTAATTTCGCCACATTCAAGATCTAAAAAAAGCACCCCATCGGGTGCTTTTTTATTGTCAATATTTACACTGTCTGTCGAATGACATTCGCTATTTAATGCTTTCACACACTCAAAAACACGAGCTAATTACATTACCAAGTTAATGGATTCCACAGTTTAAAAGGCTTGGTCAACTGCACATCTTCCGCAGGATCATAATGAGGTGCTTTCAACTTCTGCGCACTTTTCCGCACTTTTCCAGTGTTTTGATCTTCTGCCACAAAGTTAAAACTGTTGGATTTCAACTCTGTAAATGCGATTTCATTTCGACCAATTTTTTCAGGCATGAGCAGCAATGGCCCTGAAACCGTTCTTTTACTGGATAAATTCTCTTCATCATATTTAATGAAGTAAGTTTGACCTGCTTCAACATCAAAGTCTAAATATTTAGGTTTTTGAAAATGATTCACCCCCAAAGGGCGACTCGATGATAAGCGGTAATTCCCCGCAGGTAACTCCACCCAGTAATAATGATTATTCAATAAACTTGGAATACGCTCACTGTTCAGAAATAAGCTGCTGGCCACAATTTCTTGACGATTCCATTTACTGTCTGGACGATATAAATACACAATCGCTGCTTGATCATGCTGAGCTTTCACTTCTTGAAAATGTCGACCTTGTTTCTGATTGACCCAACCACCAATGGTAAACATACCTAAGCGATATTGCTCAATATGACCCGGTGTACTTTCGGGATCCACGGGCTTTAATGTTGAAGCCAATGACGTTTGCTCAACGGCTGATTTTCCATGACAACCCAGCAGCGCTACACTGCTTAAAAGTAGAATTGCAACTCCACGCATGATTATCCCTCACTGCGTCTTTTTTTATTTTTACACTTTTGTTTTCAGTTTTTTACATTCAGGCATCCACGCCATCCTGCTGAGATTAACATTCTGCTTTTATTTTTGGAAATAAAAAACGTGTGCAAATCTTGGATTTACACACGTTTCAGACGAATAGCGCTTAAGCAGATTTAGAGTTCACAACTTTTAAATCTGACTTCGGTGCAGCTTCTTCAGTTTTCTTTGGTTGACGTTCTGATTTAAATTCAGGTTCCGCTTCACCATTAATCACCGCTTCATTGACGACAACCGTACCCACATCTGAACGACTTGGTAGGTCATACATCGTTTCAAGCAATGAATTTTCTAAAATCGAACGTAGACCACGTGCACCCGTATTACGGTCAAGGGCTTTTTTAGCCACGGCACGCAATGCTGAGTCTTCAAATACGAGGTCAACATTTTCCATTTCAAATAAATATTGGTACTGACGTGTCAATGCATTTTTTGGTTCTGTCAGAATCTGCATCAATGCTTCTTCGTCGAGTTCTTCCAAGGTAGCAATCACAGGTAAACGACCAATAAATTCAGGAATCAGACCAAATTTAACCAAATCTGTCGCTTCAACTTGGCGGAATAAGTCAGATAATTTTTTAGTTTCATCTTTCTTACGCACTTCAGCTGTAAAGCCGATACCACCTTTTTCTTGACGCTGCTGTACGATTTTCTCTAGACCAGAGAATGCGCCACCACAGATAAACAGGATATTTGAAGTATCAATTTGAATAAATTCTTGCTGCGGATGCTTACGACCACCTTGAGGCGGAATCGACGCAACCGTACCTTCGATCATTTTCAATAACGCTTGCTGAACACCTTCACCCGATACATCACGAGTAATAGATGGGTTTTCAGACTTACGGGTAATTTTGTCGATTTCATCGATATAGATAATGCCCTTTTGCGCTTTTTCTACATCGTAATCGGCTTTTTGAAGGAGTTTTTGAACAATGTTCTCAACGTCTTCACCCACATAACCTGCTTCAGTTAAAGTCGTTGCATCTGCCATCGCAAATGGCACATCTAAAAGACGCGCAAGTGTCTGAGCAAGCAGTGTTTTACCTGAACCTGTTGGTCCAACCAACATAATGTTACTTTTCGAAATCTCTACTCCGTCTTCTGGTTTTTTACCACTGGTGCCAACTTTTAGGCGTTTATAATGGTTGTATACCGCAACAGAGAGGGTCTTTTTCGCAACATCTTGCCCAATCACATATTGGTCAAGCGCAGCACGGATTTCATGCGGTTTTGGTAAAGGACGAGTTGCCCAGTCATTTGATTCAACTTGCTGACTGGTCTGAACTAGGTCAAGACATACGTCCACACACTCATTACAGATGTACGCGTCCTCACCTGCAATCAGTTTCCCGACTTCAGACTGCGTTTTACCGCAAAATGAACAATGCTTTTGTCCTTGAGGATGTTCGGACATATTCACTCCAATAATTAATTCTTTAAAACTTATGGGCGTTTAGATAAAACTTCGTCCACAAGACCGTATTCTTTCGCAGCTTGCGCTGTCATAAAGTTGTCACGATCAGTATCTCGAGCAACAGTTTCGTAGTCTTGACCACTATGCTCTGCCATTAAACGATTTAAACGTTCTTTGATGAATAGAATTTCACGTGCATGAATTTCAATGTCAGATGCCTGACCACGGAAACCACCGAGTGGTTGGTGAATCATGACACGGGCATTTTCAAGACAGTAACGTTTGCCTTTAGCACCGGCATTAAGCAGGAATGCACCCATCGATGCTGCTTGCCCCATGCAGTAAGTCACAACATCAGGTTTAATAAATTGCATGGTATCGTAAATCGCCATACCTGCAGTAACCGAACCGCCTGGTGAGTTGATATATAAATGAATATCTTTATCTGGGTTTTCTGCTTCTAAGAACAACATTTGGGCAACAATCAAATTTGCCATGTTGTCTTCAACTT
This sequence comes from Acinetobacter sp. YH12140, assembly GCF_013418475.1. Lineage (NCBI taxonomy): Bacteria > Pseudomonadati > Pseudomonadota > Gammaproteobacteria > Moraxellales > Moraxellaceae > Acinetobacter > Acinetobacter sp. YH12140. The sequence goes on from NZ_VPBZ01000006.1 coordinate 134,050, forward strand.
CACCGGTTAAAAAAATCACACGTTCACGCAAAAGGCGTGAATAAATATCAAAAGAACGCTCGCCACGAGATGACTGTTCTACCACCATTGGCACTAGTGCGTTTTCAATTGTTGGAACATACATACGTTATTTATTCCTAAATTTTTCTGACTCAACCCATAATTCACAATATGAGGGATATTTGTCGAAATTGCAAAAGATTCCCAATTAAATAACAGATATTTTTTTCATAAGCATTGTGAAATCAGGACAACTTATTTGGGGGCAAATTTCGATAAAAAAAGGCGCTTAATGCGCCTTTTTTTGAAAGCTAGAAATTAGCCTTGTTGACGAGCTTGTTGCTCTTTCAATAAGTCTTCATAGCTCACAGTTGTATCAGTTACTTTAGCAGAAGCTAAGATGTGATCTACAACTTGGTCTTCTAGAATAACAGCTTCGATTTGAGCACGTTGCTGTTTATCGTTGTTGAAGTATTCAATTACTTCTTTAGGATCTTCGTAAGAAGAAGCCATGTCTTCGATGTAAGCATCAACACGTGCAGCATCAACTTCAATTTTAGCATCAGCTAATACTTTGCTGACTAATACGCCAAGTTTAACTGATTTTTCAGCTTGCTCTTTGAATAGGTCATCTGGAAGCATGCTTGAATCAAACGCTTTAGCGCCTTGAGCACCAAACTGTTGAGTGAATTGTTGGATCATTTGTTGACGTTGACGGTCAATTTCTTGAGCAACCATTGCTTCTGGAAGTTCTACTTCGTTTGCAGCTACAAGCGCATCAAAAGTTGCACCTTTCACTTGGTTACGAAGACCGTTTTTCACTTCACGTTCCATGTTTTTACGAACGTCAGCTTTCAGTTTTTCAACGCCTTCTTCTTCAGTTAGACCGAAGATTTTTAAGAATTCAGCATCAACTTCTGGAAGTTTTTGTTTTTCAACAAGCTTAACAGTGATTTTGAATTGAGCAGCTTTACCAGCAAGGTTTTCAGCTTGGTAGTCTTCAGGGAAAGTTACATCGATAACTTTCTCTTCGCCTTTCTTCATACCAACGATACCGTCTTCGAAGCCAGGGATCATACGACCAGAACCAAGTACGAGTTTAAAGTCTTCAGCAGCGCCGCCTTCAAACTTCTCGCCATCAACAGTACCTTCAAAGTCGAAAGTTACTTGCATGTCTTTTTTAGCCATGCCTTTAGTTTCAACCCATGAAGCGCGTTGTTTTTGAAGATTTTCAATCATCTTCTCAACGTCTTTGTCGTCAACTGAAGTTGTTTTACGTTCAACTTCTAGACCTTCGAACTTAACTTCAACTTCTGGATAAACTTCTACAGTTGCTTCATAAACTAAAGCATCATCTTTCATTTCAGTTTTTTCAATGTTTGGCATACCAACAGCATTGATTTTTTCTTGTTGGATCGCTTCGAATACTGTGTCACGAATGATGTCGTTTACAACTTCTTGATAGATACCAGCACCGTATTCACGACGAACAACGTTTACAGGTACTTTACCTGGACGGAAGCCGTTGATCTTCACAGTTTTGGCAGTGCGTTTCAAGCGAGCTTCAAACTGCTCGTTAATACGGCTCGTCGGTACAGATACATTTAAACGACGGGCAACGCCCGAAACCGCTTCAGAAGTTACTTGCATGGCTTCCTCGATAATTTGTTAGTTAAAACAGTTTTAAAAAAAAGTGCCACATTATATGACAACAATTAAAGATATACAAAAATGGATTATAACACTATAAATTCAGGCATGGATGCCCTTCTTATTTTTAGAATTTTTCAGCTTTTTTCGAAGAAATATTGATTATTTCTTAATTCACTATTGAAAATGAGAAACCTTCTCACTATTATTCTTAATGATATTTTTTTTAATTTATTTTCATATATTTATCTTGTCCATATTTGGTATTCTTTTATGAGTAAATTTAATCTCAACCCTCTTTCCGCTGCTTTATTTGGGGCAATTGTAACCACCACGAGTTTCGCACATGCTGAAACGACTGAATCTCAAGCTCAACAGATGGAAACCATTGTTGTTTCTGCAGCGGGCTTTGAACAAAAGATCAAGAATGCTCCTGCTTCAATTACCGTGATTACGGCTGAAGACTTAAAAAATAAACGAATTACATCCGTTGCAGATGCATTAAGTGATGTAGAAGGTGTCGATATTAGCCCTACAGCAGGGAAAACCGGCGGATTAAATATTCGTATTCGTGGTATGGACGCCGAATATACCTTGGTTTTAATTGATGGCCGCCGACAAAATAGTACAGGTGACATTGCCCCTAATGGATTTGGTGAGTCGAATAATAGTTTTATCCCCCCTGTTTCGGCTATCCAACGCATCGAAGTCATCCGCGGACCAGCTTCTACTTTATATGGTTCTGATGCAATTGGTGGTGTAGTCAATATCATTACCAAAAAAGTTTCACCTGAATGGACTGGTTCGGTCACGTTAGAAGGGACAGTACTGCCAAATCACTCAGACTTTGGTAACCAACGCGCTGTCGATGCATTTTTAACAGGGCCAATCATTCAAGATTTATTGGGCTTACAAATCCGTGCACGTAAAGCGGAACGTGATCAATCAGATTTAATACGTAGTGATGACGATGATACTGGTGCTGAACTTAGTGGCGGAAATAGCCCAACTAAATCAGATCTAGAAACTATCGGTGCTCGCTTAACCCTGACACCGCACAGCGACCATGATATTTCAGTTGAATATGAAAAAACTGAACAATGGTATGACAATAGCAAAGGTCAATTAGGGACGCTTGGCGCAAACGGTGGTTATGGTGATGCTCAAGAATATAACCGTGAGAAAATGATCCTCGCACATACTTGGAATAATGCTATTGGCAAACTTGAGTCAAGTATTATCAATACTCAAACAGAAACGGTTGGACGTTTAATTCCTGCACGTGCACAAGGAATGTCAACAGCCATCACTCCTCGTGTGTTAGAAAGTGAAGATACGATTTTTGATACTAAATTTACCACTCAACATTTTGAAGACCACCGTATTACTCTAGGCGGTCAATGGTGGGAAGCCAGTATCAGTGATGGTTTGCGTGTAAAAAAAGAAGTTTCTTTTGAGCAATTAGGTCTATTCGCCGAAGATACTTGGTCGCTGAACGACAATCTTGCATTAACACTTGGTCTTCGTTATGACGACCACGATACGTTTGGTGACTTTTGGACACCACGTGCATATTTGGTATGGAATGCAAATGAAAACTGGACCTTCAAAGGCGGATATAGTGAAGGTTATAAAGCCCCACGTTTAGAACGTTTAACTGATGGTGTGGTCAATGTCAGTGGTCAGGGTCGTACACCAACTTTTGGCAACCCAAATCTAAAACCTGAAACCAGCAAGAACTTTGAGTTTGGTACATACTTTTCTACCAATAATAATTTTGACTTCAACGTAACAGCTTTCTTTAGCCAAATTGAAGATAAAATTATGACGGGCAATAAAGAAATTAGCTGTAATACTGATAACACAACAACTTCGGGTATTAATTGGTCTAAAGCGGACTGTGAAGCATTCATGGCGTCGGTGGGAACGCCGTGGGTGATGGATTATAACCGTGGCAAACCAGATTCATGGAATGTGACTCGTCCTGTGAATGCCGAAGAAGCTGAAGTTTATGGTATTGAAGCTGGTTTAAACTGGGCATTTGCCGACAATTGGAAATTTGGACTGAACTACACTTGGACTGAAACAGAAATTAAAGATAGCAGTTTAGGCAATCCTGTACTTAATGACACACCAGAACACATGGTCAATGCGTCGCTTAAATGGCAAGCTGCTGACTTTGTGAATTTATGGGCGCGTGGCGAGTATCGAAGTGAACGTGCACGTTTCACCTCAACCTATGACAATCTAACTGTAGCGAATCAACAGGTTTATGACGCCCTAGGTGACTACAAGGAATATGCATTATTACACGTCGGTTCAAACTTTAATGTAACGCCAAACTGGGATATAGGTGTTGCTCTGTACAATATATTTGATAAAAACTTTAACGATTACGAGAAAGTCGCAGATAGCTATTACAACCATTATAGCAATACTCAGGAAGGCCGCCGTGTACAATTAAGTACAACCTTTAAATTCTAAATAACCGCATAATAAAAAACCTGTTTCGGCAGGTTTTTTTTGCATTAACAATTACGATTTATGCTTATTTAATTCACAATCATGTCTATATTTATAATCTCAATTAAACATAAAAAAACAATATATTTCATCAATATTTAAATAAAACATAGTCTTAATTAATACTTGTTATATCATTACATTAAATACTACTATCACAATATGATTATTTATCGTGATTTACAATTACACAAAGATGTAAGAACAAATAAGAATCATTATTATTCGCATACAAATTCACTATTCCAAATCGGGTTCGAAATGGCCTTCATTAAAACACGTAAGAAAATTGTTTCTTCAGCAATTGCTTCTTCTCTTTCTGTCATTGCTGTTAATGCAGTCGCGCAAGAGCAAGTTACTCAACTTCCAACGATTAACCAAGAAGTTGTTGCTGAAAAGGCACCAAGCTTAAAAGTTGATAAATCTGCGAATGCTAAATTTGTTGCTCCCCTTCTTGATACACCAAAATCTGTATCAGTGATTTCTAAGCAACTGATTGAAGACACGCAAGTCACAACTTTAAGTGATGCTTTACGTACAGTACCTGGTATTACCCTCGGTGCTGGTGAAGGCGGCAACCCAAATGGCGACCGTCCATTTATCCGTGGCTACAGCTCTGAAAGCTCAATGTATTTAGATGGTATTCGTAATTCAACCTCACAAAACCGTGAAATGTTTGCCATAGAACAAGTTGAAGTCACCAAAGGTTCTGCTTCTGCTATGGGTGGTGCAGGTACTGTTGGCGGTAGCATCAACATGATTTCTAAAGTGGCTAAAAAAGGCGACCACTTAGAAGGTACTGTTGCTGGCGGTACAGATGCTTATGCACGTGTAACACTAGATGGCAATAAAGATTTTGGCAATGGGATTGCTGCACGTGTTGCCGTTATGGGACACATGAATGAGAAAGCAGGTCAAGCTGACGGTGCTGAATACAAACGTGCAGGTATTGCCCCTAGTATTACTTTTGGCTTAGACACCCCTACTCGTGCAACTTTAAGTTATTACTATTTAAAATCGGATGACACTCCAGATTCAGGTGTTCCATATTGGGATGCTGGTTTAAGTAAACCACAGGGTAAACCTGCGGAAGTAAAACAAGGCGTTTATTATGGTTGGAAAGATCGTGACTTCCAAAAACAAGAAAACCAAGCAGGAACAATCAAGTTAGAACATGATTTAACTGACAACTTAACCCTCACAAACACTGCAATGTACAGCAAATCTAAAAATGATTATGTTTGGACAAACCCTGATGACTCCAAAGGCAATGTAGCCAATGGCAAAGTATGGCATCGTCAAAACTCTGCCATCACAGATAGCGATACCTTTACAAATCAATTAGCATTGACAGGTAAATTCGCTACAGGTGCCATTAATCACAGTTTTAATGTCGGTGCTGAATATAGCAAGCAAGAAACTGACAAAGGTGGTTATAACATCATTAACAGTAAAGATGGCAAAGTTTCCTCAACGGGGTTTTACAGCGACTGTAAAGACCTTTCAAGCAATTGGTGTACTTCTCTAAACAATCCAACTCAAAAACCATTTTTAGACCGTTTAGAAGCCCGCCAAGACTTTGATGCCACGGTTGAAAGCACTTCTGTATATTTATTAGACAGCATTGAAATCACACCACAATGGTTACTTGATCTTGGTGTGCGTTGGGACAAGTTTGAAGCTGAACAAAACTTTCGTGCTACATCTTCAGCTGCTGCATATACAGCTAACAATGATTCAGACTTCTTTACATATCAATCAGGTATAACCTTTAAACCTGTTGAAAATGGTTCAATTTATGCAAGTTATGCTACCTCTGCCAGTCCTGTTGGCTTAAATGCTGGTTGGGGAGATAACAGCGAAACCATAAATGCTAATAACCAAATGATCGATCCTGAAGAAGCGCAAACTTACGAGTTGGGTACTAAGTGGGACTTGTTAAATGATCGTTTGAATTTAACAGCAGCGATCTTCCGTACTGAAAAACAAAATACTCGTGTACAACTTGACCCAACAACTTATGCGAATGTAGGTGAAAGTAAAGTTGATGGTGTTGAATTAGGATTAAATGGTCAAATTACTGATAAATGGGATATTTCGGCAGGTTATACTTATCTTAATAGTGAATTAACAAAAAATGGTAAATCATGCCGTGGTTCAGGTTCAACAGCAACTTGTACAGATAATGCCATTTATAATGGCAACCAAATGCCTAATGTACCTAAACAAGCAGCAACATTATGGACTACCTATAAGATATTGCCGCAATTAACTTTGGGTGGTGGTGCAGTATATTCAGACAAAGTTTATGGTGATGTTGCAAACATCAAATGGGCTCCATCTTATGTACGCTACGATGCTATGGCGCGTTATACCGTTAACAAAAATGTGGATTTACAGTTGAATGTAAATAACCTTTCTGACAAACGTTATTTCACTAAAGCCTATGCATCTCACTATGCCACTGAAGCAGAAGGTCGCAGCGCAGTTCTATCTGTTAACTTCAAATATTAAGTTAAAGATTAACCCCATAATGATTCTATGGGATTAACTCAAATAGCCTCTTCAAAGAGGCTATTTTTGTATATGATCAAAACATAAATATTACAGTTCCAAAGGGTTAGGCCGTGATTCACCATATCCCAAATGTATTGAGTAAAGAACAGGTCAACTACTTCCGCACAGAAATGCAAAAAGTAGAATGGACTAATGGTCAAAAAACTACAGGCTCACTGTCTAAAAATGTAAAAAATAATCAGCAACTCGATGTTGAACATCCACTCACCCAGCATTTGGGCGATATCATTTTGCATGAATTGTCACAACACGCGCTTTTTACATCGGCAGCCCTACCCCTCAATATTTTGCCGCCCTATTTTAACCGCTATGAAAATGGTGAAACGTTTGGTTTCCATGTCGACAATGCCATTCGCTGGATGCCTGACAGCAATCAAAAAATTCGTACCGATTTGTCCTGCACGATTTTTCTAAGTGAACCCGAAGAATATGAGGGTGGTGAACTTGTGGTAGAAGACACCTATGGCTACCACGAAGTGAAATTGCCTGCCGGAGATTTGATTTTGTATCCATCTACCAGTGTGCATGAAGTTACTCCTGTGACTGCAGGCTGTCGTATTGCATCATTTTTTTGGTTGCAAAGTATGATCCGTGAAGATGCTGAGCGTCACATGTTATTTAATCTCGATCAAAGCATTCAAAATTTGCGTATGCAATTGGGTGATGCACATAGTGAAGTCGTCAAGTTGACTAGTCTGTATCACAACCTTATCCGCAAATGGGCCGAAATTTAAAGCTTAAGGTCAATAGACATGGACAAACTACCAATGACTGATCACAACATTTTAGCGCCACTGACACAAATACCAGCTCATTTGCAAACCATTGCAGATTATGAAGTCGAGGCTGAAAAACACCTTTCTCAAATGGTGTGGCAGTACTTGCAAGGCGGCTCGATGGATGAACACAGTGTCCGTGGCAATTTGTCTCAGTTTGAACAGATACAACTGCTACCACGTATGCTGAAAGATCTAACCCAAGGTCATACCCAAATCGAAATCTTAGGGCAACGTTTCCCACATCCTATTTTTGTAGCCCCGATAGGTCATCAACAACAATTTCATCCTGATGCTGAAGCTGCAACAGCCCTCGCTGCCGAAGTCCTTGGCAGCAATATGATCCTCAGTACGTTTACCAATACAGATATGCGTGAGTTAAAGCAGGACAATCCTTACAAATGGTTCCAATTGTATTGGCAAGGAGAACGCGAAAAGTCATTATCGCTGGTCAAGATGGCAGAAGAACATGCCTATAAAGCGATTGTGGTGACTGTTGATTCCCCACATACCGGTATTCGTGACCGTGAGCGTCGAGTGTTTTTTCATTTGCCTGAAGGCATGCAACATCCGCATACCCCTACACATATCCCATTGCCTGAGCTCAATGATGGAGACCATCCCGTATTTAACGGTCTGATGAAAATCGCACCAACATGGGCGGATATCCTTTGGCTCAGTCAAAACACCTCATTACCGATTATTTTAAAGGGCATTGTCAATCCACATGATGCTGAACTTGCCCTGCAACACGGTGTACAAGGCATTATTGTGTCGAATCATGGTGGGCGCATACTGGATGGTTGCATTCCCCCTCTCACCGCTTTAGAACTGATTAAAAAAGTTGTGCCTACGGATTTTCCAGTTTTATATGATGGTGGTATTCGTCGAGGTTCAGATGTGTTTAAAGCGATAGCCTTGGGTGCATCTGCCGTATTAGTTGGACGTCCTTGCATTTATGGTTTAGCGACTGCGGGGGCTTTAGGCGTTGCCCATGTACTCAAAATATTGAAAGAAGAATTTGAGATTACGATGGCATTGATGGGAACAGCCACCGTCGATGAGATCAATAAAGATTATATTTTTCAAAAAAGCTAATTTTATAGAAAAATATTTTCCAGTAATGGCATCTTGACGCAAAAATAGGAAATTATTTCCGGAATATATGGACTAATATTTAGTTATACATTTACGAGCTTACGGTAAAGCTAAGTCATGTGAATCTTTACAGATTTATTTCGACTTTCGACTAAAGACTCCGATATTAAACTTGTAAATTGCTAGAATAGACACAATCTATATAAGTAGTACCTTGCCGTTTATCCACGACATTTATCCACGGTGCTATAAGGAGTTTTCACATGATGTTGGCAGATCCAAGCAAAAAATACCGTCGCATGTACCAACGTGTAGACTTACCAGACCGTCAATGGCCAAATAACGAAATCAATAAAGCGCCGATCTGGATGAGTACCGACCTTCGTGACGGTAACCAAGCGATCTTCGAGCCAATGAACATTGAACAAAAGTTCAAAATGTTCCAAATGCTTGTGAAAATTGGTTTCAAACACATTGAAATCGGCTTCCCTTCTGCATCACAAATCGACTTTGATTTCACGCGTTTGTTGATCGAAGGCGGTCATATTCCTGATGATGTGTACATCGAAGTTTTGGTTCAAGCACGTGATCATTTGATTCAACGTACATTTGAATCATTACAAGGTGCGAAACGTGCCATCGTGCATATCTACAACTCAAACTCTCCAACTTTCCGCAATAAAGTGTTGAATGTTGATGTTGCTGGTGCAAAACAATTAGCAATTAACGCCGCAACGAAAGTCAAAGAATACGCTGCAAAACAGCCTGAAACTGAATTTGTATTCCAATACAGTCCAGAGTGTTTTACTGCAACAGAATTAGAAGTTGCTAAAGATGTCTGTGATGCGGTCACTGAAATTTGGGAAGCATCTCCAGAGAACAAAGTGATTTTAAACTTGCCTGCAACGGTTGAAGTTTCAGGTCCGAACGTCTATGCAGACCAAGTGGAATGGATGCACCGCAACATTCAACGCCGTGACGGTGTGATTATTTCTGTACACTGTCATAACGACCGTGGCTGTGGTATTGCCGCTTCTGAGTTGGCGATTATGGCTGGTGCTGACCGTGTCGAAGGTTGTGTGTTTGGTAACGGTGAACGTACAGGTAACGTGGACGTTGCAGCGATTGCATTGAACATGTATACCCAAGGTGTTGCACCAAACTTAGATTTCTCAAACATTAACGAAATCATTTCAATCATTGAAGAATGCACAGGCTTGCCGGTACACCCTCGTCATCCGTATGCTGGTGATTTGGTCTTCACCGCGTTCTCTGGCTCACACCAAGATGCCATTAAAAAAGGTTTCGAGTTCCAAAAGAACGAAGAAATGTGGGATATGCCTTATTTGCCAATCGACCCGAAAGACTTGGGCCGCGACTATGATGCCGTGATTCGTGTCAACTCACAGTCTGGTAAAGGCGGTATTGCGTACTTGTTAGAATCAAATTACAACGTGGTGTTGCCTCGTCGTATTCAAATTGAGTTCTCGCAAATCGTACAGCAAAAAACAGATGAAGACGGTACTGAGATTTCTGCGCAAGCGATCTGGTCATTGTTTAAAGACACTTATGTGGCTGCCAAAGATACGCATTATGCGGCGAAAAACTACCGCTTACATGATGAAAATGGCAAACAAGTCATTGAGCTTGATGTCGAAGTGAACGGTGAGATCCAGCAATTACGCGGTGAAGGCAACGGCCCAATCTCTGCTATCTTAAATGCCTTGCAGTTACCGATTGATGTCTTGAACTATGAAGAACGCAGCATCAGTTCAGGCGCGCATGCCAAAGCCTTGGCGTTGATTGAGCTTCAAGTGAAAGGCACAGGCAAGTCTGCATTCGGCGCAGGTGTACATGACAACATCGTGACTGCATCTATCGAGGCGATTATTGCCAGCACTAACCGTTTAATTGAACAAGGTGTTTTAAGTACTGAACAAGTGATTGCTGCTGCAGTCTAATTCAATGCTTTAAATATCAAATAGCAATAAAATGACTTTAGAAGGATACCCTCAAGTGGTATCCTTTTATTATTCATACTAAAGATTTAAGGCGAATTATTCCTGTGTCTTTTCCAGCTGACTCAGTGGGTTTAGTTACCCCACAAAAGTTTATTTTTGAAGAGCCGTTAGAGCTCGAATGCGATCGCATACTCCCACGTTTTGAGCTCATGGTTGAAACTTATGGCGAACTGAATGCGGACAAATCCAATGCCATTTTGATTTGTCATGCTCTGTCAGGCCATCACCATGCAGCAGGTTATCATCATGAAGATGACCGTAAGCCGGGTTGGTGGGACGCATGTATTGGACCAGGCAAAGCCATTGATACGTCAAAATTCTTTGTCGTAGCACTAAATAATATTGGCGGCTGTAGCGGTTCTACTGGACCGACCTCTCCAAATCCTGAAAATGACAATCGTCCTTATGGTCCTGATTTCCCATTAGTGACTGTCCGTGACTGGGTCAAAACCCAAGCCATGTTGTCTGATCGTTTAGAAATTCAGCAGTGGTATGCGGTGATTGGCGGCTCTTTAGGTGGTATGCAAGCTCTACAATGGTCTGTGGACTATCCAGATCGTTTACAAAAGTGCGTGATTATTGCGAGTACACCAAAACTGTCTGCGCAAAACATTGCCTTTAACGAAGTGGCGCGTCAGTCGATTTTGTCTGACCCTGATTTCCATGATGGTCGCTATTTAGAAAATGATAGTTATCCTAAGCGAGGTTTGATCTTGGCCCGTATGGTCGGTCATATCACTTACCTCTCTGAAGAAGCCATGAAACAAAAATTTGGCCGTGACTTAAAGTCAGGTAAATTTATGTATGGCTTTGACGTCGAATTCCAAGTCGAAAGTTATTTGCGTTATCAAGGTGAGCAATTTAGCCGTAACTTTGATGCCAATACCTATTTGATCATGACCAAGGCTTTAGATTATTTCGATCCATCACGTGAATATGAGCAATCATTAAAAACCGCGATGTCTAAAACCAAGTGTCAATTTTTAGTTGTTTCGTTTACAACGGACTGGCGTTTTGCCCCTGCTCGTTCGCAAGAAATTGTAGATGCATTAATTAGCAATCATAAGCCTGTGAGCTATGTGGATATTGATGCTGAACAAGGCCATGACTCTTTCTTGTTCCCGATTCCGTTATATGTGAAAAGCTTACGTGCATTCCTAGGCGGTGTAAAACACCTGCAAGAAACACCGAAGGAGACCAACTAATGCGTATTGATCATCAACTGGCTGAACGTTGGATTAAACCAGATTCAAGCGTACTCGATTTAGGGTGTGGTGACGGTGAACTGCTTGCACATATGAGCAAAAAGCACAATATTCGTGCATATGGCTTAGAAATTGATCAAGAAAAGATTGCAATTGCAATCAGTCGCGGGTTAAATATCATCCAACAGGACTTGAACTTAGGTTTAAGTCGCTTTGCCGACCAGTCTTTTGACTATGTAGTTATGGCACAAGCCTTGCAAGCTGTAGATGCACCAGACGTTCTCTTAAGAGACATGGTGCGTGTGGGGAAACAGGCTATTATTACCTTTCCAAACTTTGCACATTGGAAGACTCGTTCTTTCCTTGCATTAAAAGGAATGATGCCCGTTTCAGACGCGTTACCCTATATGTGGTATAACACGCCCAATATTCATTTATGTACTTTCCGTGATTTTGAAGCGCTGTGTGCTGAAAATAACATCCGGATTATTAACCGACTTGCCGTGAATGGGGATCAACAAGACAGTTTACTCAGTAAACGTCTCCCAAATCTATTTGGTGAAGTCGCAATTTATCGAGTGAGCGCTCTATGAAAAAATTATTATTAAGCACGACGCTACTGATTGGACTTTTTAGCATACAAGCCCATGCGGATTATGTTGCTCCATCATCTTCAGTTTCTAGCCAAGCTGCTCAATATTCAATTATGGATATTCACAGCTTAAGTAAAGCTGCTAAAGCAGGTCAGCCCGGTGCTCAGTTTTACTTAGGCACTAAATATCAACAAGGTAAAGACGTTGCCAAAGATGAACGTCAAGCTTTTGCATGGTATAAGGCTGCTGCTGATCAAGGTTTATCTGCAGCACAGCTTAATGTAGGTCGTATGCTTGCAGATGGCATTGGGACTAAAAAAGATGAAGCGCTTGCTCGTCAATATTTCGAAAAAGCAGCCAGCCGTGGTGATAACCGCGCAAGCTTTAACTTAGCCATGATGGAAGAGCAAAAGAAAAACTACATGGGTGCATACCAATGGTATGAGCTTTCTACCCGTGATGGCATGCTCGACAACAAAGTGATTAGCTTGTCTGAAGGTAAGAAAACTGCTTTGGCAGCCAACTTAAGCCAAGACCAAATTCGTCAAGCACGTGACCGTGCAGACAAATGGATTCAAGCGCAATAAGTTTTTGAATCTTAAAAAGCACCTTCGGGTGCTTTTTTATTGCCTGTCAACCACAGCATCTTGTTAAAATAGCCTCAAATCTTGTTTTATGGTGAATATTCACATGGCTTCAACTGATTGGTTATCTCAAGGCACTTTGGTGCTTGCAAGTAATAACAAAGGTAAAATTGCAGAATTTGAAAAAATGTTTGCGGAACTGAATTTGCCTGTTGAAGTGATTCCACAAGGTCAGTTGAACATTGAAGATGCCATTGAAGACGGTCTAAGCTTTGTTGAAAATGCCATTATCAAAGCGCGTCATGCGTCGAAAATTTCAGGCAAGCCAGCCATTGCAGATGATTCTGGCATTTGCGTACCTGTGCTTGGTGGCGCACCGGGGATTTACTCTGCGCGCTATGCAGGTGAACATGGCAATGATGCCGCAAACAATGCCAAGTTGCTTGCTGACCTCAAACCACTCCGTAAAGAGGGTGAAGCCATCGAAGGGATGTTTGTATGTGTCTTGGCTTTGGTCCAACATGCAGAAGACCCACTCCCACAAATTTTCCAAGGGGTTTGGCGCGGTGAAGTGATGGAAGCAGCACGTGGTGAAAATGGCTTTGGCTATGACCCACTGTTTTGGCTGCCAGAACTGAATGTTTCTAGTGCTGAATTATCAAAAGAAGAAAAAAATAAAATCAGCCATCGTGGTCAAGCGATGAAATTATTTAAAGCAAGTTTGAAATAATTTAAATTGGAGTTAATCTTAATGCCAAAGTTTAACTCCAATCCCTGAATAAAAATAGAATAATTTTGGCACTTCAACCGATACAGATCATATGCAACACTTGCCATCACACTTCAACTGAAATACCGACACGCTCTTTTCTTGGTTTTCAAAAACTAAGCTGCCCTCATTGCCATGCGCAACTAACCTACCCGCTCACCTCAGGCTTTCGTACCACTTACGCTATTTTTGCAGTGTTGATCGTACTGTCGATCATGCTTAATCTGTCGCAAGGTCAGATTGGATTTCCAGGCCTGATAGGTATCGCGATGATATATGCCCTCGTGCGTGATTGGCAGATTCGCAAACAGCTCAAGTAGTCACCCTTTGTGGGCATCTATAATTCACTTTCATTTTAAAGCGAAAAAAGATGCAAAATTAACCCATAAAAACTGACGACGATACAGCTCATAATCGTGCCTGAAGCAATATAACGTGCCGAAGTGCCTGTTCCTTGATAATGCGTTTCTAAAGCCACAATATTGGCTGCAGGGGGTAAGCAGAACAGCATGAACATCACCCCAATATATTTCTCGATCTGGGGAATCGGAAGAAAGGCATAACTCAAACTACAGATCACCGCGCCAACGGTGAGTTTCATCGCATAAATACGACTACTGTTCATCAGATCACGCCACTGTACCTTAGTTTGGCGCAGCCACATGCCTAAGACGCACATCCCTGTGAAACTCATTCCAATTTTTGCAGCCTGATACAGCCAATCTAAGAGCTGATGTTCTTCTATATGCTGTAATCCAACTATTCGACAGACACCTGCAATCATCAAGGCAAATACAGGCGGTGACATCGCCACTTTTTGAATCACGCTCGACCATGGGAGTTGGGCTGAACTGACGGCTGTCACGGCCCACATATTGCCAAAGATAGAGCCACCGACATACAGAGCCACCATCGCTGCACTAATTTCAGGGCCAAACAGTGCTAATGCAAAAGGAAAACCCAGCCAAGCTAAGTTCAAATAACTGACACACAAGGCACGTAAACTATCTTTTAACAGCCAGCGAAATAAATAAAACATCAGCACGGCAACACTAAAGCTAAAAAGCATGAGTGCTAAACTTCCTGCTTGATAGAACACCATGTTGTAGATGATCACGGCTGGAATAAAACAGCGTGCAAGTAAGCTAGAGAAAATCGATTTGAGCGATGATGTTCCTGATAATGATGCCAATCCGAGGCCACTTAAAAAACCCAATATCGGAAGAAGAAACGCCACTACACCACCCTCACTGCTCAATCCATGCATAGTAACACTGAACATAAGCTTCGCGGCTGTCTTTAAACTGCAACATCTTGGTCACTTCACTGTCATCTACAACTGCTGAAATGTTGTGCAGACCAACAAGAGGATAACAAGATGGCTGGACTATCGATTTGGCATGTACTGATTTTTGCAATTGTGGTGATTTTACTCTTTGGTACATCAAAACTAAAAAACTTGGGCAAAGATGTCGGAGGCGCAGTCAAAGATTTCAAAAAATCGATGCGTGATGAAGACGCAGCAAATACACAGCTTAATGAGCCTCGCACGCTAGAGCATGAAGCTCAAAATAAAACCAATTCCTCAGTTCAAAGCTAAGGAGTTGTCATAATGCTTAATATTGGTATTAGCGAATTACTGGTGTTCAGCATTATTGCGCTGATCGTACTCGGCCCGGAAAAACTGCCTGAAGGTATCCGCTTTGCAGGTAAATGGTACGGGAAAGTTAAACGATTGATCAGTAACGTGCAAACAGATATTGATCGTGAGCTTCGCATGTCCGAACTTCGTGAAGAAATGCAAAAAGAAATGCAACGTATTCAACAGCTCGAAGCGCGTATGCAGGCTCAGATGAATGAATTGCAACAAACGCAACACCCCATAGAACAGACTGCGCAAAAACAACAAGAAGCAGTCCTACCTGACAATAAAAATTTATCCCCACGTTATCAGTACATCGAACGTGGTCAGAGCACGATATTTGCCGTGGTTACACCCCAAATGAAAATAAAGCACGAAATTAAAACAGATCAAGCTCCTGTATTAAGTTCGACCGATGCATTAGCAGAATATCAGGTGGCCGTATGACAGATCTTTCACTAAATAATTCACAGAACACTGTGCCTGATTTGGAAGAAATGCCGATCACCAAACATTTGGTGATTTTGCGTCGGCATTTGATCAAAATTACAGGGCTCATTTTGATTCTGTTCTTTTGTTTATTGCCCTTTGCCAATCAAAGCTATCAATTGATGTCAGAGCCTCTGCGTGCGCAGTTGCCGATGAACTCATCCATGATCGCAACGGATGTGACCGCCACCTTTATGGCGCCGTTTAAGCTAAATTTCTTTGTCGCGCTAATGCTCGCGATGCCCTTCGTGATTTATCAACTTTGGGCCTTCATCAAACCTGCACTGTATGAAAAAGAGCGGCATTTGGCGATGCCCTTATTATTCGGCAGCATCGTCCTCTTCTATGCCGGAATTGCATTTGCCTATTGGGTTGCCCTACCATCCATCCTGCATTTTTTTATGAGTGTTTCCCCTGAAACAGTCGCGCCAATGACGGATATCAATAGTTATTTAAGTTTCTGCTTAAAGCTTTTTTTGGTGTTTGGACTGACCTTTGAAATTCCAATCATCACGTTAATTTTGATTTTGATCGGGGTGGTATCTACTCAAACCTTGGTAGAGAAGCGTCGTTTTATTATCGTCGGCTGTTTTTTTGTCGCCATGTTTGCCACGCCACCCGATGCGCTTTCGATGATCATGTTGGCCATCCCCATGTGGATGCTGTTTGAGCTAGGTTTATTTTTTGGCAAGCTGATTGAAAAACGACGTGCATCTGCACCTTAAACAAACTTATTTTTCGACAATTTTGGTGAGTTTTACACCTAAGAGGCTGAGATAGCCTCTTTTTTTTATGCACCCATTTAATGTTTTGCAATTTACATGCAGCGAAATCTAAACGCCTATTTCATCAGTTTGCAACATTAGCTTCAAAGCATTGTCATATTTTATCGATAGCTTTATGTGATCAACTTTTACCCAGCACACATTTGCCAGGATTTAAATTCATGACAAACATGCCATATAACGAAGATCAAGAACTTGATAACAACACTTCGGATAACCTTCATTTTCGTGACATTTTAGAACAACGCATCAGCCGTCGTAGCTTGATTACCAAGACTGCGAGTGGTGCAGTCGCACTTGCATTGGCATCTTCATTAACGGGGTGTAATGATGACAATGACTCAGATTCAAATAGTAATACTAAACCACCTGTCACTGATCCTAATCAAAAACCGACCAAGTTCAATTTCACACCAGTAAAAAAGAATTTAGACGATATCGTGACTGTTCCTGAAGGCTATCAAGCGCATGTGCTATATGCGATGGGTGACTCGATTAACCCTGCATACCCAGCGTGGGATGATAACAATGTCCCTTCTGGCCCGAGCTTCCAATTCCGCTCTGGTGACTGCCATGACGGTATGAGCTTCTTTGGTTTAAATATCACCTCTGGACGTTATGATGCCAAACAGTCTGACCAAGGTTTGTTGGTGATGAACCATGAATACATCAATCCAACCTTCTTACACCCACAAGGCCCAACCAAAGTAGATGGTCGTCGCCCTGAAGATGAAGTCATCCGTGAAGTCAATGCACACGGTGTTTCTGTGATTCAAATTAAAAAAGACAGCAAGACTCAAGCCGTTAAACTGGTACAAAATTCTCCATTTAACCGTCGTATTACCGCATCGACCGTAATGGACTTTAAAGGCCCTGTAGCAGGCTCAAGCTTAGTCAGTACGAAGTTTTCAGCCAATGGTCAACAAACCCGTGGTACACACAACAACTGTGGTAATGGTTATACCCCTTGGGGCACTTACCTGACGACAGAAGAAAACTTCATTGGTTACTTCGCTCGTGCGAAAGCAGATGATGCCAAACGTAGTCCGGCTGAAATTGTGGCACTCAACCGTTATGGCCTAAAAGCGGGTGCGAACTCGCGCTATGGTTGGGAAACAGCGATTGGAAGTAATGAGTCTCAAGATTTATATGACCGTTGGTCGGCGAATGTTACCGGTACTCAGGCAGCAGAAGATTATCGTAATGGTCCAAACACCTTTGGTTGGATTGTCGAAATCGATCCATTTGACCGTCGTGAAAACCCCGTAAAACGTACAGCACTGGGTCGCTTTGCACATGAAGACTGCCGTGCAAGTCGCTTACGTGAAGATGACAACCTCGCGTTTTACATGGGTGATGACTCACGCGGTGAATACATCTATAAATTTGTATCCGACCAAAAATGGAATAAAAAAGATGTCAACGGTGGCTATGCCGCGGGCGACAAATACATGAACAACGGTAAGTTATACGTTGCCAAATTTAACAATGATGGCAAAGGTCAATGGATTGAATTGAGCTATAACGTCAATGGTTTAAACCAAAGCAACAGCGTGTATCCGTTTAGCTCACAAGCAGATGTTCTGACCTTCGCACGTCTTGCCGCAGATGCTGTCGGTGCTACCAAAATGGACCGTCCTGAATGGGTCGCTGTGCATCCAGACAATGGTGAAGTCTATGTGACCCTCACCAATAACTCGAACCGTGGTACGACGCATGCACTAGATGCTGCCAACCCTCGTAACTACACCGACCCTGAAGGTGGTAAAGGCAACGTCAACGGTCATATTATCCGTTTCCGTGAAGATGGGGATACAACCACAGCGCTCAGCTTTACTTGGGATATTTACCTGTTTGGTGCTGAAGCAAAAATGGCGAGCAACATTAACTTATCCGGTTTAAATGACAACAACGACTTGTCTTCACCCGATGGGATGTGGTTCGACCCACGTGGTGTGTTATGGATTCAAACCGATGACGGTGCTTATACCGATACCACCAACTGTATGATGCTTGCTGCGCTTCCGGGTCAAGTCGGTGATGGCACAAAAGCCACGACATCATCGGGTCAAGAAACCATTGTGGGTGCAAAACTGAATGATGAAAACTTACGTCGCTTCCTGACAGGACCAAAAGAGTGTGAAATCACAGGTGTGACGATGACACCTGACTACAAAGCGATTTTTATCAATGTGCAACATCCCGGTGAAGATTCAGCATCCTATTCTGAACCGACCAGCCACTGGCCTGCATCACAAACCAATGCAGCAGCGATTTCACGTCCTCGCTCAGCGACCGTAGTCATCACCCGTAAAGATGGTGGGGTGATTGCTGGCGAAGCGGTAGAACAAGCTCAGCCAACGCAAAAAACCGCATAAGGCACCTCTAAAAAATAAGCCGACGAATCGTCGGCTTTTTTTTATGGCTTTAAATGCACTTCTATCTGGGTGATCTGTCCTTGTTGCTCACCCTGCTGCTGTTTTTCCTGCCAATGCCACTGTGAATCCCGCATACACAATAAATTTGAACAGCGGGTGCCATACACCGGACTTTGAATAAAGGTTGAAGACAGCAAATGTTCCATTTCCGCCTGAATCCCAGTATTGGGTAACAATGATGGAATGATTTTACGTTCATCTTCCAAAATATCCCACGCAGCAGCGTCTATATCCGCCTGTGGTTGCTGGCTTTGTAGCATCGGCAAAAATTCTTGCGTGAAACGTTTGCGTAAATGTCGGGTCTTTTCCCAATGTTCAGTCATTAAACCATTGGATGTGACATAAACCCCTTTGGCTAAGACTTGTGGCGCTTCACCGCGATTACTCATATAAACGGCTTGAGTGGCGTCGCCAACGAATAAATTAAAGCCGGCATAATTACATTGGACTTGTTCAAGTGCTTGCGCAAAACGAATGGGCGTTTGCTCAGATTCTAAAAATTGCTGAATCAAAGCGCCACGTGAAGTGGGATATGCAGTCTGATCACGACCATCACGAAAATTGGTCACAATCGCCCAACGCCCTTGAGCGGTTATCCCCATCCATGTTCCACCAGACTGTAAGTCCTGCCCTGCAATAATCGGACTATCTACCCATTGCTTTAGGCCTGCCGTCGGTCGATGATAAAACTCGTCACGATTCGAAATCAGGCAGAGTGGCATGTCATCCAAGACCTGCCAAGCAAAAGCCACAATGCACATATTCAACTCTCAATATCTTTACACATTGAATGTACAACATTTTTCAGCACATTCAGCTAAAATCTGTGCAAAACATAATGACAAGGAACAGCAATGCTGACATATCCAAATATCGACCCTGTGGCGATATCACTGGGGCCACTACAAGTTCACTGGTATGGTCTGATGTATTTATTGGCCTTTTTATTTGCATGGGGCTTGGCAAGCTACCGTGCAAAACAACGTGACGGCTGGAACGCAGAAATGGTCTCTGACCTGATTTTCTATGGTGCATTAGGTGTCGTGATTGGTGGACGCTTTGGCTATGTCTTCTTTTATGGTTTCGATCAGTTCCTTGCCAACCCATTGTGGCTATTCCAAGTTTGGACAGGCGGCATGAGCTTCCATGGCGGTTTCCTTGGGGTCATGATTGCCATGTTACTGTGGTGCAAGAAATATAAAATGACTTGGTTCCAGACCCTCGACTTTATTGCACCCTGCGTTCCGACAGGCTTAATGTTTGGTCGTATTGGGAACTTTATTGGTGGCGAACTATATGGTCGTGCAGTGACCGACCCTAATTTTGCTTTCGGCATGATCTTCCCGACCGATCCACTCCAGTTGGTGCGCCATCCGTCGCAGCTTTATCAAGCCCTCTGTGAAGGTTTAATTCTGTTTATCGTGCTGTGGTGGTTTAGTTCAAAACCTCGTCCACGTTATGCCGTTTCAGCCCTGTTCCTCATCGGATATGGTATAGCACGCTTCACCGTTGAATTCTTCCGTGAGCCGGACAATGGTCAACTGTTCATTGGATGGATGAGTAAAGGTCAGTTCCTGACAGTTCCGATGATTCTGATTGGACTATGGATGATGTGGTATGCCTACCAGAAAAAAATCTATGACTGGGGTCCACAAAAAAATCATTAATATTTTCTAAATGTCTTTAAGCAAGCGAGGTTTAAGCCTCGCTTTTTTATGCGCTGAAATTTACTCCTTCATACGCATTTACTGCACATGAAGTGACTGAATTAGACAACTGATCTGTGCTAAAGTTTATTCAGCTTATTTTTAAACTATCGATCCATGCTTGAATTTTGGTTTAATCCCAACGTTTCTGTACTTAAAAAAATCTTGTTTTTTATTGCGATGGTCGTACTGACCGGTGTTCTGTATTGGATGGAACCCCTAACACTTCAAGCCATTCTAATGTTCATGGGTACAGGCGTGATTTTCCTGATTTGTCGTTATTGCAAGATTCATTTTGCAGCAAAAAACCCAACAGGTTTGCTCTATCGTTTATTGACGTGGATACCGATTGCACTGCTGTTGGCATTGGTTTTTATCAACATGAATAAGGGTGAAATTCTGATTCCGGGTGCTCAAGGCATTGGCTTTATGGCTTTGGCGATCTGCCTGCTTTCCCCGATTTCACTGCTGAATAAAAACGAGAAAACTTCACCCCAAGGTAAAGTTTAAATGTTGACGTTTTGGTACTCTGAGCGCTGTAACCGACAAATCAAGCTCATCATTTGTATCAGTACCTGTGTGCTTATTTTTCAATGCGCTGAACAAAAACAACTAGATCCCCGCTTTGCGGGCATAAGTTTAGCCATTGGTTTGATGATTAATCTGCTTTATAAGCTCAGACAAGACAAACTAAAAACACTGTCTCCGTCATTAAAATGCGGTTTGGCTAGTTTGCCAATTTTATGTTTAGTGTGCTTAATTTATTTTCTACCCAATGAGCAACGCTGGATTTTAGCGCTGCAATGTGTGGGCTTTACTGCAATTGGATTATTTATCGTCTCGATCTACAGTCAGCGTGCAAAAAGGTTTGAAGACTAACCTTTTATTCAGCCACGGGCTGTTAATCTGCTAAGCGATAATAGCTATATTTCACATTTGGAGTTCGATAGACCGCATAGCCCGCTTGACGATAATCAGACACCCAGTCCTTACCTGAATATGCTGCGATATGACCATAACGACTACTTTGATTGCGGTCGATAATATAAATATCGCCTTTCTTAGGACGATCAAACGCTAAATTAATTTTTTGATAACCAATTTTTTGTAATGTGCTGCCCCAGTCTGCTGCGGCAACGGGGTGACCGTTAAAACGTGCCCCTGCGGACTCAAGTGCTAGACGAACACTGCGGGCACATTTCTGAGTACTGCTTTGGCGGGTAATGCCTTGTAAAAATCCAGTCAAACGATCGATATCGATACGCTGACCATTGCGGGATACCACATTTTTAGTCGCTGCTTTTTGAGTGGTATTGGACTTGCCCGTATTTTTACTCGCCTGAGAACGAATTATGATATTTGCCTGAACTGGAGCATGCACTTCACTCAAGTTTACATTGTGATCATAAGCCATTCTTTAACCCACACTCCCGCCTATATTTAGGCATTCAAAAATTTTAACGAGGGTGATAGTACCGCGTAAATCATGTTTTTTCATGTAAAAAATGTAAGATTTCTTAAACAAATCTTCACATTTAAATACGACCGTCTATTTTTAATTCAAATAGATTTATTTTTGATATCAAACTCTTATTCAGAAATAACAACCCAAAATCATCTCTTCACAATGAGAAAAATCACGTGTATTTTTTAATCAAACTTATCTGTATTTTTTTCAACAACGAGCATGAAACATCGCTCAATATGTGAACAATAGGGCTTAAGTCTTCTAAGCTCATGCTTGATTGAACAGACATATTGTCTCGTTAACACTTGATGTAATTGTTATTAATAGACGTCTTCAGCTCAGACAACTCAGCGCTTGTTGCCTGCAAAATTTGGTCATCACCCAATAAACACCGTATGCTTTTGATTTTTTAAACCTGACCATATTCAAGCGCCCATCGCAGTTCCTTCCACACGCAAAACAAGCTAATATGTGCCACAAGAAATTTAGCAAATTATGAGAGAGACATGCGCCAGTATTTAGACCTTTTACAACACATTCTCGACAACGGCGGCGACAAGGGCGACCGTACGGGTACGGGAACACGTTCTGTATTTGGTCATCAAATGCGCTTCGATCTTTCTCAAGGTTTCCCTTTACTCACCACCAAGAAAGTTCATTTCCGCTCTATCGTGATTGAACTGTTGTGGTTCCTTAAAGGCGATACCAATGTTCAATATTTGCAAGACAATAAAGTCTCGATTTGGGATGAATGGTCTACAGCAGAACAAACTGCACGCTTCGGTCGTCCTGCCGGAGAATTAGGTCCTGTTTACGGTCATCAATGGCGTAATTTCGGTGCAACCAAAAAAGCCGATGGCCTATATGAACAAGATGGTTTTGACCAAATTAAATGGTTGGTCAATGAAATCAAAACCAATCCTAACTCACGTCGTCTAATCGTCTCTGGTTGGAACCCAAATGAGGCAGGTAATGTTGCATTGCCACCATGCCATACCTTGTTTCAATTTTTTGTTCAAAACGGAAAATTATCTTGCCAATTATATCAACGTAGTGCTGACGTTTTCCTGGGTGTGCCGTTTAACATTGCCAGCTATGCCCTGTTAACACACATGATTGCACAAGTTTGTGGTCTAGGTGTAGGTGACTTCGTTTGGACCGGTGGGGATACACATTTGTATGCCAACCATTTCGAACAAGCGCAGTTGCAATTGACACGTGAACCAATGGGTCTGTGCCAATTAAAACTCAATCCTGAAATTACCGATCTTTTCGATTTTAAATTTGAAGATATTGAAATTGTAGGTTATGAATCACATCCTGCGATTAAAGCCCCTGTTGCTGTTTAATTTTTAGAAATCCCAAGTGAAAAGCAAAATCCTGCTTTACCTCAAGCGGGATTTTGCATTCTAATAGACGGCAAATATTTCGGCTATTTGAGTTCAAACTATGGCATTTCAAAATTTAGAAATCGTGCACGTTGTCGCTATGGATCAGCAGCGCTGCATTGGTAAAGGGAATGATTTGCCGTGGCATATTTCTGCAGATTTACAACACTTTAAAGCCATCACCCAAGGTGGTGTGGTGGTTATGGGACGCAAAACCTTAGAGTCTATGGGACGTACCCTACCGAAGCGTGTCAATTGGGTCATTACACGAGATAGCAATTGGTCATTTGAAGGCACCAAAGTCGCATATAGTATCGACGAGGCGTTAACGCAAGCTGTTGCTGATGTCGCGAGTTCAGAAAAACAAACGAGTCTTTTTATTATTGGTGGTGGTGAAATTTTTAAGCAAACCATCGGCATCGCAGACCGTTTAGAACTCACGCATGTTGAACTCGATGTTCAAGGTGATGCGCATTATCCTGAAATTCCTGCGGACTTTCAAAAAGTGGCGTCAGAACAACATATCGACGACAAAACTGGGATTGCTTTTGAGTTCGCAACTTACCGAAAATAAAGAAAAATCTTAAGCTAAAAGAAAAATATGCAACAGAGTGACCAACAAGCAATGTTCAAAAAAATAGGGCGAAGTATTCTTCATGCCCTATTTAGTGTGTTTGTCCTCTGTTCTTCGATTTGGCTCTGTGCCGCCCTGTGGATACAGCAACCGGCAGGCTGGTTAGGCAGCCGCATTATCATTGGAATCTGGATCGCTTTTGCTCTAAGCATTTTAGGCATCTATATTACCCAACACTTTTTTAGCCGTCGTAAAGATGTCTTGATTTATATTGCGGGCTTTATCTGTGGTCTATTTTGGTATTTTGGCATGGAGGCACGCCAAGATCGTGAATGGAATCCTGAAGTAGCAGAAATTCTACATTATGAAAAGCAAGGCAATTTCGTCACCTTGCACAATGTGCGTAATTTCGACTGGCATGCCGATGGTAGCTATACCCCGCGTTGGGAAACCCGCCAATATGACCTAAGTCAAATCAATGGCGTCAACATCATTACCTCGTATTGGATGGGGCCGCAAATTGCCCATACACTGGTCAGTTTTGATTTTGCTGACAGACCACCGCTGACGTTTTCGATTGAAATTCGCAAAGAGAAAAATGAAGAATTCTCTGCGATTGGTGGTTTTTTCCGTAAATATGAACTGAGCCTCATTGCATCAGATGAAAAAGATATCATCTATACCCGCAGTAATACACGCGGAGAACAGGTTTATTTCTTCCCCGTAAACATGCCAAAATCTGAAATGCAGGCGCTGTTTGTAGAATATCTCCATAAAGCCGATGAACTACAGACTCAACCCAAATGGTACAACACGCTCACCAGTAATTGTACAACACTGGTGTTTGACATGATTCAAGCGGTTTCCAAACATCAGCTTCCAACCGATTACCGCTTATTTGCATCGGGTTATTTGCCGAATTATTTGTATGACCTTCATGCCATAGACCAAAATTGGGATATGAAAACATGGTATCAAAAAGCCCATGTTAACCCTCGTGTCTCTCAAATCAAGCAACTGAGCAGTGAACAATATTCCAAATTAATTCGACAAGGTTTGCCGCATTCACATTCAAATCCAAGCGCCAATCAATTGTAATTCTTAAATAATGATACAAATATGGCTAGCATATCTGTGCGATATTTGCTTAGATAGTTGAAATGCTTCCACGGGGAAATTCCGATGCTAAAACAAATATTTGTTGCTGCAACTTTGGTTTCAACTTTAGTGGTGACAGGCTGTGAAAGCATGCCTGCACAAGACAACACCATAACTGAAAATTTAAACCTATTACAGAATCGTACTTGGATTGCCACTCAGATTGGCAACACTCCAATCAAAACAGCACCCAATGCGCATAATATTCCAAGCATTCAATTCGATGCGGCTTCAAAACGTGTCTCAGGTGCAGACGGCTGTAATCGTATAATGGGTGGCTATAATGCTGGCAAAGACACCATAACGTTTGGCCCGATTGCTGCGACACAAATGGCTTGTCTCAATAACAATGGGCTAGAGCGACAGTACCATGCAGCACTCGAAAAGGTAACGCATTATCAAGTTTTTGGAAAAACCTTGAAATTGCTAGACCGTCACGGCAATTTATTAATTCAATATGAAAGCGCTGTTCAACCGCGTTAAATCATTAAAAAAGTCTGCTTCGGCAGACTTTTTTATTCACTGTTCAGTCATGCCAGAGACATTTAATGCACATAAACTAGTGATTAGTATACAGACGTACATTGCAGTTTTTAGCTATAACCCCATATTAAATATCAGGGAACAAAATAGGATTTCACTATGCAACAAGCGGTATTTGGTGGTGGGTGCTTTTGGTGTGTAGAAGCAGTTTTTCTACAACTAAAGGGCGTGCAAACAGTCGTCAGTGGTTATGCAGGGGGAGTTACTCAGCATCCGAGCTATGAGCAAATCTGTGAGGGAAACACCCAACATGCAGAAGTCATTCAGATCAATTTTGATGACAGCCAAATCAGTTTTAGCCAATTGCTAGATGTATTTTTCGCAACTCACGATCCAACCACGCTGAACCGTCAAGGCAACGATGTCGGTACACAGTATCGCTCAGTGATTTTCTATCAGGATGAATCACAAAAGCAAATCGCTGAGCAACGTATTGAAGAATTAAAAGCTGAAGGCATCAATATCGTGACTGAACTGAGTCCAATGCCAACCTTCTACCCTGCCGAAGAATATCATCAAAACTTCTTTGCACGTAACCCAAACCAAGGTTATTGTAATTTTTCAATACCACCTAAACTCATGAAATTACGTAGCAAATTTCAAGACCTACTCAAATCTGAGTGATCTAATTAAACGGCATCTATTTTCAAAATAGAGACATAAAAAAAGCGACATTTCAGTCGCTTTTTTTAGTTATCTTTGCTCAGTGCTTAGTTATCACTGGCAAAGGCGATATCGCTGAGTCCGGCTCCACTCGCACGCGACATCACTTGTGCAACTGTGTCATAACGTGATTCTTTATCGGCTTTTAATACCAATGCAGGCTTACGTTCTTGCTGACCAGCTGTATTTAGACGACTTTCTAAATCTTCGAGCGTGACAATATCACCATTCCAAGCAATATCACCCGCTGAGTTAATGCTGATGGTTACGCTTTCAGTTGGCAGATCAATCACTTCTGCAGTCGTTTGTGGCAAGGTTAATGGAATTGATGGGTTGGCAACAGTCGCAGTCACCAAGAAGATGATCATCAATACCAACATAATATCGATGAGCGGAATGAGGTTCATCTCATTCATGCCAGCATCGTTGTCTTCACCCAATTGAAAAGCCATTAAGCTTGACCTCCAGCTAAACTTTGCTGTGCAGTTTTCACGTCTTCTTTCTTCGCTGCAGATTCTTGTTGCAACATAGTATCAATCAATAAACCATGCGCTTGATCTTGCAATTCATTCGAAAGTGTACGGTTAAAACGAACACAGATGTTATAAGCCAAAACCGCAGGAATCGCCACAGCCAAACCAAGACCCGTCATGATCAAGGCTTCACCAACTGGTGTTGCTACTTGTGCAAGACCTGCTTGACCGCTTTTTCCTACTGCTACAAGGGCATGAAAAATACCCCACACAGTACCGAACAAACCTACGAACGGTGCAATTGAAGCAATCGTACCCAATACAGATACGCCTTTTTCAGCATTAGCTTTTTCTACCGAAATTTGACGTAGTAATGCTTGTTCTGCCACAGCCTTACGTTGTTCAAAAGCCAAAGGAGCAAATTTCGCTTTCAGTTTGCTTAGTGCATCTGCAAGGTGGTTATACGCCACTTGTTTGAGCTGACGTGTGCCCATAATACGAAGAACGAAGATCGTCCAAGTCGCAATCGACATTGCAAGTAACACGAAATACAGTGTTTTGCTGACTGCATCTGCATGTTGCCAATAAACTGAAAAGTTCATATTCGAACTCCTAATGGGTTAGCCGGAATCTTAATTAAGTTTAAAGTTGAATGGTTGATCAACTCGCGTCGGAGTTGCCACACCATTATCAATATATTTGGATAAACGTGCACGCTTCACTGCATCAGTCACTTTACGGTTTACAGCAGCGCCACAAGTCGAGTTTTTAATCGTTGCTGATTCGACTTTACCTTCAGCACTTGCAGCAATCGCAACTACAACTGTACACGACGCTTTTAATTCACCATTTTCAAATTGAACATTCGGTTTCTTAATCCAACTGACACCATTACCAATGCTCACAGTTTTAGGTGTCGGTGGCGCAGGTGGTGCTGGAGGCGCAGGTGGTGGTGCAACAGGTGCCGGAGGTGTTGGTTCAACACGAACGACTTTCGTTTCAGAAACCACAGTTGAAACAACAGGTGTTGGTGGTACGTTTTTGACCGCTTCAACAGTTGGTTTCGGCGCATCTTTCTTTTTCACCTGTTCCACTTTTTCCACTTTCTTCGGTGGAGGTGGTAAAGGCTTATCTACAATTTTAACTTCTTTTGGCTTTGGTGGCTCTTTCTTCGGTTCTGGTTTTGGCTTCGGAGGTTCTGGTTTTTTCTCTTCAACAATCTTCACAAAGCGAACTTTAATCGGATCTTTTTCGATCGGTTTAAGTTCTGGTGCTTTCATATTGCTGACCGCCCATAATACTCCCATATGCCCTACCACAACAGCGAGAAGCGCAGTAATGATTTTCTTTTTCATCGGGTTAGGTGATTGCATCATTGGAGCGGGAGATTGACTCATTAAACTCAGTTACCTTGAAGAAGCGATTGCATTTATTTTGTCAAAAATACAATCATGCTCATCGGTTAGCACAATTAAAGTACGGCAATAATAAATGAGAAGTGTTTTCATTTGCAACTATTAATTCGTCAGATTTAATGACTTTTTTTAATCATAATATAAAAAAGGCATACCTAAAGTATGCCCTTTTATTAAAAAATTCATCTCGTTTTATTGAAATACAACAGTTTTATTACCATCGACAATAATACGATCTTCAAGATGCCATTTGACTGCACGTGCGAGTACATTACGCTCTACGTCCTGACCTAACTCACGCAATTGTTCAACAGTAAAGTCGTGGCTTACACGCTCTACGTCTTGCTCAATAATCGGCCCTTGGTCAAGATCAGCAGTCACATAGTGCGCTGTTGCACCAATTAGTTTCACGCCTTTTTCATGCGCTTGCTTATATGGGTTCGCACCAACAAAGGCTGGGAGGAATGAATGGTGAATGTTGATCACTTTCATTTCCCATTTTTGAACAAATTCTTCGTCTAAAATTTGCATATAACGAGCAAGAACGAGTAAATCATTGCCTTGCATCAATTGATCAATTTGCTCATAAGCTTCACGTTTATTTTCTTTGTTCACAGGAACAACTTCAAACGGAATGCCGAAATTTTCTACAGATTCACGTAAAGCATCGTGGTTAGACACGACTTTGGTGATTTCACATGGTAAACCACCACGTGCATGACGCCACAACAGTTCAAGCAAAGCATGGTCAACTTTAGACACCAAGATACCGACTTTCTTCACATCACTGACTAAAGCTAAACGCCAGTGCATGTTGTAACGCTCAGCAACATTGCTCGCAAATGTTTGAGTTAGACTTTCTTTACGGCTTTGTAAATTGTCCAATTCGAACTCAACACGCATGAAGTATCGCCCCCCTTGAGCTTCAGTCGCGTATTGATCAAGTGCGGTAATATTTGCTCCCTGATGATACAAAAAGCTCGATACAGCTTGCACAATCCCTGGTTTATCTTCACAGGTAATGAGTAAGCGTGCTGTGTTAGCGGTCGACATATTCATGTTGGTTTATATCACTAATCAGTTAAATTGAAAAAAGAGCCGAGTATTCTAACGCTTTTTAAAGCCAGACTAAATAGTCTTATTCAGTAACCTGATGCTTTACGTTTGAAAGACTTGCAAATAAGTCCGACGGCCCTAAAGTTTCGAGCAATCGCTCATAGGTTTCACGGCTTTCACCACGTAGATATGCGCCTTCTAAGAACACCATTTGTCGCAGTGCTTGCCACACCCACTTTTCTTCCAAAGTGTTGGAGTCGGTAATATGGCCCGACATATAAAGGAAGTTGGTCCAGTTGGTCAGCACGATCCACAAATTAATGGTTAAGGCCTCAATTTCAGAATCAGTCATCTGCATTAAACCTGCATCGACAAAGGCACGATAAATTTTCTGGCCTTGTTGCATGACTTGACCAGCAAAACGTGGATACATTTTACGGAAATCTTCATTATTTTCGACCAAGTGATAAACATCACGATGTAAAAATCGATAAGCCCATAATTGGCTACTTAACACTTGGAAATAGCGAATTTTATCATTGGCATCAAGCTGACGATCATCAGGAAGCGCTAACATTTCTAGCGTTTCATGCTGATATTGCTCCATTAATTCCTTAATAATTTCACTTTTATTTCGGAAATGGTAATACAAGTTACCAGGACTCATTCCCAGTTCAGCAGCAATATGATTGGTTGTCACTGAACGCTCGCCACGCTCATTAAACAACTGCAAACTCAGCTGCAAAATACGTTCTTTCGTTTTTAAGGTTTTGGTGTGAGACATCCTAAAACAACCATTTATTTCAAAGCATTAGAACACTAACACATAAAGTAACTTGACTATTTAGAGTATTTGCTCTAAAAATTAATTAATCGCTAATTTGGATATGGTCGTGCGACATGAATAGTCAAACAAAAACAACTTCAATGACACCACATTCTTTTGATCACCAGCATCTCAACAATATGTTGGAACAGCAGAAACAAGCATATTTACGTTACCCATTGCCTACAGCGAAGGAACGTATAGACCGTTTGGCTCGGCTTAAGCGTATCTTAGTTAAGTATCAAGATCAATTTGCTGATGCAATTAATCAAGACTATGGTAACCGTTCTATTGGTGAAACCAAGATTGGTGAGTTGCTCACATGTCTTGAACACATCAAATATTATAGCAAGCATTTGACAGACTGGATGAAACCATCCAAACGCCATGTCGGAATTATTCACCAACCTGCAAAAGCATGGGTGCAATATCAACCACTTGGTGTCGTCGGCATTATTACGCCATGGAACTACCCACTGCTTCTTTCTATAGGCCCACTGATTTGTGCTTTGGCTGCGGGCAACCATGCCATGATCAAAATTTCGAGTGCCTCTGCGGCATTCGGTGATGTGCTCGAAAAAGCTCTCGCAGAAGCATTTCCTCAAGAATTGGTCGCAGTCGTCAATGGTGGTGGTCCAATTTCAGATGCGTTTAGTCACCTTGCCTTCGATAAAATGATTTTCACGGGCTCAACCAATGTCGGTAAAACCGTCATGGCTGCTGCGTCTGAAAACTTAGTTCCTGTGATTTTAGAATTAGGCGGAAAGTCACCTGTATTGGTTCATCCGTCTATTGACCTTGCGGATGTTGCACAGCGTCTTGCGGTTGGTAAACTTTGGAATGCAGGTCAAACTTGTGTTGCACCTGATTATGTGTTCTTACCTCGTGGTAAAACTGCTGAATTTTTAGATCACTATAAAGTGTGCGTTGAAGCTATGTACCCAAGTATTGCTCATAATCAGGACTACACCTCGATTATTAATGACAAGCAGTACAAGCGCCTACAAGGTTATTTAGAAGATGCGCGTGATCAAGGCGCACAAATCATCAGTTTTAACCCACAAAATGAAGATGTGGACGCTGTACGTAAAATTGCACCGACTGTTTTAACGGGTGTCACTCCAGACATGCAAATTATGCAGCATGAAATCTTCGGTCCGATCCTTCCGATCATGGAATATGATCAAATTGACGAGGTTATTGCTTTTATTAATAGCCGTCCTCGTCCACTTGCTTTATACTATTTCGACTTTGATCAGGCACGTGCCGACTATGTCGCAACACGTACCCATTCAGGACATTTCGGACAAAACACGGTATTAACCCATGTTGCTCAAGATGACCTGCCGTTTGGCGGTGTGGGGGCTTCGGGTATGGGTAAATATCATGGTCCAGAAGGTTTCTTCAGTTTGTCGCATGAACGCTCGGTGATGTCGAATCCAAAACTCTATAGTTTGAAATTCATTCTTCCACCGTTCAATAAGCCGATCCACAAACTGATTTCGAAGACACTTCTTCGATAAACGATCAAGGCATGAACGATCACACCAGGTGATCGTTCGTTTTATGCAAAATCGCTTGTCTTTTAAGCGCATTTTTGATATAAAACGCCCCTTGAATGAATTCAATGTTTTTTTTGACTGGCCATACAGATTTGCTGTTGGCTAAATCAATGGAGTTACACCATGTCTAAGGTTTGCCAAGTTACCGGCAAGCGTCCAGTCGTTGGTAACAACGTCTCACACGCCAACAACAAAACTAAACGCCGGTTCGAGCCGAACCTGCATCACCACCGTTTTTGGTTAGAAAGCGAAAAACGTTTCGTACGTCTTCGTCTAACTACTAAAGGTATGCGTATTATCGACAAATTGGGCATCGAAAAGGTTGTTGCTGACCTACGTGCTCAAGGTCAAAAGATCTAAGGAGCTACGAACATGCGTGATAAAATTCGCCTAGTTTCTTCTGCTGGTACAGGTTATTTCTACACTACCACTAAGAACAAACGTACTATGCCGGAAAAAATGGAAATCAAAAAATTTGATCCAAAAATCCGTCAACACGTAATTTTCAAAGAAGCTAAAATCAAATAATTTTAGTTTTTTGAAAAAAACGACCTGCTTAGGTCGTTTTTTTTTGCATTTTTTTTATTCGAATTGCTAAACTTTCAAAATGCTTTTGGCACTTTTTGTGCTTGTCTTTTTTACCCTTAACTTAGGCTTAAGGAGTTTTTAGTGCCTCATGATGTAGAACTCATAATATTACTTGCTGTTGGCTTTGGTTTTGCCTTAATTTTTGGCTATATAGCTGCGCGCCTGCGACTTCCTCCCCTCATCGGCTATCTGATTGCCGGTATTATTATTAGCCCAAATACGCCTGGAGTAGTTGGTGACATCCATCTCGCTAACCAGCTGGCCGAACTCGGTGTCATGTTCCTCATGTTTGGCGTGGGTATGCACTTTTCACTCAATGATTTGATGCAAGTCCGTCGTATTGCTTTGCCCGGTGCCATTTTACAAATTGCAGTGGCGACCTTACTGGGTATGGGAATTTCCATGCTTTGGGGCTGGAGCATGGGCTCAGCCTTAGTGTTTGGCTTAAGTTTGTCGTGTGCAAGTACGGTGGTTCTCCTCAAGGCTCTCGGTGACCGAGGCTTACTTAACTCCGTGAATGGTAAAATTGCCGTAGGCTGGCTCTTGGTTGAAGATCTGGTCATGGTCTTGGTTCTGGTCTTACTCCCTGCCACAGCAGTATTGCTTGGTGGACAGCCACTCACAGAAAGTAGTGCAGATGAAAATATTTGGCTGACCTTAGGTCTAACTTTACTCAAAGTCGCTGGCTTTATTGCCTTCATGCTGATCATTGGTAAACGCTTAGTGCCAATGATTATGCAAGTGGTTGCACGCTTAGGCTCACGTGAATTATTCACGCTTACCGTGGTTGCAGCAGCTGTGTCGATTGCCTTTGGTGCCTACAAGGTATTTGGTGTCTCCATGGCACTCGGCGCATTTTTTGCCGGTATGGTGGTCAAAGAGTCTGACTTTAGTCACCGTGCAGAAGAAGAAACCCTTCCGCTTCGTGAAATTTTTTCGATTTTGTTTTTCGTCTCCGTCGGCATGCTGTTTGATCCACGGATCTTGATTGAACAACCGCTTCACGTCTTAGCTGTGGTCGGCATTATCATGATTGGTAAGACCATCGCTGCAATGGCGTTGGTGTTGTTCTTCCGTTACCCCATCAATACCGCATTAACCGTTGGGGCGAGTTTGGCGCAGATTGGTGAGTTCTCGTTTATTTTGGCGACCTTAGGTGTATCTCTAAACCTCCTTTCCATGGAAGGACAAAACCTGATATTGGCAGGTGCATTAATCTCGATTACGCTAAATTCATTTGTATTTTCTGCCATCGAGCCTATGCAGCGACTCATCCGTGAGCGCTCGAATTTGGCCCGTTTACTGGAACGTAGTAGTGACCCATTGGCCATGTTGCCGGATGAGGTCTCACAGGATTATCTGCGTGATCAGGTGGTGCTGATTGGTCATGGTGAAGTCGGTCGTCGTATTACCCGCGAATTAATGAATGAAAACATTAAAGTGGTTATTGCTGAAGAAAACCGTGAAATCGTGGAAAACTTGCGGGAAAAAGGCATCGCTGCGGTATCCGGTGTAGCAACAGAACCTGGGGTTTTAATTCAAGCCCATATTCAACACGCACGCCTTTTGGTCATTTCACCTATGGATATTTTAGATATTCATAAAATTGTCGATATTGCCAAAATGCTGAATCCTTCTATCCAAGTATTGGTTTGTGCGGAAAGCAAAGAAGAAGCTGAAGTCATTCGTCGTGACAATATCGGTGAGGTTTATTATGCCAAAGAGGAAATGGCGAAAAATATGAGCAATCATATTTTAAATCAAATCCAAATTGCCCATCACCAAACTCCGACACACTAAACTAAGTTCCTAATTAAGTTCTTATGGGCAATACCCAAAAGGCGATGCATTTAAGCATCGCCTTTTTTTAATGGATATAATTCATTAATTTTAAAATTACAAATAATTGAATTTAAAAAACATATTGATAAAATAAGAATCAAACGAAGCATCATTTTTAAAAACTTCAAACAAGAAACGAGAAAAACATGTACATCCTCTATTTAGGCCTTGCCATTATTTTGATTGGCGGTCTGGGCTTTCTCATCGCTGCATTTAAAACCAGTATTTTATGGGGACTGGGCTGTCTATTGTTTTATCCCATTTCCATCGTCTTTCTGATTCTGTATTGGCAAGATGCCAAAAATCCTTTTTTCTTACAGTTCATCGGGGTCTTTATTGTATTTTTAGGTTCGATGCTGATCTCACCTACTGAACTGGGCACAGTCTAAGTGCCATTTTGGATATAAAAAAACGCACCAAAAGGTGCGTTTTCATTATCATGATCCGCAAAGTCAGCAGCTATATGATTAGCTCATATATTTTGGCTTTTCATCAACTACTTCGGCATGCCATTCATCCACTTGTTTTTCTAACAAACCAAACAATGCAGCCTGAATCATTTGCTGAGCTATCACACTCATTTGATCGCCCAAAATATTGCGTAATTCTTCATTGAATTGGATAGTCACCAAAGGCTCTTTTTCTGAGCCTGCATTACGCAATGCCAACTCACCACCTTCCAATTGAACCAGCTCTAAAATTGCTTCCTGGTTCCCAAAGAGTTCTTTCAACTGTTCTATAGACATATATCCCTCCATGCGCAACATGGTGATAAAGGCATCTGCACTTTGTATTACTTAGATAATCTTATATCGGGTTAAATAAATTTATTTCAAGTAGCAATAGTCCAATTAGAACTCCACCATCTCGTTACGAAATCCATCAATTAATTGAGTTAGATCACGATGCCATTCACGCAAAATAGCGGTATCTGGCAACCATGCTTGCGGTGTTTGGGTAACTTTAATAATTAAATTTGAAGACGTTTCATCTTCTGGCTCTGGTGCAGACGGTTCAGGTGCATACTGACACATACGATGTGCGCGTTTCAGCTCTGCAATAAAACCTTGCTTGGCCAATTGCTGCATAACAGTCACTTCAGGTGATACCTGACCTTTTTCAGCCATCAGCGTTTCAATCGACTTTAACGTGGGCGCAGGATCATTTAAACGATAGTAACGCACCAACTCTTGTAAAAACGCAAGTACTGCACCATGCAAATGAAAAACCGCTGCTTCGCGATAAGCCTGAGCTTGTTGAACATGATCGGTCTGCTCAGCTTGCTGACATGCAAGACGGGTAAAATATAACTTTTGATTGGTACGATCAGCATGAAAGCGAGCAACACGAGACATGAACAATTCCCTAAATTTTGGCGTTTTTCTACATGAATAAGCTTAAACGGATTTTTAGGAAATTCACAATAAATATTATGGATGATCGATTTCAATTAAATAAATGTCACGCTTTGCGGGAACAGGCATATCCCAATCAATCATCCTGATATTTTCCAGACGCCAAGCCCAGTACCCTGCTGCCCAATATGTCGCCTGCGCTTGCTCTACCTCTGTTTCAGTCCATACATGAACGTCATATACATCGACCATCGCCACTGCACGTCCAATATCTTCATCTCCGCTTTCATGTAAGTAGCGTTGATTTTCCACGATCACTAAATCTTTTAAAGGCAAATGTTCGGGCTGCCATGAGCGGACTTCAAGCGTTTTACGTCCGCACGCAATGTTCGAACCAGATGGCGCAACAATCGACAAAGCCGAGTAGCATTTTTTCATAGATCACCGATAAAAAAAGGAGCGTAACGCTCCTTTTTAAATTTATGCTTTAGGCTTATCTTCAGCCGCTTTTACGCGAATACCCGCACCTTTGACTTTCAAAGTATTCAGGCCTTTAATCGCTTTTACAGCTTCACGACCATTTGGCATTTCGACAAAACCAAACCCTTTCGATTTACCTGTGCTTGCATCCATAACAACAACAGCAGACTCTACTGCGCCAAATGGTTTAAACAGTTCAACCAATTCTGCTTCAGTAACTGAACGCTCTAAGTTACGTACTAAAATTTTCATTCAATCTTCCAAATAGACAGCATCATCAAAAAGCATTTGTCTATTTTGCTTTTTAACTTGCGTGTAAATCACGTCAAAAATCTATTTTAATCGAGATCGATACCAAAATCTAAATTAATCGATTTTCTTTCGATTAAAGCACTTTTTACGGTTTGCTGACGGGTTTTATAATGTGTTTCCAAACTACATAGGTTTCGAGTTAAATCATTCATAAAATAACTTTCTACTTTACGCCCTTGCTCATCCACAGTTTCACGTGCCCAGTGGTTCAAGTTTTGCTTAGTCAAAATCAATTCATTTTGCGCACGTGTCAGCGCCACATATAACACGCGACGCTCTTCTTCCACCTCATCGAAATTACCCTGAGCACGTGCATGCGGGTATTGCCCTGGTGTCACATTTGCCACATAGCAAACCTTTTGTTCTGTCCCTTTAGCAGAGTGAATGGTAATCAAAGTGACCACATCACTATCTGATTGCCGTTCAATTTCAGAAATGGACACAGGATCGAGCACATACTCTTCAAGAAATTCACTGAGCTGTGTATGCTTTGATGCTAGTTGTTTCACCAGATCAAAATCCCCGACACGTCGGTTCCAATCTTTTTTATAGTTTTCTTCTAGCTGCTCAGAAATCGCTTGAACAGCCAAGCTTACACATTCTTTGACCTGATCCTTCAACACCGACATTTGCTTCATCATCAGAATCGCTTGGTCAGGTACTTTGCCAAATTTTTCCAACTTGGTTGCAATGGCTTGCATTTCTGGCTCAAGTAAAATCTGCTGCGATAACTTACTCGCACCTACATCACCCACACCATTCCATAAGGTTAAAAAGCGCATCCACGCGATATCATCTAAAGGATTGGCCACTACACGCAATACACTGAGTAAGTCTTTTACATGGGCTGTTTCAAGTAATTTCATGCCGCCAATAAAGCGATACGGCACGTTTGCGGCAATACAAGCTGCTTCAATATGACGGGCGGCAAAGCTTGAACGCACAAGCACCATATGATCCGACCATTTGCTGCCTTCGAGGTAATGACGTTCTTTGATGTCGATGGCAATCCATTTGGCTTCATCAAACTCATTCGGGAAAATATGCATTTTCGGCTTAATCCCTTCCCCACGATAAGCATCTAAGCGTTTGTCATATTTAATTTCGCTTTCATCCAACAACCAATTCGACAGATCTAAAATTTCTTGGGTTGAACGATAATTTTTTTCGAGTTTGAAAATCTGTGCGTCGGGTACCCGCTCTTTGAAATGATGAATATTTTCAAAGTCTGCACCACGGAAGCCGTAAATGGACTGTGCATCATCGCCGACACAGAACAAACTGACACGTTCTTTTAATGGCTCAAGTAACGCCCATTGCAGCGGATTGGTATCCTGCATTTCATCGACCAACATGTGGCGACAAATCGAAGCCACATAATCGACCAGTCCATCTGATTCCGCCAAGGCTTTTGCCACAATCGCCAAGATATCGTCATAATCTAAAAAACTACGCGCACGTTTACGAGCTTCGTATTCTTTCATGATATCCGCGATTTGATCTTTTAAAGCAAAGTACTCAGGCATTTGCTTTTCCATGGCAATGCTAAGTTTTTGACGCGTATTCCGCGCAAAAGAATATAGGTCACAGAGTTCTTTTGGCTTGGGTAAGTGATTGGGGTTTTTCTTATCATCACGGCCACGAATCAGGCGGAACATCATGAGTTGATCATCACGATCAATAATCGAAAACTGTTCTAGACCAAAAGCTTTTGGAATGCGGCGCAAGAGGTACATACAAAAGGTATGAAAGGTTGATGCACGTAGCCCTTTGGCTTGCTCACCCAGAGCCAGCTCCACACGAGCGACAATTTCACTCGCTGCACGGCGAGTAAAAGTCAAAATTTGAATTTGATTGGCAGGCACGCCTTGATCAATTAAATAGGCAGCACGCGCCACGATAGTTTTGGTTTTACCACAACCTGCTCCTGCCAAAACCAAGCTATGCTGTGCTTCTGTTGTTGCGGCTTGTTTTTGTTGAGGATTTAATTCATCAATCAGGTTGGCTAAACTCATGGTGTCTCATCGTGCTATGTGAATTGGTAGTTTAACAGAGCTACCCTAAATTCACAGCGTAGACGACTACAAAGTGACTCAATTTGACGCGGAAACACACCGTTTTAACCATGACTATTCATTTAAAATTTTCATTGTTTATACAGTAAAAAATCAGTAGATTTATAAATCAATATCATTAGAAAAACAAAGACCTATTTAAATCCATAGGCTTATAACTTGAGAAAATAACCGTCTCTAGGAATCATGACATGTTCAATAAATTTTCACAGCTTTCATTGTTGGTACTGAGTAGTAGTTTTTTTCTAAGCCCAAGTATTCAAGCTGCAGATGGACTTAGCCCCATGACACCTAGTGAGTGCCAAAAAGATTTTAACTTTAGCTCTGAATTTATACTCAAAAATGATGCTGGTATTCGAGCAAAAAACTGGGACAACTATCCAAAAAATATTCAAAAGGTCATAAATGAGCAAAACGCTAAAATTACACAAGTAATTTCGGTCGATGCCTGTAAAGAAATCACCAATCACTTTCTGAAATCTATCCGTAAAGGTCATCTGAGCTTAGGCCGAAAAACCATATCAGAAGCCATCACAGAGAGTTCAACAATACAATCAAGCAATCTCGTGACCACGCAAAAATTGTCTGAGCAGACAACCTTAATCACCATCCCAACTTTTGCTCTGTCTGTTCAAGATCAACTTGAAAAGATCATTCAAGACAATCAAAACCAAGTGTTAGACGCACGTTATTTAATTCTTGATCTACGCAAAAACTCAGGCGGATTTGATACATCAGCACAACCCCTTTATCCACTTTTGGGAGCAGCTGAGTATTGGTTTGAAATGCCCCAAATTTATGCATCTACAGAAAATATTCAATCATGGAAAGAAACAGCCAAAATCTTACCTGATGGGGAAATCAAGGTAGAATTTAATCGTATGATTGCTAAACTTGAAAGCAATAAAAATAGCTGGGTTGGGATGACGAAGCAGAAAGAGGAAAAATATGTGATCGCCCATTCAGACGTCAAAGCTACGCCCAAAAAAGTTGTTATTCTGTCAGATGAAGAATGCGGTAGTTCGTGTGAAATGTTTATTTTAACCGCACGTCAAAATCCGAATGTTTTAGTCATGGGGCGTAACACTTATGGTGCTTTAGATGCATCGAATATTCGAACCATCAAAACGCCATCTCAACAATTCACACTGTATTATGCAACCACATTTATCCACCGCCGTACGGGGCAGCAAATTGACGACATTGGTATTGCACCTAATATTCGCCTCCCTAAACCGCAAAATCCAACTGAGTACGATGCAGAAGTCACATTGGCACAGCACTATTTAGAAAATCGCTTATAGAAGTAACACTTTTCAGAACCGATCCATCTTAAGAGGAGTAGGTTCTGATCTTTTACATATAGAATTGATGAGATCTGTACAACTTTTTTCTAAGTATGTTTCGGCATTTTTTAATGCATCCTCCAACTTACAATCTGGTGGATTAATTCCAACAATCTGTGTGAAACCTAAATCATAGAGTTCTGCTATTTCCTCACCCACTAGACCAGCAAAGGCGATCACGGGTTTATTAAACTTTTTTGCAACCTGCGCCACACCAAATGGTGTTTTACCTAACTTGGTTTGATGATCAATTTTCCCTTCACCAGTGAGCACATAATCTGCCTGTGCTATTTTTTCCTTCAACTGACTTTGTTCAATGACCAATTCCACACCTGATTGCATCGATGCACCCGCAAAAGCCATCAACCCAAAACCTAATCCACCTGCAGCACCTGCACCTGCTGCATCACGTAAAGCACAATCCAGAGTCGCTTCAACCACATCCGCATAATGACTGAGGTTCTGATCTAACTGACGCACCATCTCCTGCGTTGCACCTTTTTGCGGGCTAAAGATATGGGATGCACCATTTTCACCACATAGTGGATTAATGACGTCGCTGGCAATGATAATTTCTGTATGCGCTAAACGTGAGTCGAGCTGCGTCAAATCAAGACTTTTAATTTGATCAAGACAACCACCACAAACTGCTATTTGCAAGCCATTTTCATCTAAAAATTGTGCCCCCAAGGCCTGCGCCATACCTGCACCGCCATCATTGGTCACACTCCCGCCTAAGCCAATGATAATTTTACTTACTCCGAAGTCTAGAGCAGCCTGGATCATTTCGCCCGTACCATAAGTTGACGTCAGTAAAGGATTTCGCTGAGCCATATCAACAAGATGAATACCATTAGCTTTTGCCATTTCAATCACCGCAGTTTTTCCACCGTCGATCAAACCGAAATACGTCGTCACACGTTGATTGGGCAAAGGACCTGTAAGCGCTATCGTCACTTTTTGGCCGTCGCAAGTACTGAGTAACGCATCTACAGTTCCCTCACCGCCATCTGCCATTGGCACAGCGATGACATTTGCGTCAGGTATGAGCTTTAAAATTGCACGCCGCATCGCGTCACAGGCTTGTTGAGCACTCATACTTTCTTTAAATGAATCGGGCGCAAGAACAAAAGTGGTCATCTAAATGCTCAAAATAAAACTTGTCCTCAACCATAACGGTTTTAAAATAGCAGGTATATCTAAAAACATCAGAAAGGTTCGAAATGTCACGAATCAACCTAGGTCAGTCTGCACCTGAGCTATATAAAAAAGTTGCAGAACTTGATGCACTGGCAATGCAAAAATAAATGAAGCTGGCCTAAGTGAAGGATTAGCTCATTTACTCAAATTACGTGCATCCCAAATCAACGAATGTGCGTTCTGTATTCGTATGCATGCACACGATGCACTGAAAACAGGTGAAAGCATTGAACGTATTAGCCTACTGACTGCATGGCGTGAAACTGCGTACTATGACGAAAAAGAACGTGCTGCTTTAAGCTTGATCGAAGCAATTACATTAATTGCCGAAGGCCAAGTTCCTGATGCAGTTTATGAAGATGCCCTACCATTTTTAACGGATGATCAAATCAGTGCGATTGAATGGCTCGCAATTGTCATTAACACATGGAATCGTATCGCCATTAGTAGCCGCTATAGCGTGAAACCTTAACGGGTAGTACACATTTTAAATAAATAAAAAAAGAGTGCCTCAGCACTCTTTTTTTATTTATCAGATCCGCAAGCAGCTTACTGCTCTGCCGAGCTTTTCGGTACTTCACGTCGAATATAAGAAGCCAAAGTAAGGTAGTTGACCCCTTGGAATAAAATATCAACCGCCAAGAATAATCCTAATACCCAAAATGGCGCATCAGGCGACATCAAAATGATCACACCAGTAATCAAGGTCAATAGACCTGAAAATAGTGTCCATCCCCAACCTTGAAATGCTCGAAATAGCACAGCATTAAAGATACGAATGACCCCTGCAATGATCAAAATAATCGCCAATAAATTGGTCAGGACAATGGCCGTTTTGACAGGCGTTGTAAATGCATAATAGCCTGCGACCAAATACAGCACACCAAATAGTGCCCAGAACCAGCGGTAACCGCCTTCAAAAATTTTAAATGCTGCGATGAAGTGAATTACGCCACCTAACATCATCAGCACACCAAAAATATAAATCACCGTAAGTGTCGCAAATGGCAAGGCTGCCAAAAGGACCAATCCGAAGACCACCAATAAAGCACCTAAACCGAGATACCACTTACGGTTTTCATGGAGCTGACTGCGAATTAAATCGTTGCCTACTGTTCTCATGTTTTTTCTCAAGTTATTCGTTATTCAATGGATTATGCAACTTCATGATGAAGAAAAATGAAAGAAAAGTCCAAATCTTATCCACACTACCAATTGAAACTGTGGATAAGATACGTTTTATCCACATTATTTTTTCCATCCTACTTCAATCGCTGTGACGTCATTCACCACAGTATCAGCTAAATCTTCAGGCATTTTACTTTGCGTCTGTGAGGTAGGAATATGCCCTGCCATCAGTTCAGCTTTGCTTTGTGGAAACAGAGGCTGCCGCTGGGGTTCTGCATAACCGACAGGGAAGATTGGCTGACCTGTGGCCAAATCGTACTTATCCGTTGCACCAAAAGCGTGTAATAACTCATGGGCTAAAACGATTTTATTCTGCGCTGCCTGTTTATTCGATGCAAATAAATTCAC
Organism: Acinetobacter sp. YH12140; assembly: GCF_013418475.1. Taxonomy (NCBI): domain Bacteria; kingdom Pseudomonadati; phylum Pseudomonadota; class Gammaproteobacteria; order Moraxellales; family Moraxellaceae; genus Acinetobacter; species Acinetobacter sp. YH12140. The sequence goes on from NZ_VPBZ01000006.1 coordinate 176,766, forward strand.
CGATCCAATTCGACCATTTTCCAAGGCTGTGGAATGTTTAAGTTCTTTGGTTTGGGTCGGATCGTAATAATTTAAAAATAGCGTGACACTCGAAACACCATCTACATTTTCATGCTGCTGCCAAGCATAGTAGCGGAATTTCAAACTCCATAAGATAACGTCCAACATACCGGCGTCATTGGGTACTTTGGGAGGTAAAACTTTCAGCTCACGACCTAACTTAAAATACACATAAGTCGGTTGCCCTCGGTATTTCTGTGCTGTCGCTTGTAAATATTGTTGAACATCATTTAAATCATTGACAGAGAGCTGCTGTATATAAGCTTGAGTGCTCTCTCGACCATCTGCATTAATTGGATGTAACAATACAAAGATCGGTTTACTCCAGTCTTGATTTTTGTCTTTATAGGCATTGACTGCGACAACCAATAAAATCAGCAATAAGCACAGTACCCGAATTTTTTTCCACATTTTAAATCGTACTCTGCTTTTTTATCTTTCTTAAATACATTTGACTCATTTCTATTTTTGTTTCAAACAAATTTAGCGTTTTAATTAGTCCAGATAATTTTGCTCGACCGTAGTTTCTAGAATCAAAGTCAGGTTTAACTGCGCTGATATATTGCCCAACCATACTTAAATTTGCCCATCCATTTTCATCCGCATTATCTTTCACAGCTTTATAAATCAAATTTAAAGTGGGTTTATCAATGATTTCAGTGATTGTATTCTCTTTAATCTGCACAGATGGCTTTGGTTCACTTACTTTTGTATTTTCAATGACTTCTTTAATTGGTGAAACAATAAGATCTTCTTCAGTATTTTTTAGCTCATTATCTTGCAGTAAGTTTTCAACATAAATAAATTTATCACATGCTTTTTTAAATGCCTCTGGCGTCGACTTTTTTCCAAAACCGTAAACACTTAGCCCATTTTCACGAATTCTAGATGCTAAAGGGGTAAAATCACTGTCGCTTGAAACAATACAAAAGCCATCCAATGCACCTGCGTACAGCAAATCCATCGCATCAATGATCAAAATCATATCCGTTGCATCTTTGCCCTTTGTGTAAGCAAACTGCTGAACAGGTGTGATTGCATGAGGAAGTAAGACTTCACGCCAATTTTTTAAGGTTTCGCTGCTCCAATCTCCATAAACTCGTTTAACACTTGCGATTCCATATTTTGCAACCTCTTCCAACACAGATGGAATAGCATTGGTCGATGAGTTATCCGCATCTATGAGTACAGTAAACTTTTTCGTTTGAATTTCCACTATTCCCCCAATCATTTTTATCATTTAAATTTTGATTAATTCTGACATAAAAAATGCCGACCGAAGTCAGCATTTTATTGATTTTAAAGCTTAAGCCTCAACCCACTTACCGTCTTGGTACACCAAAGACCATTTGGTTTGTTTTCCTTCAGCATTTTCAGAACCAATATATTGCGCTTGGTTCTTACGGCTGAATTTCACCAATGTTGGGTTTCCTTCAGGATCGACATCCGGTGCTTGTAAGATGAACTGATATTTTGCATCCAACTGATCTGCGACAGAACGTAGTTCAGCCACTTTCGGTGCACGAGTTTCACGTACTTTCGGGAACTTACTTGCAGCTAAGAATAAACCTGCTGCGCCATCACGAAGAACAAAGAAGTCATCATGTTTGGTTGAACGTAAGTGCTCCATTTTAATCGGATCTACACGTGGAGGTGCAGGCTGACCACTCTTCAACACTTTACGTGTATTGTCACAGCTATTACATGCAAAGTAAGGACCGAAACGGCCTGTCTTCAATTGCATTTCGCCATCACATTTGTCGCACGGAATGGTTGGACCATCATAACCTTTGATTTTGAACTCACCTTCTTCAAGCTCAAAACCAGCACAGTCTGGGTTATTACCACAGATATGTAACTTACGACCGCCATCAATCACATAGCTATCCATGGCTGTTTCACAGATTGGACAACGTTTTTTCGACATCAAATCTGCTGTTTCTGCCGAGTCATCGTCAGACAGTGCAGCCAATGATTCTACAGGTGTCAGGTTTAAAGTTCCCTTACAACGCTCTTTTGGCGGTAAGTTATAACCTGAACAACCCAAGAACACACCTGTAGTCCCTGTACGAATCTGCATCGGACGGTCACATTCTTTACAGTGCACAGCATCCACTTCTACAGGTAAATTACGGCGCATGCCATTTTCACCCTGAGCTGTGGTTAAGCGTGTTTTAAAATCACCGTAGAAGCTATTGAGTAACTCTTTCCAGTTACGATCACCATCCGCGACTTTATCTAGCTGACCTTCAAGATCTGCCGTGAATGCATAGTTCATCAAGTTATTGAAGTTTTCATCGAGACGATCTGTCACGATTTCACCCATTTTCTCGGCGAACAAACGACGGTTATCAAGCTTCACATAACCACGGTCTTGAATAGTTGAGATAATCGCAGCATACGTCGATGGACGACCAATCCCTTTTTTCTCAAGCTCTTTGACCAAAGATGCTTCAGTGAAGCGCGCAGGTGGTTTAGTAAAGTGTTGCGATGGATCTAATTTTTCAAGTTTCAGTACTTCACCGACTTTTACAGCAGGCAACAGTACATCATCATCCGATTTGTTTTGGCCACGCACTTTAGTGAAACCATCAAAGACCAATGTACGGCCTTTGGCTTTGAGTTCGACACCATTGGCATTGACTAAAATCGTTGATGATAAATATTCTGCAGGGGTCATTTGACATGCAACGAACTGACGCCAGATCAAATCATAAAGACGCTGTGCATCACGCTCTACGCCCACCAAACTATCGCCTTTTAGCGCAACATTTGATGGACGAATCGCTTCATGGGCTTCTTGCGCACCCGCTTTATTGCCATAGCGATTTGGTTTAACCGGTAAATATTTTTGTCCAAACTCAGTTTCAATATGACCACGAACCATATTCACAGCATCATCACTCAAGAATGTTGAGTCTGTACGCATGTAAGTAATAAAGCCCGCTTCATATAAGCGCTGTGCCAACATCATGGTTTTCTTCACAGAAAAACCTAAACGTGTACTTGCAGCTTGTTGCAATGTAGACGTGATGTATGGCGCACTTGGATTAACCTTGGTTGGTTTGTCTTCACGTGCTGAAACTGTGTAGTCGGCATCTTTAATCAGGTTCAATAAAGCATCCGTTTCAGCTTTATTGTGCAGTTTTAAAGTCTTGCCATTTTGCTTCACCGCTTCTAAGCGGATATCGTCTTTCTTCGACTTGGTATCTGCAAAAACTTGCCAAAATTCTTCTGGAACGAAGGCACGAATTTCACGTTCACGCTCAACCACAAGTTTAACAGCCACAGATTGCACACGACCTGCCGATAAACCACGGGCGATTTTTTCCCATAAGAGTGGCGAGATCATAAAGCCCACAATACGGTCGAGGAAACGACGGGCTTGTTGAGCATTGACTTTATCTGTATCGAGGCGAGAAGGATGTTTAAACGCTTCTTGGATGGCATTTTTGGTAATTTCGTTGAACACCACACGTTGATAACGTGAGTCGTCACCGCCAATCACTTCTTTTAAATGCCAAGCAATTGCTTCTCCTTCCCTATCCATATCCGTTGCGAGATAGACCTCGTCAACTTGCGATGCAAGCTTTTTCAGTTCCGCAACAACATGTTCTTTACCCGGTAGGACTTCGTACTGTGCCTTCCAGTCATTTTCAGGGTCTACACCCATACGATTAACCAAAGCTTTTTGTGCTTTTTTGGCTTTTTCAGCTTCAGTTAATTTTGCACGAGTTACTGGCTTTTTCTCTGCTGTTTTACTCGAACCGCCTGTAGGTAAATCACGGACATGACCCACCGATGATTTCACGATGTAATCAGAGCCCAAATATTTATTGATTGTTTTCGCTTTTGCAGGCGATTCCACAATCACTAACGCACGCTTTTTCCCAGCATCGGCAGATTTTGCTGTGGTACTTTTAGATGTGGACCGAGGAGCGTTCGCCATAGTTAACCATCATTCCTGTTTAATAGGTTTTTTAAAATTTAAAGTTCAGCCAATGAATGTAAAAATGCTTTCATATCATCAAGCTGTGTGGCTCTTAAGTCAGATTCTTCGTTCCAATAGAGTCCTACACAGTTTGCCTGCATATCAATAGCATAAATGCCCTTTAATGTAATGGCTAAATCCTTGAACTTGTCATCACCATGTACCAGTTCAAGTTTGTCATCGACCACTAAAGCACGCATTAAAGGCAAACGCGCATCTGGAATCAGCACACTGTAATACGCCACCATACTGGCACGTTTTTCAGAAGCCATTGGAATCTTGGTCCAAGCAGGTGCAGCCACTAAACGTGGGTGCAGCCCCATCTTACGCGCCTTCTCGCGCATAATGCCCAAGGCTTTTTCTCTAGGATTTACTCGAAGTCCAAAAATCGACCCAAGTACAAAGACCACAATAAAAACGGTAACCCAGATTCCAGTATTTTCCATAGCACAACCTTTATATTCCTTTATTAGAGTTGCATAAGCGCAATATAAAACGCAAGTTCACTCGATAAAATTAATTCAGGAACATCTCGTGGCTATACAGCACTTCGTGACCATTCCAGTAGATATATCCTTTTTCGATCAACTCTTTAAGTAATAATCGAACGTCAGATTGCGGGAACATTTGCTCCAATAAATCACGTAAGGCATAGATATCTTTTGGTTTATCTGACTTTAATTCATGCAATTTTCGGATCACTTCCATTTGCACAGGATCAATCTTATTGAAATTTTTAAATAAGCCTTGCTGTGCAGCCTGAATCATCGACGCCGTATCATCAGTATTTGAGGTTTGTTCTTCGAGTGAAGCAGTAAATGCATTCAGGTCTGTTTTTATCGGCAATGCTGTTTCAGCAGTCGTATTTAAATCTAGCTGCACCCATTGTTTGAGTACTTTTTTTCGAATCGAAATCTGCTCATCAAAGCGTTTGACGATTTTTAGATTGATCAACATACCGACCAAATGCTGAGCTTTTTCGCTAGAGACTTGCAAAATATTCATCAGCGAGTTTTTCAGTTTATCCAAACTGTTTGGCTTGCCACTGAGTTTTTCCAGACCATCACAATAGTGTTTAATCAGTAATAAATCAGGTTTATTCCGAATGGTTTCTAGGTCAGGAATTTTATATTTCACTTTATGTGAAACTTCTTGTTCTGACTGAATTTGAATAAGATGTGCGCTGAGTCCAGAGCCATCCAATTGTTCCATCAGTAATTCAATATCAGGCATTGCTGAAATCACTTCAATATGCGCATCTGGATCCATCAAGGCCATCAGTTGCCCCACAATCACCGCATATTCAAATTCTTTTTGCGGCGTTTCTGGAATATCCAAAACCACCAATTGACCACTCGCGATCCACCCTGCAATTTCAGTCAAATCTTCAAGTGCATATTCAAATTTTCCGCTGCAGCTAAACACATACAAAGTACTGTAATGTTCAATGATATTGCGCAATAGATTTGCTGTGGGCGGGTTATTTTCCAAATCTAGCAGGACAACTTTTTGACTCATGAGATGAAATAATGGGTTTCGATCAGCAGATGCGGTGCATTAGACCTGTCACGCTGCAAAAGGTCAAATAAATTTACACCAATCCACAGCTTTGGCGCTGATTCGTCATCTGCCTGTCATTCAATAGTGACATTAATAATGCGGTGGGCGGTTAGTCATTGGGTCAAATGCCGCAATACCTTCAGATAAATCTGCCGATTCAATACGACGATACAACATCTGCATTTGTTTCTTTAAATCAGCGATTTCGGCGTTTTGACGCGCAACTTGATCATTCAGTTGGTCAACTAAATCATCTAAAAATGCAATTCGGACTTGCAAATCTTCAATGGGTGCGGAAAATGACGCCTGTTCATCAAGATTTTGTTGTGTAGTCAATTTACACTCCTCATATAAGATTTCAGGAAACATTATGGCCTATATTACTTTAAGGGACGTCCAGCTTGCATTTGGCGGACCTTCCCTACTCGACGGCGCGAACTTCAGTTTAGAACGTGGCGAGCGAGTGTGTCTAATCGGTCGTAATGGTGAAGGTAAGTCTACTTTACTTAAACTGATTGAGGGAACTTTATTGCCAGATGGCGGTGAAGTTTCATTGCAAAATGGCATTACGATTTCAATGCTTGCTCAAGATGTACCCATGGATTCGGGCAAAGTTGCTGATATTGTTGCCGATGGTGCAGGTGAAGCTGCAACTGTATTACGTGCTTATCATGAAGCCAGCGAAGCCTGCGTACTCGGCGATATGGACGCCTGTGAGCGCATGGGTAACCTACAACATCAGATGGATCAAATGGATGGCTGGTCACTTGAAACTAAAGTGAATGCCATCCTCAGTAAAATGGGCCTAGACCCAGAAGCTGACCTTGCAGATTTGTCTGGTGGTCGTAAGCGTCGTGTTCTATTGGCACGTGCTCTCTTAACGCAGCCCGATGTATTGCTACTCGACGAACCAACTAACCATTTGGACGTTGAAAGTATTGAATGGCTCGAAAAATTCCTGCTTGATCAAAACAACTTAACCCTGTTGTTTATTTCGCATGACCGTTCATTTGTCGATAGCATCGCAACCCGTATTGTGGAACTTGACCGCGGCATTTTGCGTAGCTATGAAGGCAACTATTCACGTTACCTCGAACTCAAAGCTCAGCAAATGGAAGCGGAAGAAAAGCAAAATGCGCTATTCGATAAAAAACTCGCTGAAGAAGAAGTGTGGATTCGTCAGGGCATTAAAGCGCGTCGTACCCGTAACGAAGGTCGTGTTCGTGCCCTAAAAGCATTGCGTGAAGAGTCTAAAGCACGTCGTTCACAACAAGGTAAAGTGAGCATGGCAACGCAAGATGCGCAGCGCTCAGGTAAAGTGGTCTTTGAAATTGAAAACTTAGCTGTGCAATTTGGCAACAGCGCACCAATCATCAAAGACTTCTCGGCACTGGTATTACGTGGTGACCGTATCGGCTTAGTCGGTGACAACGGTGTGGGTAAAACCACTCTTATCAAAGCTATTTTGGGTGAGCAAGAACATACTGGTACAGTAAAAACAGGTACACAGCTTGAAGTTGCTTACTTTGATCAGCTTCGAAATGCACTTGATCTTGAAAAATCAGTGAAAGATAACGTCTCTGAAGGCTCAGACCATGTCGATGTCAATGGTAGCCGTCGTCACATCTACAGTTATTTACAAGACTTCTTATTCTCTCCAGAACGCGCACGTACACCAGTTAAAGCACTGTCTGGAGGTGAGCGTAACCGTATTCTGTTGGCTAAGCTTCTACTGAAACCATCGAACCTTATCGTAATGGACGAACCGACCAACGACTTGGATATGGTGACTCTTGAACTGTTAGAAGAAATGCTCAGTGCTTACAAAGGCACACTGTTACTGATTTCGCATGACCGTGCATTTATGGACAACGTGGTGACTTCAACTTGGGTCTTTGATGGTAAAGGTCAAATCGATGAATACATCGGCGGTTACCAAGACTATTTGGAACAGCGTCCTGACCAAACTGTCGTGGATCAAAAAAGCGATGTGAAAAAAGCCATGGCTAAAGCCGAAGCAGCGGCTGCCGCTGCGGTGCCTAAAAAAGTCAAGCTCAGCTATAAAGACCAACGTGCTTTAGAACAACTGCCGACTGAAATTGAAGCATTGGAACAAGAGCAAGCTGAATTGTCTGAAAAATTAGCCGACGGTTCTTGGTTTATGACTGATGCTGATGCTGCGACCAAAGCATCACAGCGTCTTGCTGAAATTGATGACGAAATGCTAGAAAAAATGGAACGTTTAGATGAGCTAGAAACGCTCGCAAAAGGCTAAGCCTACAAATATTCCGCAAAGAAAAAGCCGTATTTCGATACGGCTTTTTTTATATCATATGACTCGACTGAATTATTAGATCGGATGACTCAGTTTCAAATTGGAGCATACAGCGTCTGTAAAGACGATTCCGCTAATGTGAAAAGCTTGCTATGGTGACGCTCAACATTAGATTGAGTCACGAGCATGCAAATTTCAGATCAAATTGTCTTGGTTACAGGAGGCGCACGTGGCCTCGGTTTGGCGATTAGCCAAACTTTAATTGCTGAAGGCGCACGCGTGGTCGTGAACTATCTATCCAGTCAAACTGCGGCAGAACAGTTGGCGACCGCATTTCCTCAGCAAGTGTTTGCCTATCAAGCAGATGTCACAGATAAAGCTCAAGTAGAACAGCTTTTTGCCGCAGCAGAAGCACATTTTGGTACCGCGATCACCTCTGTCGTAAATAATGCCCTCATCCATTTTCAATTTAATGGCGATGCCCGTCCTAAAATTGAAGAACTGACTGCACAGCACTTACAGCAACAGTTTGATGGCGCAGTCGTCGCTGCACTCAACACCACGCAAGCGGCGCTTCCCAAGATGAAAGCACAGGGTTTTGGTCGCATTGTCAATATTGGTACCAACCTGGTACAAAACCCTGTCGTGCCTTACCACGACTACACTGCAGCAAAGGCAGCTCTGTTGGCCTTCACCCGCACAGCGGCGCATGAGCTAGGTGAGTTTGGGATTAACGTCAATATGCTTTCAGGCGGCTTATTACAAAGTACCGATGCCAGTAAAGCGACACCCGATGCCGTCTTTGACTTAATTGCGGCATCGACACCTTTACGCACAGTGACCACGCCTGAAGAATTTGCTGCAGCCATCATGATGTTCTTGTCCCCTTACTCACGTGCGGTCACCGGGCAAAATTTGATTGTCGATGGCGGTTTAGTCAAAGGTTAAGGCTAGCGCAGCATGAGGTTGAACTTTCTCTTTCAATTCAGCTTCATGCTAAACTGAACCCTATTTTTTAATCTTTGATTTAGCCCTATGAGTCAAAAGCCAACATATCAACCCGGAAAATTCCAATGGTCTTTCTTACTTCCTCAGTATTGGGGAATATGGATAGGGATTGTATTTCTTATGATTTTGGCGATTCTTCCGTGGGCAATTCAGTATCGACTTGGGCAATTCCTCGGTTCTGTCGCATTTAATAATCTCAAATCACGTCGTAAAACCACGATTCGCAACTTGGAAGTTTGCTTTCCTGAATGGACGGCAGAACAGATTGAAGCTAATGCAAGACAGGTTTTTATCGACCAAATGATTGGTATTTTTGAAACCTTAAATGCATGGTACAGCCCGCAGTGGTTCAAAAATCGGGTGCAAATTGAAGGCTTAGAACATATTCAAAATGCACAAGCTGAAGGCAAAGGTATTTTACTCCTCGGCACACATTCTACCCTGCTCGATGCTGGTGGCTATTTATGCGCACAGTTTTTTGAGCCGGATGTGGTTTATCGTCCGCAAAATAATCCGCTGTTGGATATGTTGATTGTGCGTTGCCGTGCCACCATCTATGCCAACCAAATCGACCATGATGATATGCGTGGCTTGATTCGCAATCTGAAAAATGGCCATGCCATTTGGTACAGTCCCGATCAAGACTTTGGTTTAAAACAAGGGGTTATGGCACCGTTTTTTGGTACTCCCGCAGCCACTGTTACTGCACATCGTCGCTTATTAAAAATTGCTAAAGCCGTAGCGATCCCATTGTATTTTTATCGAGATGGCGACATCAGCAACCCTCAATATCATGTGCTGATTGAACCTGCTTTGGATAATTTTCCGAGTGAAGATGAAGTTTCGGATGCTGTTCGAACCAATAAAATTATTGAAAATCAGCTACGAATCGCACCGACACAATACATGTGGTTCCATCGCCGCTTTAAAACCCGCCCACAAGGCTATGACAAAATCTATTGAGTTCAACTCAGCACATAAAAAAGAGAAATGCTATGAAAGTAATGCAGCTTTTACCTGAATTGAACAGTGGTGGTGTCGAGCGAGGAACCTTAGAAATAGCTCGTGCTTTAGTGACCGCCGGTCATGAGTCCTTAGTGGTTTCAAATGGTGGTCGCATGGTAACTCAATTGGAAGCTGAAGGTTCAACTCACCTCACGCTCGCAATCCATAAAAAAGCCTTATCAAGCTTATGGCAAATTCGTCCTCTACGTAAACTGATTGAGCAACATCAACCAGACATCGTGCATGTGCGCTCACGTGTCCCTGCATGGCTCACGCATTTTGCCCTCAAAGGGATTCCTGCAAACAAACGACCTCACCTGATTTCAACTGTACATGGTTTTTATTCGATTAATCGCTATAGTCAAATCATGACGCAGGCTGAAAAAGTCATTGCGGTCTCAGATAGTGTTGTCAAATACATCACGGACAACTACAAAAACTGTCCTACCAAGGACATTGTGCGTATTTATCGTGGCATAGACCCCGCTGCTTTTCCACATGGTTATCAACCCTCAGCACACTGGCTCAATCAAACCCTAAAAGATTTCCCTGAACTAGAAAATAAGCGTCTGATTTGCTTACCAGGCCGTATCACCCGTTTGAAAGGTCATGAAACCCTGATCCATTTAATGGAACAGCTACAAACACAGTATCCCGACGTACATGCGGTGGTGGTCGGTGGTGCTGATCCGAAAAAAGCGGCTTATTTACAAGAAATGCAAGACAGTATTGCGGCTAAAGGGCTGAGTGATCGGATTACTTTTGTCGGTCATCGTTCAGATATCCGTGAATGGTTAGCTTTTAGCGATTTGGTTTTGTCTTTGTCGAGCCAAGCGGAAACCTTTGGACGCACAGTACTTGAAGCACTGTCTGTAGGTACACCTGTAATCGGTTGGAACCGTGGTGGCGTAGCTGAAATTTTATCGAATGTCTATCCGCAAGGTTTAGTCACTGTCGATGATGAAACACAATTACTCGACACCTTAAAGTTGCATTTAGACCAACCACAACACGTGCAGCCTATCAGCATGTTTAGTTTAAAAGAGATGTGTGATCAGACTTTGGAGTTGTATACGCAAGTGGTCTCTCAGCATTCAGCTTGATTGACTACACGCCATAGATCTTTGCTGTGCAGGATAACGCTCTGGAAATCTTTTTAATTCAGCAACTAGATCAGCATCTAGAAAGGATATTGTGAAATGCACAATATCCTTTTTTATTATGAACGACTCAATGGTTATTATGAATGACTCAATGGTGATTCAACCCTTCCATACACGGTATCGGGCCATCAACCAAAGGATCAGCGGCAACAACATGACATTTAGAATATGTTTCAAACTTTGCCCTATACGCCAAAAGCCTCTATCTAAAATATCATGGCGTGCATTAAACAATTCCAATCCCACTGCGACGACCACAACGGTCCAAATCGCATAATGTGATTTCAATTGGCGGTGGTGGCAAAAGGCCACAAAAAAGAACAGGATTAAGCCAAGATAAATGGAAAGTGCATCTGTCGATAAGTGTGTAATCTGCAATATTTTCTGGTGCCATTCGGACAGCATAGAACGTCTCATACCTATATTTTTATTGGAAATTCATCGTTTTTTCTTGGCACACTGTATAAAGAAATTGATCATAAGAAAAGCAAAAATATGTATATCACAAAAGCAAAACCCGAGTTCTGCATCCTGCAAAACTCGGGTCTATGAGGTTGTGCTTTCACAAGTATTCTTTTTATTTTTTATTGGCTTTCCTTTCCTGCATCTGTTCCGTGATGCTTCCATCGGCTTCGTCTTCCTTAGTGGGATGTTCCGTTCCCAGTTCCATGTGCCGATGATCAAAGAATAAGTCAATACACTTGACCTGACCATTCGTCAGAAGCCGAAAGCTGTGTAAGCTATTTCTTACACTTTTCTCTTAAATCAAACAAAATCAAGGTATCTTCGTACCATCCTTATAATCACGGGCGATTTCATCAGTCACAATCTTCTCCTCTTCCTCAGCTTTTTCTATACCCTCCTGAATTGCCTCTTGCGCTTCTTGTTCATCTTCATCTGTTTGCTCTAATTCTTCTTGGATTTGCTCAAATACCCTTCCTGTTTGCAGCACCACATAGACTGGAAAATGGTCTGAACCGATATTGGGCAAGCGTTCCATATGTACCAAGGCAAAATCTGTACTATGAAAAATATGGTCGAGCGACCAACGCAGCAGTGGATAATTGGCATGAAAGGTATTTACGAAATGCCGTCCAACACGTGGGTCTAAAAGCCCACTGATTCGTTGAAAGAGTCGTGTAGTACGTGACCATGCCACATCATTCAGGTCCCCCATAACGATGCAACTTTCATCTAAATCTTTAATCTGATCGCCCACAATCAGCAATTCTGCATCGCGTAAAGTTGAATCTTTGGCTTCTGTTGGACTTGGCGGTTTGGGATGTAAACAATACAGTTGAACCTGATTTCCTGATGCTAAGGTGACTCGGGTATGGATCGAAGGAATTTCATCACTGAGAATAAATTTGACTTCAGTTTCACCAAGTTCTAACTTGCTATACAAATGCATCCCATACAAATTATCCAAAGGTACGGGTACGCGATAAGGATAATCAGCTTCAATCACTGCCAATTCATTTTGCCAAGTTTGATCTGTTTCTAGCGTGAGTACCAAGTCAGGTTGATGCTTTTGTATTTGTGCCAATAATAAGTGATATTGAGTATTCGGCGTAAGTACATTTGAGACAATGATTGAAATTTGTTTCTGTTTATCTAACTGGTCTGATCGAACTTTTTTGACTTGTTTTTTCCAAATAAAGGTATAAGGCAAAACCATTTTTAATTGATATGCCAAGGCAGCAATCAACCCAATTAAAATGATTTCACGCGCCAAGTCCCATTCAGCATTCCATAAAATTAAGCCTATGAAGGCAAATATGCCCAAAGCCAAGATTTGCAGACGCGGAAAATCTGCACCACGAAACCACCATTCATCTCGTGGTATGAGTGACCAAAATGTCAACCAAATGACGAAGCCCGCCAGTATTTCAATCCAAATCATTACGCCTCCCTTATATTCTTTATTTTTTATTGATTCATAAATTTATATCAGTTTTGCATGTAACATAAACAAGATATATTGCACAATATTATTGGTGTTTTCATTATGTAGCGCTTGCAGTTATGCGCCCTTTTGGTACACTCGAACCCCCTTTTTATTTTTTTAACGCACCGAGGCAAAGTGACATGAAAGTAGGTCTGGTCGGTTGGCGCGGGATGGTTGGTTCCGTCCTTATGCAACGTATGGTTGAAGAAAACGATTTCGCTCATTTCGAACCGTTTTACTTTTCTACCAGTAATGCAGGTGGTGAAGCCCCTGCGTTTGGTGGTAAGACTGCCCCAGCACTTATGGATGCAACGGACATTGATAGTCTGAAGCAAATGGATGTCATTATCACCTGCCAAGGTGGCGATTATACGACTGAAGTTTTCCCTAAGCTTAAAGCTGAAAACTGGAATGGTTACTGGATCGATGCTGCATCGACTTTACGTATGGACGATGAAGCAATCATCGTACTTGACCCAGTAAACATGAATGTAATCAAAGACGGCTTAGTAAAAGGTACAAAAACATTCGTGGGCGGTAACTGTACCGTTTCATTAATGTTAATGGGTTTAGGCGGTCTATTCCAAAATAATTTAGTGGAATGGGCAACTTCAATGACTTATCAAGCGGCATCTGGTGCAGGCGCGCAAAACATGCGTGAACTGATTTCAGGTATGGGCTACTTGTACAACAATACCAAAGATTTGCTAGATGACCCACGTTCTCCAATTTTAGATATCGACTCTAAAATTGCAGCCCTACAACGCGGTGAAGGTTTCCCATCTGCGAATTTCGGTGTGCCTTTAGCAGGTTCTCTCATTCCTTATATTGACAAACAGCTTGAAAGCGGTCAGTCGAAAGAAGAATGGAAAGGGCAAGTTGAAACCAACAAGATCTTAGGCAACCAGCAAATCGTTCCAATCGATGGCCACTGTGTCCGTATCGGTGCAATGCGTTGTCACTCACAAGCATTGACTTTAAAACTTCGTAAAGATGTTCCACTGGATGAAATCGAAGATATCATCGCAAGTGCCAACGATTGGTCTAAAGTGGTTCCAAATACCCGTGAAGCGTCAATGACTGATTTGACTCCTGTTGCTGTAACAGGCACCTTATCTGTTCCAGTTGGTCGTCTCCGTAAGCTCAACATGGGTAAAGAATACCTAGGTGCATTTACTGTAGGTGACCAATTGCTTTGGGGTGCTGCTGAACCTTTACGCCGTATGCTAAGAATTCTCATTGATTATAAAAATGCTTAAGCATTTTTAAGTCTCTGAACAGGAAGCCGATCACAATTGATCGGCTTTTTTATGTAACTGTCGTGTAAATATTTTACAATTCTTTGACAACTCGCTAATCTATAATTTTCGCCATGCGACATATATTCGAGCTAAAGATTAAGATGACCGTATATAACAAATTAAAGATCGCCATTTTAGCCGTTATTGCATCTCAAAACATTCAAGCGATCAGCATTGATCCTGTACAAGTCCAGTCAGCACCCGGGGAATTGCTGTACGCTGAGATTCATTTTCGCCACTCAAATACATCTGTGCCGCTCAGTGCAAGTTTAGCCACGGCAGAAGATTTGTTGAGTATGGGTACAGGGCATCAACCACCGGGACATTTAAACTTCTTTACGCGTCGTGATGGTGCAGGCAACGGGGTAATTACCATTACCTCTTCGCGTCCAGTAACCGACGCTGAGCTTAATTTTATTGTTAATATTAAAGAAGGGAATGCTTCACGCCTGCAACAAATTCGCACACCATTAAAACGCAATCCAACCACATCGAATGCGAATCAAACCGCCAATGAGCGTGCTTTAGTACCTGTCGTGATTGTAAATGAAAAAGAAATTGCCCTAAATTTACCTGTTAGCACACTCTACACCGCAAAAGCACCTGTAGCTGCAGAACAACCCCTATTACTCAGTACCAAAGCACCGCCAAAATTAGCACAATTAGCAACGTCAACGCCTGTTGCGATTGAACCAGTCACGCATGTGCAAAATTATAGTGTTACGCCTGCGGAGCAACATAGCGGAAGTACTTCATCAGGTGCTGAAACATCAATTTCGCAAGTTACAAAAACCAATTCGACCGGCTCTGTCAGTTCAGAAATGCAAGCCACACAAACTGAAACCGCATCAACTGCAAGGTCTCAAGACCCATTGGCACAAAAATTTGCTGCGGAGCAGGCAGCACAAAAACGTGAAAATCCAACAATTCCAGCTCAAAAGGCATCTACACCAAAACCAACAAGTACTGCAGCTGCATCGACAGCAACACCAGCGGCAAAATATGTGGTTCGCTCAAATGAAAGCCTTTGGGGGATTGCCTCACGTATCGCGACAGAACAAAACCGCCCTGTTTCTGAAGTCATGCAACAAATTAAAAACAGCAACGAACATGCATTCATTCAAGGCGATGTCAACCGTCTGCGCCGTGCTGCTGCCTTAAATCTGCATGGTATGCAGCAAGCAAAACAGCCTGTAAAAGTCTCTGCTGCAGAACTTGCCAAAGTGCCTTCGAAGCAGTCAGGCAAAACCAAATACCGCTTGAATCAAGCTGAAATGAGCTTGGTTGCAGAGAAAGCACAAGATTCGGCACAATCTTCTGCCAACAGTGCGGCAGAAAAGAACAAAACTTCGAAAGAGTTGTCATTAAAAGTTATGACATCTCGTGAAAAAACCGTTAAATTACAGAGAAACGTAACTCAATTAGAATTGGCGCTAAATCAAAAGGATCACAGAATTCAATTATTAAATGCTCGTCTTGCTCAACTGCAACAACAGTTGAAAGCTCAACAAGCAGATAAAAGAAGCCAATAAACTAAAACGTTACCAATCAAGATTTTATAGGGATGAGTGCAACTTTATATCACTCTATCTCCAAGGGGTTAAAACATGCTGATTTATGTGATTCCATTAGTGATCTTAGTGATCGTATTGGTTTTTTTAAACAAACGCCAAAAAGGTCAAGAATCAGATAAAGCCAAACCAACATCCACTAAAACCAAGAAAACGGGTGTTTCGGCCAAAGCAACTCCGAAGAAAACTCAAGTGGTTGAAAGCAGTGTCATTGAAAAAAAATCAATGACGCCATTAACGACCGATGCTCGTGGCAAAATTGAAAAATTAATTGCGGAACGTAATTTCTTTTCTGCTGAAGCGCAAATCAATCAATCATTAAAACGTGATAACTCACAACATGAGTTGTATCTATATCTATTAGATATTCACATTTTACAAAAAGACGAATTTGCCATCAGCCAATTGCTGAGCCATATTCGTTCACTTGAACTCGATGAAATTTTAGAACAAGCTGAAGCAAAAAAAGTAGAGTTTGAAAATTCTCAAAATGTGAAAGATGATGCCATTAACTTTGTATCACCAATCACTGAAGAGGTTCCATCAAAAGCTCAAAATACCTCTGATTTTGATGCTTTAATGCAAAGTTCAACTGCTGCACCTGTTGAACCCAAAGCAGCAGAAATTAAACCTCTAGATTTTAATTTCACCACTGAAACGCCAGCAAAAGCAGACATTTCAACCCCAGTTGAAAGTGCGCCTGCTGAAAAAATACAGACGCTTGAATTTGACACGCTTTCAATTTCACCAGAACCCGCACTTGAAGCAACACCGAAAACCGAAGAGATTGCTCAGCCATCTCCTGCCGTTGAAGAAATCAAACCGATTGATTTTGTAATGGACTTTGCCCCAAGCACTGAAGCTGCGGCTGAAACCAAAACAGAAACTGTAGAAGAAAAAATCGAGCCTTTAGATTTTTCATTTACAACAGAAAAACCAGCTGTAGAAGAAAACAAAGTTGAAGCTCCAACCTTAAACTTTGACTTAGGTGCTTTTGAAACAGCAAAAACAGAAGAAGCGGTTGTTGCTCCTGCAACAGAGTTTAACTTAGAGTCTACACCTGAAGAAAAACCTCCCGCACTTGCTTCAAGTGGTGTGAGTTTTGACATTAGCGGTTTAGGCACACCGTCAACCCCATCTGCTACAGACCAAAACGATCCATTGGTTAAATCTTTCCCTGAACTGGTTGAAGTCAATGAAATTGAATTGAATCTTGAATTGGCAGCGCAATACATCAAACTAGGTGCTTATGACGCTGCACGTGAAATTTTAACTGAAAAAGAGGCTGAGTTTTCTTCAGCTCAGCGTCAACAAGTAGATCAGTTACTGAATCAAATCGCATCTTAAGCAAAAGCGATTTAAACTAAAGCAGTCTTTCAAGGCTGCTTTTTTTATGATGAAAAAAATTGCTCTTATTTATATGGGTGGTACCTTCGGTTGTATCGGTGAACCTTTAAGCCCCATGCCAGCGAATGCGTTTTTACCTAAATTACAGCATGTGCTGCCACTACACCTAAACATTGAATGTTTTGTTGCACCTGTCATTCGTGACAGTAGTGCTTGTACTGCACCCGACTGGCTGGCACTGATCCAACAAATTCAAAGTTTACAATTACAACAATTTCAGCATTTCGTAATTATTCATGGCACAGACACGCTTAGCTATGCCGGCGCAGTACTTGCACACTTTATGGCACAGTCTGCTCATATCGTGCTAACAGGCAGCCAATATCCGCTGTTTAATGTGGCTGGTGACAACACCCGTGAATTTACCGATGCCATCTACAATTTAAATTTTGCATTGGAATCGGTACACCAATCGAGTGTTGGGGTTTATTTGGCCTTTCATCATCAATTAATGCATGCTCAATCCGCACTAAAAGTACATACAACCGATCTGAAAGCCTTTGATGGGCTGCCAGCCACACAGCCACTTTCAATGCTGACATCGCCGTATATTGTTCAAGCCAATGATTTAGACAAAGCAGCTCATTTCAATTGCCTGAATTGGATGTGGCAACCGATAGCAACTGATCTACACAGTCAAAATTTAGCCGCCCTGCTTACACACACGCCAGATGTTTTAATTCTGCAAGGTTTTGGCACAGGGAATATTGCCGTTGATGCTGAATTACTCAATGTATTGAAAGCCATACAACAAAAAAATTGCAAAATTATCTTAAGTACACAGGTTGTTCATGGCGGTATAGATCAACGCTATGCTGTGAGTGACTGGGTCAAAGACAGTGGAATATTACTGAGCAATTGTTTGGGTCATGCAGATCTTTATGCCAAATGCTTGAAAATGTATTTACAATACGGCAGTGCCGCAGACTGGACTGCGCATTGGAACGATTAAGTCATTTGAGGTAACTATGCAACGTTTTGCGATTGGGATTGAGTTTTGTGGCATGCAATACAAGGGCTGGCAAACTCAGCAACCGGGCGTACCAAGCGTGCAAGAAACCATTGAAACCGTCCTCAGTAAAGTGGCCAATGAGCCGATCATGTTGCACGGCGCTGGCCGAACAGATGCCGGCGTCCATGCAACCAATATGGTGGCACATTTCGATACTCAGGCGATTCGTCCCATTCGTGGATGGTTAATGGGCAGCAATAGCCAATTACCTCGTGACATCTCCATCCAATGGATTAAGGAAATGGATCAGGACTTCCATGCCCGCTTTAAGGCACAAGCGCGCCGCTATCGCTATGTGATCTATAACAATCCACAACGTCCAGCTTTACTGCACAAGCAAGTGACTCATGTTTATGCCAAGCTAGATGTGCTAAAAATGCAACGTGCCGCGGCCAAATTTGAAGGCACTCATAATTTCGAAAGCTTCCGTGCCGCAGCCTGTCAGTCCAATCAGCCTGTTCGTCATGTCAGCCATTGCCGTCTGATCCAACACGGATGCTACTTGGTCCTAGATATTCAGGCGGATGGTTTTTTACATCACATGGTGCGTAACATCATGGGCTGTTTATTGGAAATTGGGCAAGGTATGTATGACATTGACCATATTGACGATATTTTTGCTGCTGAAGACCGAAAAGCAGCAGGTGTCACCGCACCACCCGATGGACTATATTTTATCCACGCAGACTATCCAGCTCAGTTTGAACTTCCTCAAGTTCCGTTAGGACCACATTGGTTAAATATGCCTGAATAAACAATCCATCCCAACCTCTCTTTCATAGAGGGAGGTGTTTCATTTTCTCAATTATTGCTAAGCTTTAAAATGAAACTTCCCCCTTCCAAAAGGGGGATTCTGTTTAGGGAAGGATTTTATCGAAGATCAACCTTAACGCTGCTTCCGCTTACGATATTCCACGGGCGTTTCATTGGTCCAGCGTTTAAATGCGCGATAGAACGTACTTGGCTCAGAAAAACCCGTTAAGTACACAATGCGCTCCACACTTTCATTGGTATTGGCCAATAATTTTTTAGCCAAACGACAGCGATAGTCTGACAAAATTTGCTGAAAACTGGTATTGGCTTCTGACAACTGAGTCCGTAAACGACGCGGAGTAATGTTGAGCTGCGCAGCGACCGTTTCGAGTGTGGTTTCACCGCTTTCAAGCGTTGAACCAATAGCACGGCGAACTTCACCAACCAAATCATAACGCGCCAACTCCTGAAGTTTTTCAATCGCCAACTGCTCATGCAATTGTAATAACTCAGGTTCTGCCTGCCACAATTGATACTCTAAAATAGCTGGATCAAAATATAATCGGGTTTCTTTTTGCCCTAAGCTCACAGGGCATTCATAAACACGGAAATACTCATCATCTGGCGCGCCCTGACTAAAGTTAAAGTCGATATAAATCGGCTGAAAACGCCCTTCAGTAATAAACTTAAAGAAACGCAAAACACCGGACATCGCGCATTCAGAAAAATGACGATTCACGATATTTTCTGCCCAAGGCTGATGACCATTGGTCAAATAGCAGCGGTCATCTTCAATCACCAATTGTGCATGAAAGGCATCGCTAATTAGGCGTTGATACGCCAAAGCTCGCTTTAAACCTTCACCAAAATTCTCAGATGAAATAAATAAGTGTTCAATCACTTGCCCTCGATATAAAGGCAAATGCTCTCCCAGATGCAAACCAATATCAGGATCCTTACTGACTTCTTCTGCAGCCACCCAGAACGCAAATTGCGCATTCAATGGGGTACGGTCATTGGTTTCAACCTGATTTAATGCCACACCCGCTTTTGTTAAAATTTCTTCTGTTGGTAATCCGGCACGACGAATCGCTTGATACCCTAAACGCAACACAACAGATGCATCAGTTAGCTGACCCACTCCAGAACCTTCCTTGTATGTACTTCATTTATACCTAAAAAGATTGATTTTAGATTAACTGCGATTGACCAAACTGACAACTGTTACTGCACATTTTTTGTTGAAAATATTTAACTGAATTGTTCGCTTATTTTACTGACAGTCGATCAGTTCAAAGCCTTTTACGGCTTGTATTCTGAAAAAAAATTGACTATAATTTGCGCCTTGCTAATTTATTCATTCAGGTAGGCTATGGCCAATAAAGAGGAACTCATCGAGTTCGAAGGCGTTGTCACCGAGACGCTTCCTAATACTATGTTCCGTGTACGTTTAGAAAACGGTCATGAAGTGATTGCTCACATCTCTGGCAAAATGCGTAAACACTATATCCGTATTTTGACTGGCGACAGTGTTAAAGTAGAAATGACACCTTATGATTTGACTAAGGGTCGTATCACTTACCGTGCGCGCTAAGTTTTAGCGAAGCGAAAAAGCCACTTTATCAGTGGCTTTTTTTGTATTTATTTCAATGCAATGATAAAAATTGACTGCAAATTTGCTTTCCTTTACAGTCTAAAAACATAAAAATTCGATTATAAAATTCAAAATATAAGGACATAAAATCATATGAAACATCTAGGATTAGTCGGAGCTATCTTTTGTGTGGCTTGCGCCACGACAGGCCAAAAGCAACTCAATCAATCACTACAACACTATATTGGGCAGCCAGCTGATCAAGTTCGTAAAGAGCTCAACTTGAGTCAATTGGGCTATAAAGTGATGGGAGCACCCGTACAAAGCAATGAAAAACTCAGCTATACCATTTTACGCTCGATGCCAATCCCGATTGGTACACCAAATATCGGCACCAGTATAGCCATGGGCGCCCCTATCCCAACGCCGTCTAAAGGTGGTGTCACTGTCGATATGGAATGTAAAATCGAGTTCAAATTACGCAATCAAATAGTTGAATCCATTGACTATGTTGGCAGAGCTTGTTGATCCTGCTTTAGAATACTAGAAGCTAATCTTGCTCAGCTGACCGTGTATCAAATGACTACAGTGTTATACAGACCGATCTGACTAAACTGAATTTATTTCGTAAGGAACTGACCCATGAAATTTATTTTAGAACATCAGGTTTACGAAGCTCAGCGTTTTATTCGCCCAATATTGAGCATGGGATGCGTTCTAAGCATTGTATGGTTGGCTGGTTGTACCACGACATCAACGATATCCTCCGTTGAACGTGAACGCTATTTAGCCTCATTTATTGGTCAATCGAGCCAAACGATTCAAGCAGAACTTAATCTCAGCAAACTCGGCTATCAAAGAACCTCTCCCGTAGAGGTCAGTTCAGACTACCTTCGTTATCGTGTTACACGCCCGATCAGTATTCCTTTACCGATGGCGGAAAATCCTGCGATGGGCATGGGCAGCGGCGCTGCTGTGCCGATTCCCAGTGGAAATACACACTATGAGGTTGAGTTAAACTGCCTTATTCAATTTCGCTTAAAGCATAATATTGCAACTGATGTCCGATTAACTGGTCGCACCTGTTAGCGCATCAATTCTAGGATTGATAATTTCTAGGCACAAAAAAACGCAGCATAAACGCTGCGTTTTTTGATTCGCCATTAGTTCAATGCAGAAACTACAGCTTGACCCATTTCAACAGTACCGACTTGAGTACTGCCTTCTGACATGATGTCACCTGTACGTAAGCCTTGATCTAAGACGTTACCTACTGCATCTTCAATCGCTTTTGCCGCCGCTTCTTCACGGAAGGTATAGCGCAGCATCATAGCAACAGACAGAATCGTTGCTAATGGGTTCGCAATGTTTTGACCTGCGATGTCTGGCGCTGAACCGTGGCAAGGTTCATACATACCTTTACCATTTTCATCTAAAGAAGCCGATGGCAGCATGCCGATAGAACCGGTTAACATCGCCGCTTCATCAGACAAGATATCGCCGAACAAGTTACCAGTCACGATCACATCAAACTGTTTTGGCGCACGGACCAATTGCATGGCAGCATTGTCAACATACATATGAGACAAGTTAATTTCAGGATACTGCTCTTCTTTTAACGCAGTTACGGTTTGTTTCCAAAGCTCAGTCACTTCTAGCACGTTGGCTTTATCCACTGAACACACTTTACCACCACGTAAGTTCGCCATTTCAAAAGCAACTTTGGCAATACGCTTGATTTCAGATTCTGCATATACGTCAGTATTGAAACCTTGTTTTTCACCGTTTTCGAGTTCACGAATACCACGTGGTTGGCCGAAATAGATACCGCCAGTTAACTCACGTACGATCAAGATATCCAAACCTGCTACGATTTCAGGTTTTAAGCTC
Source organism: Acinetobacter sp. YH12140 (assembly GCF_013418475.1). Taxonomy (NCBI): domain Bacteria; kingdom Pseudomonadati; phylum Pseudomonadota; class Gammaproteobacteria; order Moraxellales; family Moraxellaceae; genus Acinetobacter; species Acinetobacter sp. YH12140. The sequence continues at coordinate 199,304 of NZ_VPBZ01000006.1, forward strand.
GACGCATCTGCAAGCTGCGGATAAAGAATGGCTGGACGTAAATTAGCAAATAAATTTAATTCTGAACGAATTTTTAATAGGCCACGTTCTGGACGAATTGAACGCTCAATGGTATCCCACTTAGGACCACCCACTGCACCCAATAAAATCGCATCAGCAGTCTTCGCTTGTGCCGCTGTTACATCTGGATAAGGTGAACCGTGCGCATCGATCGCTGCACCACCTAAAAGACCTTGTTCCCAAGTCAAACCTAAGTTGAATTTCTCGTTTACACGTGTCAGCACTTGTTCAGCCGCTTTCACGATTTCAGGACCAATACCATCACCTGGTAAAATCAAAATATGTTTTGACATGAGTCTTTCCATTTATACGCTGGCTTGATTACCAGTCAGATTTAAAGTTTCTTTTCTACAAACTCACCAAGTCCTGTGAGGACATTGTACGGTCGGCAGAAACGTCGAATCGTTTTTGCACCTTGCTTTAAGTCTACACAGAGCGGATCAGGCGCAGATTTATCTAGTAAACTGCCTCTGTTTTTTGAACGCTCACGGTACATTTTAAAGGTGTACTCGTGTTTAGACCTAAAGTTGTGAATGACATGCAAGCGCTCTGCTTTTTCCTGAGAAATTGGATAATAGCGAATCACGACTTCATGCTGACCTGTAGGTACAGACAAATACAAAGGATTAGGCTCAGACAATGAACGACCATTCAACCGTACAATGCCCGCTTTAATCGCAGCACGTTGTACACGTTGATTATTTGGATCAACCACTTGTATTTGATCAAAACGCTCAAATTCACAGTGCGCTGTACCTGCACAGTAAATCAAAGCATTAGTGTTTGTACTTTCAGTTTCTTTCACATTTTTAATGCGTGCCGTGTCAAAGCTTTGACAGGCAGAGAGCGTTGCAAACAGCGCTCCCGTTACAACCAGCTGACCGAAGAACTTTTTCATTTTTCGAACCCAACCTGATAAATTCTGGCTAACGTATAAATTTTGTTTCGCCTGATATTAACAAGACTTAAGCCGACTGACTACTAAGAAGTTCTACAGTGACACTGACTTAAGCTTTAATTTCTGCAAATACCCAAGGGCGAGATGCTTTGGTTTTTTCTTCATAAGCACGGATATCATCGGCTGCTTGTAAAGTTAAACCGATATCATCCAAGCCATTCAATAGGCAGTGTTTACGGAATGGATCGACTTCAAATGTAAATGCTTCACCACTCGGTGTACGTACTTCTTGCGCAGCCAAATCAATGGTTAATTGATAGCCTTCAGATGCAGCACATTCTTTAAATAACTGATCGACGATCTCTTCAGACAAGATCACTGGCAACATGCCATTTTTAAAACTGTTATTAAAGAAAATGTCCGCATAGCTTGGTGCAATGACGGTACGGAAACCATATTCTTCTAATGCCCAAGGCGCATGCTCACGGCTCGAACCACAACCAAAGTTTGCACGAGAGATCAAAATCGACGCCCCTTGATAACGTGGTTTGTTCAATTCGAAATCTGGGTTGATTGGACGTTTTGAAATGTCTTGACCTAAATAGCCTTCATCCAAATAGCGCAACTCATCAAATAAGTTGGCACCAAAGCCTGTACGCTTAATAGATTTCAAAAACTGTTTTGGAATAATTAAATCTGTATCCACATTGGCACGGTCTAATGGTGCAACGATACCTTGTTCAACGGTATATTTTTTCATGCGATTTGCTCCTATTAGCCCTGATTAGAAGGTACGAACGTCAACGAAGTGACCAGCGATTGCCGCAGCTGCTGCCATTGCTGGACTCACCAAATGCGTGCGACCACCATTGCCTTGACGACCTTCAAAATTACGGTTAGACGTCGATGCACAGTGCTCACCTGGTTGCAATTTGTCGGCATTCATTGCCAAACACATTGAGCAACCCGGCTCACGCCATTCAAAGCCTGCTTCAATTAAGATTTTATCTAAGCCTTCTGCTTCTGCTTGTGCTTTGACTAAACCTGAACCCGGCACCACCATGGCTTGCTTAATCGATGCCGCCACTTTTTTGCCTTTGGCCACTTCAGCCGCTGCACGAATATCTTCGATGCGTGAGTTGGTACATGAACCAATAAATACACGGTCTAATTGAATATCAGCCAATGCCTGCCCCGCTTCTAAGCCCATGTAGTTGTATGCACGTGTCCAGTCATTACGCTGTACATCATCTTTGGCTTGTTCTAAAGTTGGCACTGCTTGAGATACAGGAATCACCATCTCAGGAGAAGTCCCCCAAGACACTTGTGGCTCAATCTCTTCACCTTGCAACACCACAACAGTATCAAAATGCGCGCCTTCATCAGACACTAAAGTCTTCCAATATTCTACTGCAGCATCCCACTGTTCGCCCTTCGGTGCATATGGACGGTCTTTTACATAGGCAATGGTTTTGTCATCGACAGCCACCATACCCACGCGCGCGCCACCTTCGATCGCCATGTTACACACCGTCATACGACCTTCGATCGACATATCACGGAATACTTGACCACCAAACTCAATCGCGTGACCTGTACCACCTGCCGTACCGATTTTACCGATAATCGCTAAAACCACGTCTTTAGGAGTTACGCCCTGACCCAATTGACCATCAACACGCACCAACATGTTCTTCATTTTCTTTTGAACTAAGCATTGAGTCGCCAATACGTGTTCAACTTCCGATGTGCCGATACCATGAGCCAAGCAACCAAAAGCACCATGAGTGGCTGTATGTGAGTCACCACAAACAACCGTCATACCTGGCAACGTTAAACCTTGCTCAGGTCCAACAACGTGTGCGATCCCTTGACGCACATCATTGATGTCAAACTGGGCAACATTAAATGTTTTACAGTTATCATCTAAAGTTTGCACTTGGATACGTGAAGTATCATCTTCGATCCCCGCAATCCCTTCAGAACGCTCTTTCGTAGACGTTGGTACGTTATGGTCAGGAGTTGCCACGTTTGCACTTAAACGCCAAGGTTTACGACCTGCAAGTTGTAGCCCTTCAAAGGCTTGTGGAGAAGTCACTTCATGCAATAAATGACGGTCGATATACAATAATGAAGAGCCATCATCTCGTTGTTTTACTAGATGGTCATCCCACAATTTGTCATACAAGGTTTTTTTTGTTTGGGTTTCCGCTTTTTGGGTTTCGCCTGCCATGTCGATTTGCTCCACTGGACTGGGTAAATTCTTTCGTTAAATCGATTATAACCACGTATTCACATAAATCTAATTTATCATTTTTATTAGTTTAAAAACTTATAGGAATGATATTTAACTGCTGATTTCCGCTGCATTTTAAAGACCATTAATGCGTTTAAAACACGCTCACTTCAATACTTTCAGCAGATGAGACTTTAGAATTTTCTCCGACTTTTTGTTCACTTTCTGCCATTTTTAAACAGTAATTTAAAAATTCAATGATCATAAATTGAATTTTCTCTTTTACATTGCAAATAAGAATCATTACTATTAACTCATTGCCAAGATTTATCAATTTAACAAGGAGCATTTTCATGGCACACATTAACAATTTCGTCGAAAATAATCAGCGCATGTTCAAAAAAACCTTGAGCTATTACATTATGCATATCACGGTTGCGATGTTGGTTGGTTATTACGTGACAGGCAGTATTGCAATGGCCATTACCTTAAGTTTACTTGAACCAACTGTTCAAGCGGTTGCCTTTTTCTTCCACGAAAAAGCATGGGAAAAGAAAGATAAAGCAGCAGAGGAAAATATCCCCGCTTAATTCAACCCTGCTCCTTGTAAAAAAACCACCATCACGGTGGTTTTTTTTATGACCTTTAAACGTTTTTTTACTCCATCTACTTTAACTTTTTATCGATTTCATCCTATAGATTCAAATGTAGACAGCTCATCAAAGCTTGGTTTTTTGCTGTAAGGCCAGCTGTTCATGCGCCTCAACCAATTGTTCTATCGCAAGAATCAGTTTATTTTTTGCCGCATTACACTCAGCAGCTGCACGGTTTTCGTCGTCTTCATCATCTGCGATTTCATATATCGCACAGCGCTTTTCGACTGTCCCTTCAAAAATATCCAATAAATTTTTAATGTGTTTAATATCCATCGCCTTCTCCCTGTGAGGTACGCTATCGCTAATCGATGCCGCCCTGACTGTACCTGTTACTTTAATTATTCACTGAAAAGTATGTTCCCCAAGCCATCAAAACTTGAGTTCATTTTTGTTTTAGTTCAATGCTGAGTTAAAAGAAACGCCATCGCTCCTCTTTAATTCAAACGGTTGAAATACTTTTCAGCCCTGTATTTTTTATATTATGCATAACTCTGGTTTCGGTTTAAAAAACAACTTTGTAACAGCGCATTTGAGCTGAAAACGTCACAGCTCCATCTCGAATCATGCAACAATCAAGCACTCGAATAACGCTATAGAACTCGGAAAATCCCCTCAGATTTAACGCGTAGTATGGCTTGAACGCCTAGTTTTAAATCAAAAGATACAACTTTCCCTTTGATTTATTCTTAAAATATTATAACAATGAGACTACGCATAAAAATTCTTTATAGGAATGAAGATGAATCTCGCAGCCTTTGAAGCCTTTGTAAAAGTCATGGAAACTGGTTCGATCTCTTTGGCAGCAGATCAGCTCTTCATTACGCAACCTGCTGTAACCAAGCGTATTCACAGTTTAGAAGAATACTTCGGTGTCAAACTTTTTGAATCCGCGGGTCGTGGTGTTCAGGCGACGCATGCAGCAAACTCTCTCTTGCCAAAAGTAAAAAGCTGGCTGAATGAGTTGGGCGATATTCACCATACGCTCAGCCATGAGCAAGGTCAGGTTCAAGGTAAACTGAAAATTGGTACCAGTCATCATATCGGCTTACACCATTTACCAGCGCATTTGCGTCAATATGTGCAACAGTTTCCGGAAGTAACCTTAGATGTACACTTTGTTGATTCTGAACAGGCCCATGAGCAAGTTTTGGCTGGCGACTTAGAATTGGCATTTTTAACTTTACCGCCACAAGGTGACAGCCGTTTAAAATACATCACGACATGGAATGATCCACTGGTATTCGTGGTTGCACCTTTCCATCCTTTGGCGCATGTTGAGCATTTAACCTTAGAAGATTTGATCCAATACCCAAGTCTATTGCCTGCGGCGCAAACCTATACCAGTCAAATTACCTTGGCTGAGTTTGAAAAGTATGGACTCAAGCCAAAAGTCACCATGAGCAATAACTCACTTGAGTCGATTCGTATGTTGGTTTCAATTGGTCTAGGTTGGTCAGTCCTTCCTAAAACCTTATTGAACCAAGATTTAAAACAATTGAATTTACCTTCAAACATGAATCGTCAACTGGGGATGGTATGGCACCCAGGCCGTACTCAGTCACTTGCTGCACAAAAGCTGGTTGAATTGATGAAACACATCTAATTCATTTTTTTGCCTACAAAATTCAATTATTAATCAAGCCACCACTATGGTGGCTTTTTTATTGATCTGTTTAAGCATCTAGAAAAAGCGAATGATTTGATTAGCCAAGTGTTGAACAGTCCTTGTTGAATAGTCATCATAGACAATGCAGTGTCCTTCAAATCTGCCATCAATATTTGTAGCTTGGCTCAAGGTCTGCAATAGATGCTCTTACTTATTGTGAAAGTTCAACCTCTTTTCACTGATGTTATACAGTAACATCAGAAGTGCAATTTGATTCAAATATAAGAACGATACGCGGCAAGGTCATCCGCAAGTGTTTGAGATAGAACTACTTCTCATCAAAAATGTTTTTGCGATACTTTGAATAATTAGACGGTAGTTAACGAGTTTTGCGGATGACAATGGTTTTGGGTACTTTTGCCGAAACAAAAGTACCTCCAGCCGAAGGCCAATCAATTTATTCAATTCCTAGATGTAAGACTTCGTTGAATAGACTTAAAAATCATTTTAAAAACACGAGATAACTTTTACGTACGCAACATCAGTTTTTCAGTAAAAATGGGATCACCTATTTCAGCCGATCCCATTAAAAAACAAAGGAAAACCCGTTAGTTTTACTTCGTCAACGAATCTTCATGTAATGATTCATTCAATTGATCAACAATAATCGCCCATTCACCATCTGACTTAATTTTTTCGGCCAAGAACTGGCGCTGAGCATCTGTCCAATAATCTGCTTCGGTAATTTTAGTTTGGGCACTGAGTTGATGCGTCACGATAAATAAAGCAATCGCGTCTTCACTCGAATCTAAACCCAGTTGTTCAAATAGATGAGTCATGCGTGGACGTACACTCATTGTCATTCTCCGTGTTAAAACTTATTATTTATGGATACAAAATTATTCTGTTTTAAGGATATAACACGGAACGAACACGCACTCAATTACAGAATTCTATAGCGGTGAAAATTGAATAAAAGGCAAACTGAGCATAATCATCACGACAGATTGAATAAATACCAACAATAAAGGCAGCCCCCAGTTCACTCCTCCTTCTTCAGCAAACACCCGCTCACTATATTTCGGCTGCTGCATATAGGCTTTGGTCTTTTGCACCGCAAAATCGCTATAAAGCCGCTTTCCGATCCCTGCGAGTATGAGGTTAGGAATCAATGACAGCCCCATCAAGACTTGTTCAGGCACACCGATGATGAGTGCCAACATGCTAATCAAAAAACCAACCGCAAAGAATAAGAAGAAATAGCGGTACATCTTTCGATAGAGTAACCAATAGGGTCCAAAAATTAGCCCTGCCCAACTCAGACCATTGTTCTGTCCAACTTGTTGTTCAATGAAATTTAAATAAGATTGAGCACGTGGCCCAATAAAGATTTGAATTAAATGTTTAAAAGAAGCTTCTGTCTGCATACGGAGCGATAGTTCAAATAGTCGAGGGTTAATCAAAAGAACATCAAAAAAAAAGCATCTCAAGATGCTTTTTTTCATGTTCATCTTTAGGCTTGAATTGACCAGTCTTGAATGTCCCAACCTTGTTCTTTTGCTAGGACCTCTAAACGATCATCTGGATTAACTGCAATTGCATGATCCGCATATTCCAATAAGAATCGATCATTGATTGAATCTGAATAGGCCCAGGACTCTGTAACATCACGACCTTCTAACCATTGATTCAAACGGACTAATTTGCCCTTTTGATAGCACGGAGTATTAATTACTTTACCTGTATATTTACCATTCACAATTTCGGCATTGGTCGCAATGATTTCAGTAATGCCGAATTCACGAAAAATCGGTGCGGTAATAAAATCAGACGTTGCGGTGATCCCGACCAATTGATGCCCTGCATCTTGATGGCGCTGAATGGCAGCATAGCCCTCTGGACGCATTTGCGCACGAATAACTTTTTTCATAAACAACTGATGTAACTCAGTTAAGTAGGCATTGTCATGTTGGGTTAAAAACTCAAATACAAATTCGTTATAGGCAATCGGGTCAAGCTGGCCTTTTTTATAATCATCATAAAATTTGTCATTCATGGCACGATGACGAATTGGATCAACCAAGCCTTCATTGACCAAAAACTCCCCCCAAGAATGGTCTGAGTCGGTATTTAATAAGGTGTGATCAAGGTCAAACAGTGCCAATTTCATGAAAATACTCGTAAAAGCTGAAATTTAAGAAAAAAATTGTAAATCTATCTCCGCTAGTCGATAGAAATTCGTTAAGATCATAACAATTTTAACATTTTTACACTTTGCTTTTTCGAGATGGACACAGAAATAAACGTCCCCGTGAGCAAAGTCATAAATTACACAATATTTAGGTAGCCAAATGATCGATTCAGAAGGTTTCCGACCCAACGTCGGGATCATTTTGGCAAACGACATTGGACAAGTTTTATGGGCAAAGCGCATTGGTCACAATGCCTGGCAATTTCCACAAGGAGGTATCCAACATGGTGAAACCCCCGAACAGGCACTTTACCGTGAGCTGAGAGAAGAAGTTGGCTTACTGCCCGAACACGTCCAGGTGATAGCACAAACCCAAGGGTGGTTGCGCTATCGTTTGCCACATCGGTATATACGTACCGATTCAGCCCCCGTTTGTATTGGTCAAAAGCAAAAGTGGTTTTTATTGAAACTGACAGCTTCAGCACAGCATATTCAGCTGGATTTGTCAGATCCACCTGAGTTTGATCAATGGCAGTGGGTCAGCTATTGGTACCCACTAGGACAAGTGGTGAATTTTAAACGCGATGTATATCGTAAAGCCATGGTGGAACTGTGCAGTCAGCTTCCACAAAAGCCGTAAAATTTGCAGAATGGATGCAGATTTTTAGGATGAGTGTTGTTATAAATAAAGCAGAATAAATTTTGGAGCAGACACGATGTCGAACATGCAACTGGATACCTTAAGACGCATAGTCCAAGAGATTAATGCGTCAGCCAGTTTGCATGAATCTTTAGACATAATGGTCAATCAAGTGGCAGAAGCCATGCATGTGGATGTCTGCTCAATCTACTTGCTTGATGAACGAAACCATCGTTATTTACTGATGGCTTCAAAGGGTTTAAACCCTGAAGCCGTTGGGCATGTCTCTTTGCATACCAGTGAAGGTTTGGTTGGCTTAGTAGGGCAACGTGAAGAGATCGTCAACCTTGATAACGCACCGAAGCATGAACGCTTTATGTATCTGCCAGAAACGGGGGAAGAAATTTACAATTCCTTCCTCGGGGTTCCGGTAATGTATCGCCGTAAAGTTATGGGTGTCTTGGTGGTTCAAAACAAAGAACCTCAAGACTTTAGCGAAGCTGCCGAATCTTTCCTCGTGACCCTATGCGCTCAACTTTCAGGGGTGATTGCCCATGCACATGCCGTCGGGAATATCGAAGTCTTTCGCAAACCGAACAACCTCCCAGCCTATAAAACCTTCCAAGGCATTTCAGGTTCAGGCGGCATTGCTCTAGGTCGTGCAGTCATCTTATATCCACCTGCTGACTTGGCTTCAGTCCCTGATCGTGAAGCCGATGACATTAGTGAGGAGCTCGAATTACTCGACAATGCCATAGACGCAGTTCGCCAAGAAATTCAGTCGCTTGATGAAAAAATGCAAGATGCCCTCATGGCTGAAGAACGGGCGTTATTTAGCGTGTTCTTACGGATGCTCGATGCCAATGCCCTCCCCGCGGAAATCAAAAGTGAAATTCGCGACGGTAACTGGGCACAAGGTGCTGTTCGCATTGTCATTGATAAACACATTGCGCTCTTTGCACAGATGGAGGATGACTATCTCCGTGAGCGTGTTTCAGACTTAAAAGATCTAGGGCGTCGTATCTTGGCCTTTTTGCAAGAGGCAGATGCCAGTCACCGTGAAATCACCGATGAAAGTATTTTAATTGGTGAGGAAATTTCTACGGCTGCCTTGGTTGAACTCCCAGTCGATAAAATCGCAGCGATTGTGACCACTGAAGGTGCCATGAACTCACACATGGTGATTGTGGCGCGTGCTCTCGGCATTCCAACTGTGGTTGGTGTGACTGAACTGCCGATTAACACCCTTGATGATGTCGAAATGATTGTCGATGCACATCAAGGTCGTGTATTCATCAATCCACCTCGTCGTTTACGCACACGTTATAAAGAGATTCAAAAAGAAGAAGAGCAAATTGCTAAAGATCTGAAGCAATACGAAACCAAAGATGCCATCACCCCTGATGGCGTCGCGGTTCGATTGTTTGTAAATACAGGCTTGATGATCGATGTAGTTCGCGGTGTACAACGTGGCGCCAAAGGTGTCGGTCTATACCGTTCTGAAATTCCATTTATGCTGCGTGATCGCTTCCCAGGTGAAGAAGAACAGCGCGCGATTTATCGTCAACAGCTCAGTCATTTTGCCAATAAACCCGTAGTGATGCGTACCCTCGATATTGGTGCAGATAAAGACCTGCCTTATTTCTCGATTGAAGAAGAAAACTCAGCTCTGGGTTGGCGTGGGATTCGCTTTACCCTCGATCATCCTGAGATTTTTTCAGCCCAAATTCGCGCCATGCTCAAAGCCAGTATTGGCCTCAACAACTTGCATATTTTGCTGCCGATGGTGACCAGTGTCAGCGAAGTCGAAGAAGCGTTGTATTTGCTCGATCGTGACTGGCAAGCGGTGCAAGAAGAAGAACAGGTGAAAATTACCAAACCCAAAATCGGCATCATGGTCGAAGTGCCGAGTGTGCTGTTACAGATCGATGAATTTGCTGAATTGGTTGACTTCTTCTCGGTCGGATCAAACGATTTAACCCAATATTTACTTGCGGTTGACCGTAATAACCCACGTGTTGCCAATGTCTATTCACACTCACACCCAGCCGTACTTCGTGCGCTGACTCGTTTGGTGCAAGAATGTCATAAATACGACAAGCCGATTAGTATTTGTGGGGAAATGGCTGGTGATCCACTCACCGCTATTTTATTGATGGCAATGGGCTTTAATACCCTATCGATGAGTTCGAGTAATATCCTGAAAGTTCGTAAAGCCATCTGCCATGTGCCGATGCCAGATGCAAAAGAGCTCTTAGATCGTGCCTTAAGCATGAATAATCCACTGATGGTGAAAAGCTTAATGGAGTATTACTTTAAGACTCATGGTCTAGGTGATATGGTGAAATCAGCGACACGAATAGTCAGTTAAATTATAAAAATACAGACCAATAAAAAGGGAGATAATCATTCGAATATCCCCCTTTTTTGTGCTTTGCATAGCCACGTTTTGCATTTTTCTTTCGATCTACAAAAGTTTGGCTTTTGTTAAAATCGTTCATGTGTTTTGCCACAAAGTTGCGAACTTCAACTTCAGGCAGGACTTTTTTCTTTGCCATTTGCATTCACCTTTTGCCTATACAGCACCCTCGTGCTGTAGTGCATATATTGGTCTATTTTTAGATTTTTTCAAGCACTTTCCTATGGCTTTTTGATACAGCGTCGTTAGTCCCATGGCCATAAAAAATTGTTTTGCCACATTACTTCCCTCTCCATAACCCTCTCCCAACAGGGAGAGGGAATCCATTTTAAGATGCGAAAGCCCGTTCCAACAAACGCTCTACATCGACCATTTTGGCATCCAACATCCCCACCACTTGCCCGTGTTTAGCGCTATAACGGCTTTGAATAAAACCATTTGCTACATAATCAGGCGCATAGCGTTTCAGTAAAACTGCTTGTGCCAAAACTGTTAAGCGACTGACTAGGCTACGCCCCATAAATTGTAAATCTTCAGGTGATTGATGGAACATTCTAAACAGGTCTTGTAATTCAGCTTGTAGGGTTTCATCTGTGCTTGCAGTTGAAGCGAGATCTTTAAATAATACTTCGATGGACTCAGGATCACGTCCAATCGCACGCAGCACATCCAAGCACATGACATTGCCTGAACCTTCCCAAATGGTATTCACAGGTGCTTCTTTAAAGATGCGCGCCATGATGCCGTTATCGACATAGCCATTACCACCAAAGACTTCCATCATCTCACCAGTTAGTTCGACTGCACGTTTACAAATCCAAAACTTAGCTGCTGGGGTCATAATGCGTTTCCATGCCACAGACAAGGCATCATCTGATTCATAGCACTGCGCCAAATGGAAACTGAGCTGCGTCGCTGCTTCACTCTCTAAAGCCAAATCTGCCAAAACTGCACGCATTAAGGGTTGTTCAATCAAATGTTTACCAAAAGCCTGACGCTGACGGGTATAGGCAATGCATTGCACCAAAGCTTGACGCAGCATGGCGCTCGAACCGACCGAACAGGTCAGACGGGTGTAATTCGCCATTTCAATAATGGTTGGAATGCCACGCCCTGCCTCACCAATCATAATGCCCCACGCATTTTTGAATTCGACTTCCGAGCTTGAATTACTGCGGTTACCGACTTTTTCTTTTAGGCGTTGCACCTGAATATTATTCTTGGTGCCATCTTCCAACCAACGTGGCACAAAGAAACAAGCCAAGCCATCTTGTTCGGTTTTTGCCACCACCAAATGCGCATCACACATTGGTGCAGAGAAAAACCATTTATGCCCTGTCAGCAAATAAGCTTTGCCTCGTCCTGTTTCTGCCATAGGCACAGCTATAGTTTCATTAGCACGTACATCTGAACCGCCCTGCTTTTCAGTCATGCCCATACCGAGCCAAATCGACTTTTTCTGCGCAATCGGTACATCGCGTTCATCATATTCAGTCGATAGTAGTTTCTCTCCAATTTTGGCCCACAGTTCAGGTTCACGCTGAATGAGTGGAATACTGCCGAGTGTCATTGAATTTGGACATAAATTGCCGCACTCGACCTGACCTGCTAAATAAAAACGTGCTGCCCATTCCACCCATTTTGCCTTGGAATTTGGCTGATTAAATGGATGTGCATGGGTATCAAACTGGCGGTTGAGTCCCATCCATTTATGCCATGAAGGATGAAACTCGATAAAGTCAGTACGGCGGCCTCGCGCATCGAAGGCATGTAAGATTGGGGTATGTTTGTTGGCTAAAGCCCCATGCTGAAAGTATTCACTCGAACCTGCCACTTTGCCCATTTCGCATAAAGTCGGCTGATCATGGCTGCCATAGCGTTTTAAGATTTCATGTAAAACCGTATCGCTTGAAAATAGATTGTAGTTTTCCAGCTCATCAAATTGGTTGCTGATTTGATGTGTCATCCATGGCTGTTCTAATGTATTCATCGTCTATATTTTCCACTTGTTCTCGTTGGCTTTTCATTTCAGTATAGAGAAAATTTAAAGCATAGACGTTCGGTTTTCAGCGCTTAACAATATGAAGAATTCAGCCATTCAAATACGGCGTAAGCCGCGTCAATCACGTGCAAAGCTCACCCAAGAAGCCTTACAGGACAGTTTTGTTCGGCTTTTGCATGAGCGCCCTGCCGACAAAATTACCATTCGGGAAATTACCGACCTTGCAGGCGTTGGCTTAGGGACATTTTATGAATATTTTTCTAAGAAGGAAGATTTGATTGCGCTGACCATTCATTTGCATGTGAAACACAATGCCGAACAGATGAAAACTTATGCACAATCGCTGATGAAGTTATCCACAGATTTGGATTTTCAAGAGTATTTACAGCAAATCATCCACTTTCAAATTGAGCAAATTCAAGCGCAGCAGTTTTTATGGTCACAGGTGTTTTTATTGGAACGGCGGATTTCAGATATTGAAAGTTACCGTAAAAGTTATGTCATGATGGTGCAAATGTGGCAACACATGCTTAAGCCTTTTATAAATAACGAGGAAAAGCTCAAGCCAATGGCTTTAAATATACAAAGAGTGTGTTATGGCTTTGTGTCGCAAAGCTTGTTGATCGTACCCAACTTTACTGAATGGGATGAATTAAAGCGAGATATAATTCATATGTTGCGCGATTAGACTTCGCGGACAAGTCTAATGACGTTTCAAATGCATCGGTGAATAAAATAAAGTCATGTTATTTACAAAAAAACCGGCTCTTAAACCAGTTATTTTAGATATTTAGGAAATTCATTTTTACAGTAGAAGAAAATCATTCATCACTTGGTTCAGACTTCAATAAAAATGCTTTAGAAGTTAAGCTTTTATTGCCAGCTTACTTATCTCATTTATACGCCTTTGCAATGCTGGCCAGTTGTAAGCTCTTTAAAAATTCAGCCGTATATTTTGGACTATGGCCTAATGCACCCGATGATAGCCATTTGGGATCGCCTGATAACTACTGGCAATTTTTATTTGCACACTTTCTGGTAATAACTTTGAGTACCAAGGTGATCTACAAATGGTCTGCGGCGCCTTAAACAAACATCAGTGTTACGGTTAGGGTCATATATTCAATCGACTACCGTTTTAAATAGCTTAGAGATGGCCTTAAGTCTGAATTTTTTAAAAGATTGGCTGAGGTGCTTGTTTTAACTCAGTTTGTAGTTCTGACAAACAGCGTTTACGGGCCTGATTTAGTAAAGACTGCATATCTGGACTAACCTGTTAATCTACATTGATCGATCTGCTGCGGCTGCTCCCTACAACACGCTGGGGAAAAATGCCGCTACGTTGGTATCTGGGTTTGGATTGGTTTTTACGTATTCAGCAATACATTCATATTGATAACCACCCGGTGCCAAGGGTATTGCAGCTTTAAAATTTAATTCAAGCGCATCTTTTTGCTCCTGAGCTGCAACCGCAATCACAGCTGCACCACCTTGACTACGCCCCATCAGCATCCAGTCTTTACTAAATTGCCTCGGCTTCCAAGAATGCAATGCACGCACAGAATGCACCAAATTATAAACTTAACTGACTACATTCATATGAGGGTGCAGTTTTGGCTTACCCAGTCCTTATAATCTGTTGCAACCACTACATAGCCATGCCTCAAACAACTGTCGATTGCACCATCTATGACTAGTTGCAAACTATATACAGGCCCATTGTATAATCACTTGAAGGAGCACTTGTATCAGCCACACGAGTCGTGCCATGTGCTCATGCCAATACGGTCCAGTCTTGTTTAAGTGCTTATCCTTTTGGGAGTAAAATATATCCCGAGGTCAAAATGGGTTCGCCATTAACCCCCTCAACTACGATATGCGATCACGTAAGGTTACCTAGTAGTTGATATGATGTAGGAATCGATACACGCTGGAGTGACAACACCTGACCTGACAACAATAAAGATAGGTGTGCCAACCATCACCCCATAAAGAATTTATTTACAATTTTCTAAAACAACTTAGACCACTTGCCAATATTTCTTCAGCTGTATTTTTAGCTTATTTTAAGTATTAAATAATGTCTTTAATGCTGAAAAACTCTGCAATATTAACAACATAAAAATGTCTTTCATTAACTAGAATCAGCTAAAAAACCTATATTAAGGCCAAAATCCATAATAAAAATATGGATTTAGATATTTCGTCCTGTTCTACCTATCATAGCTATATATTTGAGTTTAATTCATGGATAAAATATTAAAACAAAATATATAAATAAATAATATAAATTCAATAACTTAATAAATCGAATTAACCATTTATTCAAAACTATTTTTCCATTTGTCAAAAGCCACAGAAAGCTTTAGAGTCAATAAGTATATAAAGATTTTTAAGCTTTTAACGGCTACAGTTTTATGACTTCTCTTCGATTGATTGCTGCTTGAAAAATTTTAGAATGAGAGAAAAACTGTTGTCACATTGTCACTTTAAAATGAATTAACAAAACGGTTAATGTCATGTGCTGTTGAGCGTGTTATCAATTTAAAGGTTATAACTCCCAACTTTAATACATGATTATAATAATGGAGATACTCAATGAGCGACGACGTTAAAAAATGTCCTGTCACCCACCTAACAACTGATGCTGGTGCTCCTGTTGTAGATAATCAGAACAGTATGACGGCAGGTGCACGTGGTCCTTTACTTGCCCAAGACCTATGGCTTAATGAAAAACTCGGTAATTTCGTTCGTGAAGTAATTCCAGAGCGTCGTATGCATGCCAAAGGTTCTGGTGCTTTCGGTACGTTTACCGTGACTAACGATATTACCCAATATACCCGCGCTAAAATTTTCTCAGAAGTTGGTAAAAAAACTGAACTTTTTGCTCGTTTCTCTACCGTAGCGGGTGAGCGTGGTGCTGCAGATGCAGAACGCGATATTCGTGGTTTTGCCCTTAAATTCTATACTGAAGAAGGTAACTGGGATTTAGTTGGTAATAACACACCTGTCTTCTTCCTACGTGATGCTCGTAAATTCCCTGACTTAAATAAAGCAGTGAAACGCGATCCTAAAACCAATAAGCGTAGTGCAACTAATAACTGGGATTTTTGGACTTTACTACCTGAAGCTCTACACCAAGTTACGATTGTGATGTCTGACCGCGGTATTCCAGATGGTTACCGTCATATGCATGGTTTTGGCAGTCATACTTTCAGTTTTATTAATGCCAATAATGAACGCTTCTGGGTTAAATTCCACATGCGCACTCAACAAGGCATTAAAAACTTAACCGATGCTGAAGCTGAAGCGATTATTGCCAAAGACCGTGAAAGCTCACAAACCGATCTGTTCAATGCAATTGAACGCGGCGATTTTCCAAAATGGAAAATGTACGTTCAAATTATGCCTGAACTTGATGCAGAAAAAGTACCTTATCACCCATTTGATTTAACCAAAGTATGGCCTAAAGGCGACTATCCGTTGATTGAAGTGGGTGAATTCGAACTCAACCGTAACCCTGAAAACTATTTCCAAGATGTTGAACAAGCCGCTTTTGCACCAAGTAACTTGGTGCCGGGCATTAGCTTCTCACCTGACCGTATGCTGCAAGCGCGTTTATTCAACTATGCTGATGCTGCACGTTATCGCGTGGGTGTAAACCATTACCAAATCCCTGTAAATGCACCACGTTGCCCTGTTCATTCCAACCGTCGTGATGGTCAAGGCCGTATGGATGGTAACTATGGTGCAACACCGCATTATGAACCAAACAGCTTCAGCCAATGGCAAGAGCAACCACAATACAAAGAACCACCATTGAAAATTACTGGTGATGCTGACTTGTGGGATTATCGTGAAGATGACAGCGACTATTTCAGTCAACCACGTGCATTATTCAACTTAATGAATGATGAACAAAAACAAGCATTGTTTAATAACACTGCTGGCGCAATGGGCGATGCACTCGACTTCATCAAATACCGTCATATCCGTAACTGTTACGCATGTGATCCAGCTTATGGTGAAGGTGTTGCAAAAGCATTAGGCTTAACTGTAGCGGATGCGCAAGCTGCTCGTGCAACTGATCCAGCTCAAGGTAATCCTGGCTTGCTTTAAGTTTTATCTTTGAATAAAAAAACCACCTTTTAAGGTGGTTTTTTCTTGGCATTAAATATTCCAATTACCTTCTATTAATCCTTAAACAATCAATTTTTTGCCTTCATGCATGGTTAAAAATGGATTCATTAACTTTGATGTTTTTCGCATTGCATGATGTAAGTCATGTTCAGGTTGGTCTCTAGCTTCATCAGTCAACTGAAAAGTCCGATAATGCATTGCCAATGAACATTTTGACTGTAAATCTTTATGCGCCTGAAAAGCTTCTTCGGGATTCATGTGCAAATATTTCATTAAACGACGTGGCTCATAAGCTCCAATCGGTAATAACGCTACTCGGGGTGCACCTAAGCGTGTATGGATTTGTTTGAAATGTGCGGCATAGCCCGTATCTCCAGCAAAGAAGAAATGTCCTGTACTATGCACGATGGAAAAACCTCCCCATAAGGCATGATTTTGATCTCGCCAACCACGACCTGAACCATGCTGTGCAGGCGTATAAACGATACGCAAATCTTCAAACATTTCCGATTGCCACCAATCAAGTTCAATGACATTGAAATGTGTGGGTAAATAATAAGCATTGCCTAAACCAGTATAAATCGGCATAGCAAATTGTTCATGTAACCAATTCAAGGTTGCTAAATCCATATGATCATAATGATTATGGCTCAGTAAAACCCCATGAATTGTAGGTAATTCTTCTAAGGCAATTCCTGCAGGACAAGCACGTCGTGGTCCAGTCCCTTGACGTGGGCCTGCATACTCCGCCCATACAGGATCGGTCAAAAAATTATATGGCCCAATTTGAATCAAAACCGTCGCATGTCCGACAAACCAAACCAACCAATCATCCATTTTAGCCAATGGCCGATTGTGCGGAATGCTACGCGAAGAAGCAAAAAACTGTTGGTATTCTTGCTCACGATCTACTTTCCATGTATCGCTTTTACGCGTCATGATCCATTTCAGCATATCTTTACGCGTAAACGCATCTGGATTTTGAAGGGTATTAAAGAATTTTTCCCCATTAAAATGGTCAGTTGCCAGATAATCAAATACAGGCTTCGTCCACGTATGTTTCATACAGCTTTTAGTACTGATTTGAAACTGTGCTGATTGAGTTTTTTGATTCATGTGTATTTAAAATTCATTCACTATGCTGACAAACCTTGCAAAGTATTTAACCTCGCAGACCTATTGATCAAGACGACCTTTCATGCGCTCAAGCCAAACCTTCCGAGATTGAGGCTTGACAAAGAGTGCCACAATTTCAGGATGAAGCTGTTTAATTTGTGCTTCAATTCTGTTGACACAAGCTTCTATATCATCTGACGTTAAATTATCTTTAAATTCAAGACTCAAAGATGCCAAAACTTGATGTGCACCCATCTGCTCTGTTAACACCCCATTGGCAGAATGCACTGCTGGATCTTGCTCTGCAACCATCAAGACATTATGCCTCAATTGTGGGTCAGCAGTTTCTCCCATGAGCAATCCTTTAGTCTCACGTGCAAGTAAAATTGCTGAAATAGCGAGTACAACCCCAATTAGAATTGATGCCAGACCATCAAGCATTGGCATATTCAGCGCGTGTGATAAATAGATACCGATCAGGGCAATAAACAGACCAATCAGCGCTGCTGAATCTTCAAATAACACGGTAAATGTCGTCGGATCTTTACTGCGTCGAAATGCTTCAAAATAGCCCTGTTTCCCTTTGATTTTACGAAATGCCTTCAATGCCACAAACCAAGAGGTCCCTTCACACAAAATCGCAATACCTAATACGATATAGTTAATCATCGGATTTTGCATTTCTTCGGGGTGATAAATATGACTAATCCCTTGATAAATCGACACGATCGCACCCAAAGCAAAGACCATCAACGCCACAATAAAAGCCCAAAAATACAGCTCTCTCCCATAGCCAAACGGATGGCGTGCATTTGCTGGCTGCTGCGATTTTTTCATACCGTAGAGCAGTAAGATTTCATTTAAAGTATCAACCACAGAGTGAATAGCTTCACTCAACATGGCCGAACTATTCGTGATATAGGCAGCGACAAACTTCACCAGTGCAATCGCTAAATTGCCGAAGAGCGCTGCATATACCACGATTTTGTTAGATTCAAACATTTAAAATTGTCCTAAATTTATTTTTATCAAACAGATCTATTTGATTTTATAGCTCATTCCATAGTACTCAAACTGACTGTAGCTGTTGTTTGTTATTTTGTTGTTTTTACACCAACTGTCGATTGTTTCGACAATGCCATCATGTTCCATGTGAAACACGCTCTTTAGCGCAAAGGTATAGAAAAAAAAGGAAGCCGCAGCTTCCTTATAATTCTGTAGATGTACACGGTTCAACGTACTTTATTAAAATATTGCTCGCGCCACTCTTTCCAAAAGTACATCACAATACCAAACATCACGACCACGATTCCAACAAAGGCATTGGAGCTAATATGTTCACTGTTCAACGTCGCTCCCAAAACCAATGCTATGACAGGTGTCATCACATTACTGAGTGACACCGTTGATGCGGCCAAACGTCTTATCAGCCAGAAGTAACACAGCATTGCCACAATGGATGACATGATCATGGTAAAGACAAATCCAATCATTGCACGGCCGCTTGGCAATTCGGTTGGAAAATGCTGCCAAATAAATGGAATAATGAGCATCGATCCTAAAGCAGAAACAATCAGGGAACCGGTTGCCTGTGACATCGGCTTTAACGGTGCGTTAATCTGTTTCACCCAAAAAATCGAACTGATATATGACACCATACTGATTAGCATCAGTACAACGCCAATTGGATTGACTTTGCTATCAGCAGAATCTGCAAAGACAAAAGTTAGACCACCCACTGCAACCGCCATGCCCAACCACTGCAAAGCGACCAATTTATGTGTTTTTAAAATTACATGGCCAATCAAACCGGCAATTAAGGGTGAAAAACCAAAAATCAGTGCCATTAAACCAGAGGTGAGATAATTGGCTGCCAGATAAATAAACAACTGTGCGCCAATCAAATTCAAACTCCCTGCCACATAACTTTTTAATGAGGTTTCATCAAACGGCAAAGGATCACGCATCAATTTCAACAAAAACAGCGCAATAATAGATGCACCGAAGTAACGGATGATCAACACCCACATCGGATGTATTTCCTGTACACTCCACACAATCGCGAGCGGCGTCGTCGCCCAAATCAGTACCAAAAGAGCATATATACTTGCCGTCAGCGGCAGTGAAGATTTCATTTCATTCTCAAATTTGATTGTTCTAACGACTTAACCTGAAACCCACAATTCAGATCTGGAACTACTCGTAAGACCAGTAACTAATAAAGTTTAAGACCAATTATTGCTCTCCCCTTTATCAACTAAATTGGAGGCGGTATGAATGCCACCCGATCGTTTGGGGTATAAGGACTTCTCTTCAAACGATCAATAATCTCCCCTAGCCCCTCTTTAAAAAAGAGGGGGAACCATCCAAACGAAATCCATTCTTCACAAAGACTACTCCCTCCTTTGAAAAAGGAGGGCCGGGAGGATTAAAACCGTTGAATAGTTCTACATAAGCTAAAACTATATACATGGACTACAAAATAGCTTTATAAGTGCGATGCTAAAACTAAAGACATAAAAAAACAGACCTACGTTACCGTAAGTCTGCTCCTCTTAGACATTCAGCTTACTTTACAAGTTTACGTAAATCTTGGCTTAAATCTAAATATTTATCCGCTTCAAACGCCGCATTCTTGCTAATCAATTTTTTCAAATGACGCATCTCTTTTGCAGCATTCACCGTAATACCACCAACAATGACACCGTCAGTTACACCAAACAATACAAATGAAGACTCAGCCGCCAATTCAGGTTTAATTTCACCACGAACGATCCATTCGCTTGCAGCCATATCACCCACAAATTGATAGTTGATATTCAATTGATCTGTCCAGAACCACGCTGGATTTGGGGTTGGATGTTCAACACCCATTACATGACGAGCAAAGATACCTGCTTGAAGATTGGCATTTTCCCAAGTTTCGACACGACGGTGGTTTCCACAGTCACGAAGCTGAGTCGCAACATCACCCGCTGCATAAATATCTGGATGCGAAGTTTGGCAGTTATCATTCACTTTAATGGCAAAATCAACGTCTAAACCTGCATCAACCGCAAGTTGAGCATTTGGCACAATGCCAATACCGTAAACTACAGCATCTGCACGAAGTTCTTCGCCGCCTTCAAGCGTGATCACCACTTCTTCGCCATCAAGCTTACAGTCAGCAATAGAAGTCGAAAGACGAACATCTACACCTGCAAGACGTTGCTGTGCCAATAAGAATTCACTTAAAACACGTGGAGATGAACGACCCATGACCATCGGACCCATTTCAATCACGGTCACGATACAGTCTTTAGAACGTGCTGAAGAAGCAAGCTCAAGACCAATCACACCACCGCCGATCAATACAATACGGCGACCCGCTTGTAATACAGGCACCAATGCTTGTGAATCTTCAAGGTTACGTAAGGTATAAACGTGTTTACCCAAAGCATCGAAATTCGGTAAACGGCGTGCTGCACCACCAGTTGCTAGAAGCAACTTGTCAAATGCAACAATTTCACCATTTTTCAGTTCAACTGTTTTCGCATCGCTATGGATTTTCACCACTCCATTGCCACGAATATGTTCAACACCGAGTTCTGCCAATTTTTCTTCTGACAGAATTTCGATTTTGGTCTCTTCAGGTTTTAGAATTACGTCTTTAGACAAAGGCGGACGTTCATAAGGAAGATGTGTTTCATCACCCACCAAAATGATTTTGCCTTCATACTTGTTCGCACGGAGTTCTAAAATGGCGCTAGCACCAGCTTGACCAGCTCCAACAATAACGATGGTTTCGATACCATTTTGGCTCATGGGTTTGTTCCTTATTTCAATTTTGCAGATACGATGCCGAAGCCCGCAATCCACTCACTAATATCTTCGTAGCAATGTGTTGTCATGTCGTATTCGCCCACTTCATGTAGTGCAGCAAAAGCAGCCATCCAAGAACGAACTTCTTGACCACCACGACCGCCTTCAACACGAATTTCAGCTTCAGTCATCGCTTCAATGGCAGCAAAGTCAGCTTTGGCGAAAGTATCAAGCAATGCACGATCCCATTCTGGGTTTAAAGGCACTGCGACAGAAGTATCACCCGCTGCGAGTTTTTGACCGACAGCAATGATTTTGCCTTGACGTGTATTACGTGCCTCTTCAGTTGGATTACGACCTGCAATCAGGAACTCTTCCACTTCTGGTGGAACTGAACCCATTTGCGGCGTTGGTGGATCATGAGACAAACCACCTGTACCCAAAACAAGTACACGTTCATTCTCTAAGTTCAATGATTTAATGAACTGACCGACTGCACGACCCAAAGCGACTGTACGCTTGGTTGTTGGCATCGGCGCAGCTGCACCATTGATAAAAATTGGAATCGTTGGATAACGATCGAGCTTGCCACCACAAAGGAAATGTAATGGTTGAGTCACACCGTGGTCTGCCTGCATACGATAAGAGTATGCAACATCGACACCTTCATCCAATACGCGACGAACCAGACTGATTGCTGTTTCTTCAGGCACATTGATGTGGTCATTGTCTTTACCATAATCCCAATCACCTGCTGCTTTGGCACGAATACCGACGCAGAAAGATGGCATGAGGTCATAGAAGAAACCATTGAAATGGTCTGGACCAAAAGTAATGATCAATGTTGGATTATAGTCTTCAACTTCTTTAGCAAGTTTGGCAAAAGTTTCGCGAACTTTTTCCTCTTTGTATTTCTCTTGCGGAGAAGCGAATTCCATTAGGGGACTGTGCGATGCACAAATAAGTTTAACGGCCATGGGTGACTCCTAAACGGAAGGCAGCCAAGACGGCTGCCGAGTAAGTCCTTTACGTATTTGGCGAATTAAATCTCGTCAAAGAAGCCAGCACGTGGTTGACGTAAACCACGGATACCCAGACCACATTCAGCATTAATTAAAACACCAGTTAATGGGCGGTTGTTTTGACGAGAAGCCAATAACACGTATGAACCAGTCATATCTTCAGGTTCGGGTAAGAAATTGAGCGGCATGCCGCGTGCAATCTTCTCAGGATCACGTGCATCGAGCAGACCGAGGTTTTCTTGGCCTAAAGAAGCAGCACCTTTGATGTTTACATTCATACCCGACGGAGCAACAGCGTTCACTCGTACTTTAGGCGCAAGCTCATAGGCTAATTCTTTCATAATCCCAACGCCAGCATGCTTAGATGCTGTGTATACAGGGCCTCCGCCTGCCGAATACAGTGCTGAGTTAGACAAAGTAAATATGATAGAACCTTCCGAAGCTATCAATGCATCAAGTGCAGCTTTGGCACCTAAGATGAGAGATTTGGTGTTAATACCCATAATCTCATCAAAAGCTTTTTCCAGCTGTTCACCCGATGTATTGACGATATCTGCGTAATGATCCCAGATACCTGCGTTTCCGACGAAACAGTCAAGTTTGCCATAATGTTCTACAGTTGCTTGAACTGCACGAACATTATCCTCATAGCTGGCTACATCTCCTGCGATCGCAAGCACGCGGTCACCAAAATGTTCTTTCAATGCATCAACTTTCGATTGAGAACGTTGAAGAACAGCAACTTTTGCACCTTCTTCTAAGAAACGTTCAACCAATGCCCAGCCTAAGCCTGAACCACCACCGGTAATAAGTGCAACTTCGCCTTGTAGCCAACCCATGATTACTCTCCTGCCATCTCTACGTATAAAGCACCATCTTCAACAATCACAGGGAATGTCTTGATAGGATCTGTTGCTGGTAAGCATAATGCTTGACCAGTTTTCAAACAGAATCGAGCCGAATGAAGTGGACATTCAACAGTGCCATCATCTTCAAGGTAACCTTCAGACATTGAAGCATTACCATGTGAACAACGGTCGTTCATCGCGAAAAATTCGCCATTGTTGTTGAATACTGCAAGCGCATCGATACCGTTAACGCCGCAATCTACTTTCAATGCTTCGCCTTCGTCTAATTCGTCAACTTGGCAAACAAAAATCTTATTCATTAGAAGAACACGCTCAGGTTATGTGAGTTGTAAGTCACCTGATCAAGGGTAATCTTACGGTTGAAGATTTCGAAACCTTGCTCAGTGTCAACTTTGCGGATCTTGTCGTGACGCTTACCACAGTAGATTGTTACATCTTTCTCTTTCTGGGTACGGTACAACAAGTACGTTACGTAAACGTCGTATTCGCCTTCAACTTCTGTCGCTTCAACAATCACATTTGAAACCATGTGTGTTGTACGTGAAGGAGGTTCTTCAGCCCAAGCCATACCTGTCTCTAAACGAGCTACACGGCGTTCCAACAAATCTTTAGTATCGTTAAATACCCAAGTTGTTGGCGGCTCAATCGAACGACGACGGTCACGTGTTTGCGCGTTTGGTGTTGTGCGTAGCGTATAAGAAATATCTTCCGCTAATACAGCTAACCAATCACGGAACTTCCAATCGTCCAGCAATTTTGCTTCACGATAAAGAAACTGACTAATTTGGTGATGGAGTTCTAAACTACTTTGACTCATTTCATAAGCTCCTTCTCATATTCGTCAGCCGCAGCTTCAACGTCTTCCCATTTTTCATGAATCAGTAGGTCAGCCCAACGACGGTACATACCTCGTGCAGCTGTTTCTGAGAAAATGTAGTTGGTGATACCAGGGATACCATCTTCACGTACTTTCTCGTTACCTTTACCCATTTCCATAATTAATTTGTTTTGACGGGCTTTATAACCACGTAAAACTTTTTGAATTTCAATCCAGTTTTCAGAGTCATCTTGCTCTAGGAAACCAGCAGGACCGAAGGCACGTGTTGCAGAACGTTCAAATGCTGCTTGTACATCTTCTGGCGCGTCCGCATCACAGATACAGAATGCCCATACTTCAGTTTTGTTTGGACCACGTGGGTGCCATACACGAAGCGTTGCAGTACCGTTCAACCAAGATAGTGTTGGGAACATAGTGTTGTGACCAGCAAGACGCAGTGCACGAGTTTCACCTAGGCGTTCTTTCACTTCTTCATACGTTTCACGGAAGTAGTTTGCTACTTCACCATCCACCCATACGTTTGCGTCTGGTTTCTCAGTGAAGAAGAAGCCTGAACCGTGACCACGTGAACCGTATTGGATCGCGTCTTTGGCAGTTTCCCAAACTGGACGGGCAGTTTGTGCAGCACCTAATTTCTTAGAAGATTCATCATCTGGTTTAGCACCAAGCACCTGAATCGCAGATGCATGAGAGAACAACGCGTGGTATTGGTCAGAAGCGAACTGTTCAGCTGCAAATTTCCAGTTACAGTCGATTTCCCATTTGTGTACACCACCAACGATCACCGTACCACCTTCACGACGGTCTACAACGCCGTCCAGGTACCAAGCGATATCGCCCATGTATTCTTCTAGATCTGGAGTTGTTTCATCCCAGCAGCCGAATACTAAGCCTTTGTATGATTTAACGCGGTTAACTTCTACCAGACCCCATTGCTCTTTACATGCACCATGTGGGTAAGCACGATCTTCAAGCGGGATATCTTTTAGAGAACCGTCAATACCGTATGACCAGCCGTGGTATGGGCAAGTAAACGCACGTGTATTACCACAGTCCGCGAAGCTCACACGCATAGAGCGGTGACGACATTGGTTTAAGAATGCTTTGATTGAGCCATCTTTTTGACGTGCCACGATGATTGGATCTTCACCCATATAGGTATTGAAGAAATCGCCGGCTTTAGGAATTTGGCTCTCATGGCATAGGAATAACCATGTACGACCGAACACACGTTCTAGTTCAAGTTCGTAAATGTCTGGATCGGTATAGATAGATGGCGTGATACGTCCATTTTGTGCATCGACTAAAGCATCGATTTCGCGCACATCAATTTTTCCACTCATGAAAAGCTCTCCTGTGACCATAAGGCACAAAGTAATAGACTCAACTTTTCAACGATGATGGATTTTAGAGCGATATTCGGGAAATATTTATTTTGTTTTAATTAAGAGATTTTATGGATTATTACGGTAGATTTTTTTTATAGTATTTTTTTTAAATTACCGAGAACACCATTTATTTCGTGAATGGCAAAATAATCCTCACGCAATAGTTGTTTATAGATTATACTGAACGAACTTCTAAGTAAGACATTTTTTGGATTACTCCACGGGTTGATTATATGGAATTACGACACTTACGCTACTTCATTACTGTTGCTGAAGAACTCAATTTCAGTAAAGCTGCGTTAAAACTTTATACTGCTCAACCTTCTTTAAGCCAACAAATTAAAGATCTTGAAGAAGATGTCGGCGTAAAATTGTTGCACCGGACTAAACGCAAAGTTGAGCTCACAGAAGAAGGTGCCGTATTTCTAGAACAAGCACGTTTGACACTAGCTCAAGCAGACAAGGCCGTAGCGATGGCACGTCAGGTTTCACAAGCCAAACAACAGATGCTACGGATTGGTTTTGTGCCCGTCGCAGAGATGAAAATCTTCCCATACGTCTTGCCAAATCTGCGTGTTCAAAACCCAGAACTCAAAATTGAATTACTTAGTTTAAATAATCGCGATCAGATGAAATTGCTACAAAAAGGTGAACTAGATATCACTTTTACTCGCAATAACTTTCATAGCGACGAAATAGAAAGTCAGTTTGTACTACGTGAACCATTGATCTTTATTTTACCCAAAGATCACCCTTTAGCGAAGTACGAACGTATTCCAGTTAAAGCATTGAATGGTATTGATTTTATCATTCCTGCACGCGAACAATCAGGCACGTTGCATGAAGCCATTTTAGACTTTGCTTCTAACCATGGCGTTCAATTTAATATCGTGCAAAAAGCCGACAATATCCTGTTTAACATTAACTCCATCGGCATGGGTTTAGGCTGCACGATCCTACCGGGATACATCGCGCCATTGACCATGAACAATACTGTGATTCGTCCTTTAGATGTCGAATTACCGTATCTAGACCTGTACGTAAGTTACCGAAAAACGGCGAGTTCTGTGGCTGTAGATAAATTCCTTGAACTGCTAACCAAAGTTTTTTATCTCGATATCAATCGCGAACAGCGTTAATTTTCGCCAAGTCATAATTTATAGATATAGCACCATTATTTTTGAAATAAATAATGGTGCTTTTTTTATGGCTAAAAAGTCGCTTTTTTAATCGTTTAAATGTTTTAATCGACGCATTTTATCTATCATGCATATCGACTTGATGGAAAATAACTTATAAATATTAGTTTAGACATTGATAAAAATTGCTAAGAATAGCCGATTTACAACTTAAGTCTAATAAATAATTCCCCATCCCCAACCATTTAGATGAGCTTATTTTATGCCTTTTTACTGATTTAGACCGTACACTGTCGACCTTTTAATGATAATAATACTCATTTAAAGTATTTCTTTCAAAAGATTTATATAAAAAAAAGGATGGCAAAACCATCCTTTTTTTGAATTTCATGTCAGTGACAAGAAATTACACACCACGCGCTTTTAAATAATCTTTAATCACGGTGTTGAATTCTTCTGCTTTTTCAACTTGAGACCAGTGGCCACATTGGCTGAAAATATGCGCATCAGCATGAGGAACGGTATTCAAAATATCCCACGTACGAGATACAGGAATCACCACGTCTTGTACACCATGAATCAACAATACTGGCACAGTAATGTCTTTCATTTTTTCAAAATCTAATGGGAATTCGAAACGGTCACGGTCACGTGCGCCAACAACATCCATCAAACGATTTGATGCATAGTCATTTGCAGCAGATGCAAAACGTACTTTTACCAATTCGTCTGTGATCAAGTCTTTGTTTACAACAAACATAGACAAGGTTTTCTTGATGCCTTCTTCGGTTAATACAGGGTTTGCATGTGCTTTAAGTGCTGCAGTTTGTTTAGCACCGCCTGTACCCATAGAAACGATACCCAATACACGTTCTGGATAGTCCAAAGCCATTTGGAATGCTAACCAGCCACCGAGTGAGTTACCCACTAACCAAGTTTTTTCAATACCTAGTGCGTCTAACGTACGTACAGCGTGATCAACCCAAGCACGGATACCATAAGCAGTATTCGGTGCAACAACAGTTTGACCATAGCCAATCGTATCGATAGCGATACAACGTGCTTGTTCACCAATTTGAGGTAGGTTCAACCACCAGTTAGCAGCAGCAGATACACCTGTACCTGAACCGTGTAAAAATAGAATTGGTGTGCCTTCACCCACTTCGTGGTAATGCGTTAATTCGCCTTCAGCAGTTTCAATCCATTTATCTTCTAAACCAAAGAATGAATCAGTTGTATAGTCAGGAATCTGAACAGTGCTCATACATGCTCCTCGTATTGCGTAGAGCTTATGTTTCAATCCATAACGGATTTAAACACAAGGGGGACTCTTTTGGATTTTGTGGTTTTTACAGTCTCATATTACCTGTTCAGCCACTGCTAACTGATACATATTTACGATCATAAATAACAAATAGACTATAATTTAAGTTATTGTTTTTAAATACATAACTCAAAAATATATCCATAAAATCTTTGAGGTATTTCTTTTTTAAATAAACCAGCGAATAAAAAGGGAAGCAATGAATCCACTTCCCTTTTTTTTATCCTGAGAAATTAGAACTTATAGGTATAAGTTGTCGCGACACGGTACTCTTGCAAGTCAGATTTGTAATCGAAATCGGCATCGATATACATTGCCTGGAAGCCTAAGCCCTTCAACTTACCTTCAGGCACGGTGTAGTTCACGATTAAGTTAAGCTCATCAGATTTTTGATCTTTCAGGATGCCATTTGCAGTACCAATTTCTGCATCAGAACCTGTAAAGTAAACCGCTGTAGCATTTAGGCCTTTCGCACCAAGCTCTGCAAAGTCATAGCCATAAGTAAAGCCCCATGATTTTTCATCTGGATTGGTAAATGTCGCTACGCCCCAGTTTACAAGGTACGGCTGTGGCACCCAGCCGCCCAAAGTTGGAAAGGCATTGTCACCAAACATTTGTTGATAACCTAAACCAAACGTATGTGAGCCATAATTGACTTTCGCCCCCACCGACAACGCTTGGTTATCAATTTCACCATAGAGCTTGTCACCCGAATCCGAGTTATCAAAATAGCGGATATGACTGTCTAACTTGACTTTTTCACCCAGTTTAGTTTTGTAGTTCGCACCTATATAGTGCTGTTGGTAGATATCCTGTACATCGGCATACCAGTAGCTACCACCAATTTCAGGCGTAAATTGGTGATCAATCCCCGCAATATACATCCCGTCAGATGCTGGACCGTTGTCAAAATGACCTATTTTTCCATTCGGCAGCTTTTTACCTGGTGAAAATAAAGTTAAATCACGGAACTGGTTATCATAACGATTATTAATACCGTCAATATAAGCCACGGTCAACTTGGTATCTTTCAGGTCTTTCGACTCCAGCCATGCACCGCTGTAAGTAGTCAGCAACTGACGTGATGGATCAAATACTAGCACTGGAGATACCGGCAATAGCTCGCCCACTTTCAATTCAGTTTTTGACACTTTGGCTTTAAGGGTCACACCCACTTTACCAAAGTTATCTTTTGATTCTTTACCATCGTGCGGCAAAATAAAGTCTGCATTGGTATCACGGCCATTGAGTTTAAAGGCATGCTGTACCAGCAGGTCCGCACCCACTTGAATACCTGCACCAATATCTTGATACCCTGACTTGGCATCCAAAGTCACACCCTGTGACCATGAACCCCAGTTACCTGCCGGATTTTCTTTAATTTGACGGTCTAAGTAGAAGTTTTTAAATTTCAATTGTACTTGGCTGTCGTCAACAAAGTCCGCATAAGTTGCAGATGTTCCTAATGTTGCTGTCGCAGCAAGAATTGCTATCCATAAATTTTGACGACGCATGGCTTATTCCCAGTGATCAAATTAAGCTATGACATCATCATGCTCAACAATACCTTGGAAAAAAATCCGACTACAGTATTAAGGTTTATCAGGCTTTTGTACGACTTGAACTTTGGATGCGATATCTGGTTATTTTCCTTAGAGATTAAAACAATAACTCCCTTTTATCATTTAGAACGGCTGATTAAATTAACCCCATGTTTTATTAACATAAAATTTAAAGTTTTTTATTTTTTGCAATTACATCCCCTGTATTAATTGCTTTTAAGTTTAATCAAAGTTTTCTAATGAGATTTATCCTCATTTAATTTATAAAATTTAGCTATGACATGATATTTAATTTATATAATCATCAACAACTTAAAGTTAAATTTTACTACTATGGCTGCTCGAAATCAGCCATTGGTTCGTAAGATATTTCTTATTTCAATCCACTTTTCATGCCTCAAATCAATCTCAACGTAATCTCAAGCCCATCTCAAACCAACACAGCCACTTCAGACATAAAAAGAGCGCCCATTTCGGGCGCTTTTTGATTTAAAGCAAATTAAGCATTGGCTTCTTTTGCTTTAGACATGGTCAATGCCAAATCTTCGATCATATCTTCTTGACCACCAACAGTACCACGACGACCAAGCTCAAGAAGAATTTCACGCGCAGAAACGCCATATTTCGCTTCAGCACGTTTCGCGAATAACAAGAATGATGAGTAAACACCGGCATAACCTAAAGTTGCTGCATCACGGTCAGCACGGATCTGATGTGTCATCATTGGAATGATTAAATCTTCCGCAACATCTTGAACTTTAAACAAGTCCACACCTGTCTCCATTTGCATACGGTTGGCAACCGCAACAAACAATTCAAGTGGAGTATTACCTGCACCTGCACCTAAACCTGCAGAAGCTAAATCGACACGCGTTGCACCAGCTTGAACCGCTGAAACAGAGTTCGCAACACCCATACCTAAGTTATGGTGACCGTGGAAACCGATTTCGATCTCTGAAGCTAGGTTGGCACGTAAAATACCCACGCGGTCAGTCACGTCTTGAGGCAACATATAACCAGCAGAGTCAGTCACATAAATACAGTTTGCACCGTATGACACCATTTTGCTGGCTTCTTCCAAAAGTTTTTCAGGAGTTGCCATGTGCGCCATCATCAAGAAGCCCACAGTGTCCATGCCAAGTTTACGTGCAGCAGTAATGTGCTGTTCAGAAACGTCAGCTTCAGTTGAGTGCGTTGCAACACGAATGGTTGCTACACCAACATCATGTGCCATTTTCAAATGGTCAACCGTACCAATACCAGGAAGTAAAAGTGCAGATACTTTCGCCTGTTTCAGGTTTGGAATCACCGCTTTTAGGTATTCTTCATCGGTTGCTGCTGCAAAACCGTAGTTCACAGAGTTACCGCCTAAGCCGTCACCATGCGTAACTTCGATTAAAGGTACACCTGCATCATCCAAAGCAGTTGCAATGGCAACCATTTGTTCAGGTGTAGTTTGATGGCGCATAGGATGCATACCATCACGTAAAGTCATATCATTAATAATAATCTTAGACATTTTGGTATTCCTTAAGCTTCAGCAGTGTTTAATACGCGTTCTGCAAACATTTCTGCAGTACGTGCAGCTGCCGCAGTCATAATGTCGAGGTTACCTGCATATTTAGGAAGATAATCACCTAAACCTTCAACTTCTAAGAAGATTGAAACACGGTTACCGTCAAATACAGGACCATTTACAAGTTTGTAACCTGGTACATATTTTTGAACTTCAAGAATCATCGCATGTACAGATTCAGTGATTGCTGCTTGATCTGGTTCACCTTCAACAAGACAGTGAACAGTATCACGCATCATCAGTGGTGGCTCAGCAGGGTTAATGATGATGATCGCTTTACCTTGTTTCGCACCGCCCACTTTTTCAATAGCGCCAGCAGTCGTACGAGTAAATTCATCAATGTTTTTACGTGTACCTGGACCCACAGATTTTGTTGAAACTGTTGCAATGATTTCGCCGTATTCAACAGGCTGAACTCGTGAAATCGCAGCAACCATAGGAATCGTTGCCTGACCACCACATGTCACCATGTTGACGTTCGGAACTTCACCTGCGTCCAATAACGCTTCTAAGTTTACTGGTGGTACGCAGAATGGACCGATTGCAGCAGGTGTTAAGTCAATCATTAACACGCCAAGTTCATTTAATTTTCGGCTGTTTTCAGCATGAACATAGGCAGAAGTTGCATCAAATGCGATTTTAATGTCGTCTTCAATTACGTGTGGAAGTAAACCATCTACGCCTTCAGCAGTGGTTTTTAAACCCATTTTAGCAGCGCGAGCCAAACCTTCAGACGTCGGGTCAATACCAACCATCCATACTGGTTCTAAAAATTCGCTGCGTTGAAGTTTGTAAAGCAAGTCAGTACCAATGTTCCCTGGACCGATCAATGCACATTTAATCTTTTTCATGAATGTGTACTCTTAAAAATTCCGTAAAACCCAAGCTTATTTCGCTGCAAATGCTGCAGTCACAGAACCAAATCCTTCAATTTCAACTTTGAATTCATCACCAGGATTTGCCACAACCATTGGGCCTAAGGCACCGGTCAATACGATGTCACCTGCAAGCAATGGACGACCACGACGAACCATTTCGTCAGCCAACCATACAGCTGCATTTAATGGGTTAGAAAGACACGCTTTACCCACACCTTGTGAAACCACTTCTTCACCACGAGTCATGACCATTTTGCAATTTACAAGGTCAAGATCTGCAAGTTTTACAGGCTTAGAACCCAGCACAAAACCTGCTGAAGATGCGTTATCTGCCACAGTATCAATCAACGAGATTTTCCAGTTTTCAATACGGCTATCGACCACTTCAATTGCAGGCAGTGCATATTCTGTTGCACTCATAATGTCTGCATAGGTGTGTTTTTCTTTGGTCAAGTCTTGGTTAATCACCAAAGCAATTTCTGCTTCAACTTTTGGCTGAATCAATAAACCAGCAGGGATTTCTTCACCATCGCCATACGCCATGTCAGCAAACAACATACCGAAGTCAGGTTGATCAACGCCTAACTGCGCTTGTACAACTTTTGAAGTTAAGCCAATTTTACGACCTACAAGGCGACGACCTTCTGCCACCGCACGTTTGGTATTCACTTCTTGAACGGCATAAGCAATATCTACATCAGCACTTTCACCACCAAGTTGTGGACGGATCGGTGCAATCGCAGCCTGATTTACTTCCGCATCGCGTAATGCTTGCGCAACTGATTCAACAACAGCAGAATTCGACATCAATGTTTCCTTAAACTGCAAAAATTGGATGCACAACGTGTTTCATCCCGATCACCATCAAAATCAAAGTGATGAAAGTCATGTCAGGATTCGCCTAAAGCATTTCACTTGACATACTACACGTTATGTTTAGATGCATTTAGCATCGAGATTTTAGAAAGTGAATACCAATACTTATTTTATTTATGACTATAGCTATTAGCTATAAATTAATCATTATTTATTATTAATATTCAAAAACTTAAGTCAAAATAATTAAATAAAATTCACTATTTTTTTCGCCCTTAAATCTGAATCTCTACTAAAAAACTTGGCTTATACGACTAAAAGATAAGATTAAAAGATTATTTTAGCGTCAGGCCAACTTTTACGCATAGGTGTTCAATTTCATCTGATTTAGTTTAATAAATTGAAAATTTAAAAATAAATCAATAAATAACAATAAGATAAAACCAAAAATTCCAACAAAAAATCTATTCCAGCTTGTGGTAAAAGGCCAAATAGTTGCGCTCAACTTTTTAAGGTAAATTTGCTAGAAGACTGCTTGTTATTGTAGAAAAATCTAGTGTTATTACTTTTTTAAATAATTGAATTTACTCATTTCATCAAGTAGAGCTTGCGTTACTATTCATTTGGTAACAAAAAAGGTGAAAACAAATTTCACCCTTTTTACTCGTTTGTATCTAAAACTATACAGCTAGACGTAATTTCACGTGTTCTAGTAGAAATTCAGTCAAATCACCTACGCTATGTGCAATATGTAAGGGTTGAAAACACTGGAGTGTTTCTACAGTATGCACTCCATAGCTCACGCCTACACGTGGCATCTGAATATTGAGGGCCATTTCTAAATCATACGACGTATCACCAACCATAATGGCTTGATCGGCACGTAGTCCTGTTTCCGCCAAAATTTCTGCCAACATCAACGGATCTGGCTTAGATTTGGTTTCACTGGCTGCTCGGGTCGCACAAAATAGCTCATGACTTTGCGTTTGAGCCAAAACACGGTCTAGACCTTTACGACTTTTTCCTGTTGCAACAGCCAATTGTAGACCGACATCGCGTAATTCCTGCAACATATCTGCGACACCATCAAACCACATATCCCCTTTGGAATGGGCCACATAGTGATCGGCATAACTTTGCAAAATGTCGCTGTGCAATTCAGGAACCGTCGGAAATAACCGCTGTGCGACTTCCGGCAGACCTAAACCAATAATACTTTTCGCATCAGCATCGGTCAGCGGCTGTGAATATTGATCTGCTGCAAATTTTAAACTCGCTACAATTTGACCCACAGAATCAAATAAAGTGCCATCCCAATCGAAAATGACTAGTTTTACAGCTGAGTTCATACGTTTTCCTAGATTTGATTCAGTGTTTGGTAATTCAGATTCTGGAGTGCATCAATTTATTTACCTCACCCCGACCCTCTCCTTAAAGGAGAGGGCGAAAGAAAACTTACGAAGCAGTCCTGCTCAGGGGGAGAAGTCTAATATTTAAAACTTACTCGTCATCTTCCGAAGACTTCACCACTTTGTCAGCTTTTTGCGCGCGTAGCTGCGCCACAAGGCTTTGCATATCTTCTGGCAATGGCGCTTCAATGGTTTGGTAACCCGGAATTTCTAAACGCATAGCATGCAGACATAAACGACGTGGCTTTGGACCACGGTATTCAGTTTCATGACCATATTTTTCATCGCCCACCAATGGATGACCAATACTTAAACCATGTACACGGATCTGATGGGTACGGCCCGAAAGTGGAGACGCATACACCAATGTGGCATGCATAAAACGTTCTTTCACGTTCCACAGCGTCTTCGACTCTTTACCTTCTTTAGGCGACACACGTACACGACGCTCGCCATTCGCCAGTTCGTAACGATGCAAAGGCTGATCAATCAGCTGCTTATCCAAACTCACCACGCCTTTCACCACAGCAGCATAAGTTTTTTGGATTTTGTGCTCACGTAACATGTCTTGCAGGCTTTTTAACACACTACGTTTTTTCGAAATCATCACCAAACCAGAAGTGTCGCGGTCAATTCGGTGAATCAGCTCTAGGTATTTCTTCCCTGTTGCGGCACGTAAGCCTTCGATCAAGCCATACGCCACACCACTACCGCCGTGAACAGCAATACCAGAAGGTTTGTTTACCACCATTAAGCCTTCATCTTCGTACACCACACGGCTCAGTAAACTTTGTGCCACTTTGTCCGATACGGGAACCGCAGACTCATCTTTTTGCTCATAACGAATTGGAGCAACTCGAACTTGGTCACCAATATTGAGTTTGGTTTCCGCTTTGACGCGTTTTTTATTGACGCGGACTTGGCTTTCACGAATCAGACGATAAATGCGACTTTTAGGCACACCTTTCAGACGACTAAACAGGAAATTATCAATACGTTGACCCGCCTGATGCTCGTCCACTTCAAACCAGGTGACGCTTTGCCATTCTTGCGTAGAATTCATACAGTTACTGTGACCTAAAAAAATACTAAAATTGATTAAAAAATGATCATTTAAGCTATACTTTTCGCAAGAAACATAAGCTTAGCCCATAGGCAGATGATGCAAGGTTTGATATAGTCAGCGCACGGAAACCACCGTAACTGAGTAAAAGTTGATTCATTTCAGTATTTACTGTCATTGAACTTTCAAGCAATTACTCATTTAGCTCGGAAAGGTCCCAAAAGAATTATGCCGACGCCGAAGGCTTATTATATCGGCAAAACTGCAAACTGTTGCGTTTAATTGTGCCGTAGGTACATAAAACAGTTTGCCCCAAAAAAATATGTGCCAACTAAGGTTGGTTTTTAAACGTAAACTGATACACATCAGACCAGTCGCTCCCTGGAAATCGTGTTCAGGCCACAACGTTTGATGTATTGGATCTGCACAGTTTGTAAAGGTACGATGATAATTCCGTATCAAGACGCTCTATCAGATATGAATGGATGCTCTTCGAGCAATGTGACAGTGAAAGTTACTCACATCCAATGCACCGTTTGTCCGCCAGTGAAACGCGTTCAGGTGACTTTAATCGTTTAAAAGATTGAAGCCGTATTGCCATCATCAATACGTGAATCAAAAACCGTTGCCCACCCAAAGAAGGTCGGTACACATGCACAGATGATGTTTTTCGATCTGTGCAACTTGATCCATGCTATCTGATGCTCGCTACGAGTCAGGCGATGTTCTTCTGTGTATCACTATTAGGTGTTACACCCATGAAACGTATGTTGATTAATGCAACACATGCCGAAGAAATTCGCGTTGCACTTGTCACTGGTCAGCGTCTTTACGATTTTGACTTAGAGAATCGTACCCGTGAACAAAAAAAATCGAATATCTATAAAGGTCATGTGACTCGCGTAGAGCCGTCTTTAGAAGCTGTATTTGTTGAATACGGTGCAGGTCGTCAAGGCTTCTTGTCGATGCGCGAAATTGCTAACTCTTATTACAAAGCAGATCCTCGCCAAACTTCAAACATCCGCGAATTGATCACTGAAGGCACTGAGCTTTTAGTTCAAGTGGAAAAAGAAGAACGTGGTAATAAAGGTGCTGCCCTTTCTACATTTATCTCACTTGCTGGCCGTTATTTGGTCTTAATGCCAAACAACCCGAAAGGTGGCGGTATTAGCCGTCAAATTTCAGGTTCAGTTCGTGAAGAATTGAAAGAAATGTTGGCGTCTTTAAATGTCCCTCGTGGCATGAGCGTGATTGTACGTACTGCAGGGATCGGCCGCTCTCAAGAAGAACTCCAACTTGACCTGCAACACTTGCTTGACCTTTGGGCACAAATCCAAAGCACATCAAGTTCAGGTCCATCACCAATGTTGGTTCACCAAGAAGCCGGTGTGGTTACACGTGCAATTCGTGACTATTTACGTGATGATGTTGCTGAAATTCTGATTGACTCTGAGCAAGCGTATAATGAAGCGTATAACTTTGTTAAAGCGGTGATGCCACGTCAAATCGACAAATTAAAAACCTATACTTTAAATGAACCGTTATTCGCTCATTTTGGTATTGAAAGTCAAATCCAAACTGCCTATGAACGTGAAGTAAAACTTCCTTCTGGTGGTTCAATTGTGATTGACCAAACTGAAGCATTGGTTTCAATTGATATTAACTCTGCAAAATCAACACGTGGTAGCGATGTAGAAGATACGGCGCTCAATACCAACCTTGAAGCTGCTGAAGAAATCGCTCGCCAATTACGTTTACGTGATATCGGTGGTTTGGTTGTGATCGACTTCATCGACATGACCAAAGACCGTAACCAACGTATGGTTGAAGCTAAACTTCGTGAAGCAACACAAAGTGACCGTGCACGTATCCAATTCGGTCAACTGTCACGCTTTGGTTTGATGGAAATGAGCCGTCAACGCTTACGTCCATCGCTTGAAGAAGCCACTGGTTATGTGTGCCCACGCTGTCATGGCACAGGTATGGTACGTGACCTACGTTCTTTATCACTTTCAATTATGCGTAAAGTGGAAGAAATTGCGCTACGCGAACGTCATGGTGAAGTTCAAGTTGAAGTGCCTGTTGAAATTGCTGCATTCTTATTGAATGAAAAGCGTCACAGCCTTGTATATCTTGAACAAACTTCAAATGTTCGTGTGACTGTACTTCCACACCCTCACCTAGAAACACCACATTACGAAATTTCGTATAACCCTGAAGGTTTTGCACCTACAAGCTATGAACGCACTGAAGCGACACGTTCTAGCGAAAAAGAATTAGGTTACGAAGCATCTGAGTGGCATTTAGGTGAAGAACAGGCCGCTGCTGCTCAGCAACAAGCACCTGTACAACAACAAGAAAAAGGCCACAAAAAGAATAAGCAACAACCCGTTGCTGCTCAACAAGCACCTGCACAAGTTGCCGCTCCTGCAGCATCATCTAGTCCATGTGCATGGTTAGAAAACTTATTTGTTCAAAAACAAGCTGCAACCGTTGACCAGTCGCGTACTGCAAACAATGCCGCTGCTGCAATTGAACAAATGGTAAATAGCGGTGCTGCAAGCCGTGGCCAGTTTGGTCAAATTACCCCTGCATCGGCAGCGCCTGTTGTTGTCGTAGACAATAATGCTTACCTTGCGCCTTCTTCTGTTGTGCACAAACAAGAACGTGACAGCCATTCAGAAAAAGCTGACCGTGAAGAAAAACGTCACAACAAAAAGCGTACTAAGCATAAAGAACCACGTGAACAAGAAGCTCAATCGCATCAAGTTCATGAAGAAGTGTTACAACCTTCACGTCAAGACCGTCAAGAACAGCGTAATAACGAAGCACGTCAAAACGAACGCCAAGAGCAACGTTCTGAACGTCAAGAACCGCGCCAAGACAACCGTCAAGACCAACGTGAAAACCGCCGTAACTCACGCCGTCAACACAACAACGAACAAGTACAGCAAGATGTTCAAAATAATGAGCAACCGCAGTCTGTTCCACGTCGTGACCGCAACAACCAACAACGTCCAAATCGCCCAAATCGCCACCGCGATCAAAGCGTATTGAACGAGCAAGCGATTGCTCAGGAAGTTGCAACTGAGCAACAACCTGAAAACCGCAATCAACGACAACCTAAAGTTGAAGTTGTTAATGCACCACGTCAAGACGTGATGCCAACAGCACTTGTAGTAAATGTTGATCAAGCTCAAAGCGAAATCGTAGCGCTAAATACTGCCCCAGCAGTTGAAAAACCTGTAGAAACCCCAGTAGTCCAAAAAGCCGCTGTCGTTGAAGCAGAAAAAGTGGAAAAACCTGCGACTGAAACAAAAGAAGTAGGATATAAACCACAGCATGCGCAGCAAAAACCGTCTCGTGCAAGCAATGACCCACGTCAACGCCGCCGCGAACAACGTGCAGCTCGCGCTCAACAAGCACAGGCTCCGAAAATTTCGCCATCTCAAGTGCCGACACTAGGTCAATACACTGTAAGCAGCTTGATTAAGCATGTATACGGTGAAGACTGCTCAGTACTGATTGAGCAATTTGGCTTAATTCCAACATTCAACCGTGCATTGCAAAAATTCACGGAAGAATATGCCGCGACTTTGACTGCACCTGCAGCTGAAGCAGCTGTAGAGAAAAAGCCTGTCACTCGTGATGTTCAAGTTACAAAAGCTGCACCTGAAGCTGAACCAGCGCCAATGTTGGATTTGACACCACCAAAGCCTGTGTCAGATAAACGTGTTGCTAATGACCCACGTGAGCGTCGTCGCCTTGCTAAACTTGCCGCTGAACAAGCGAAACAAGACCAAGCAAAAGCACATGCTGAGGTGGAAGCTACGCCTGTCGCAGACACTGCTATTGAGGCGCCTGTAGTTGCAGAAGCTAAAGCTGCTACAGTTGAAGCCAATGTATCCGACGTTGCAGGTCAAACTGAAACACCTGAACCCGTTCAAGCTGAAGTACTGACACCCGTTCAAGCTGAACTGGATGTGAGTGCGCAACCTGAAAAGACGGAAGAAGTGTCTGAAGCTCCTACTAAACCAGTAGAAGAAAAAGCTCAAGCCGTTGAAGCGGAAAAGAAAGTTGAGGTTCCTGTAGACGAAAACTCGGCCGCTGAAGGTGAAAAACCTGCACGCCCTCGTCGTCCTCGCGGTCGTCCACCGAAAAAAGCAAACACCGCAACTGAGCAGTAATTTGCTATTTTGCAGGTGAATAAAAAAATCCAGTCATTTCGGTGACTGGTTTTTTTTTGATACTTTTGTCAAATTAGGTTGATTGCACTAGATCGAAACGATTAAAAGACAATTGTAGAATTTGCTGCAAATTTCATTGCAAAGAAATAGACCGTATCGGATTACGAAAAATAAATAGGATTCACATGAGCCAAACTACACAACACGACCTTATTGGGATTGCTGATGTTGCAGCAAAAATTCCCGCGTTCATTAGCAAAGTACCCAACCTGTTGAGTGGTCTAAAGCAAGCCTATTTACGTACCCCAAATACTTCCGCAGGCTTGGGAATTGCATTTGAAAAAGCCGTAAAGCGTAATCCTAAAGGTTATGCGCTTTATTTTGAAGAGCAAAAATATACCTATAACGAACTCAATGAATGGGCCAATCAAATTGGTCACTATTACCTTGCACTGGGCGCAAAAAAAGGTGATGTGATTGCGGTGATGATCGAAAACCGATCTGAACTCGTGGCAACCATCGTTGCTTTAGCCAAAATTGGCGTCACCAGTGCTTTGGTCAACACATCACAAGTCGGCAAAGTCCTGACACACAGCATCAACTTAGTGAACCCAATTGCGGTAATTGTGGGCGAAGAATGCCGTCAAGCTGTAGAAGAAATTCGTGGTGATCTCAGTGTAGCTGCAGATCGTTTACATTGGTTCGCAGATCAAGCCACTCGTGTAGATGCTGGTCAAGCACCTAAAGGCTTCTTAAATCTTGCAGAAGCGATTGATGAATTTCCAAAGTTCAACACGCCCACCACTGCAAGTGTAAAAGGCAAAGACGGCCTATTTTATATCTACACCTCTGGGACAACAGGCTTACCTAAAGCGGTGATTTTCACCAACAGCCGTTGGACTTTGGCTTATGGAACTTATGGGCACGTTCTCAATCTGAATAAAGATGATGTGATGTATGTGACCTTGCCGCTCTATCACGCTACAGGCACTGTAGTTTGTTGGTGTGGGGTGATTGCTGGTAGCGCCACCCTTGCCCTGCGTCGCAAGTTTTCAACTTCATCGTTTTGGAAAGATGTACAAAAATTTGATGCATCAGCCATTGGCTATGTGGGCGAGCTTTGCCGTTATTTGATGGATGCTCCACATTCAGACCTTGAAAAAGGCCATCGTGTGAAAAAAATGATTGGTAACGGCATGCGACCAAACATTTGGGATAAGTTTAAAGAACGCTTTGGGGTCGAAGAAGTCCTTGAACTCTATGCTTCAAGTGAAGGCAACGTCGGCTTTAGTAATGTATTTAACTTTGACAACACTGTTGGTTTTTCACCAACGCCTTATGCGATTATTCAGTTTGATAAAGAAAAAAATGAAGCTGTACATGATGCTAAAGGTCGCTGCATTAAAGTTAAAAAAGGCGAAGTTGGCTTACTCATCGGTAAAATTACCCGTCGCTCACCTTTTGATGGCTATACCGACACGGAAAAAAACAAATCCGTCATTATGAAAGATGTATTCAAGCATGGTGATTCATACTTCAACACTGGTGACTTGGTTCGTGACATTGGCTTCCGTCATGCACAATTTGTCGACCGTCTAGGCGATACTTTCCGCTGGAAAGGTGAAAACGTTTCAACCACTGAAGTTGAAAACATGGTGAGTGAGTACGATAAAATTGCTGAAGCTGTGGTTTATGGCGTAGAAATTCCAGATACCAATGGCCGTGCAGGTATGGCTGCCATCACGCTCACCGATGGTGCCGAACTCAACGAACAAGATTGTAGTGAAATGGTTCTACAATTTAAAAAATGCTTACCAGCGTATGCTGTACCGGTATTTTTACGTGTACAGAAAAAAGTCGAAACCACAGGCACATTTAAATACCAAAAAAACAAGCTGAAAGAACAAGCTTTTGATCCTAAGCAAACTGATGAACGTTTATTGGTATTGCTGCCAAATGCAACTGCTTACTGTGATTTAACTCCTGAAATTTATGCCAATATTCAGGCATATAAATACCGTTTTTAAGCAAATAGCGCTCATTTTAGCGACAGATATCCGCTAAAATGAGCTACTTTGTTGTATTTATAATCAAACACAAGCAAGTTTATGATTTTTTACTTGCGCTTGAAGCAGATCTTGCTACAATACGCACCATCAAGCGAAATGGGTCGTTAGCTCAGTTGGTAGAGCAGTAGACTTTTAATCTATTGGTCCCGCGTTCGAGTCGCGGACGACCCACCATTTCCTTCGATACCACAAGATGGGTCGTTAGCTCAGTTGGTAGAGCAGTAGACTTTTAATCTATTGGTCCCGCGTTCGAGTCGCGGACGACCCACCATCTTTCTAAAATGCCAGTTTTAGATTACAATCTTGTGCATACCCCCTAAGGGTCGTTAGCTCAGTTGGTAGAGCAGTAGACTTTTAATCTATTGGTCCCGCGTTCGAGTCGCGGACGACCCACCATTCTTTCTTAGGGCTTCTTTCTTCCGGCAGTTGAAGAAAAAGAAACCTGCA
Organism: Acinetobacter sp. YH12140; assembly: GCF_013418475.1. Classification (NCBI taxonomy): domain Bacteria; kingdom Pseudomonadati; phylum Pseudomonadota; class Gammaproteobacteria; order Moraxellales; family Moraxellaceae; genus Acinetobacter; species Acinetobacter sp. YH12140. The sequence continues at coordinate 241,656 of NZ_VPBZ01000006.1, forward strand.
GGTTCCGACCAAGACAAACCATCACCATTACTGGTTTTGATTCGCCATTCTCGAAATTTTGCTATAGCGATGTTGCGAAGTATCATTCTTGTCTTGCTAGATGAAGTATTTGACCTGAAAAATTTTAGATAACAAATATTCCCTAGTATTCAAAACTACGTGCTTCGTTTATCTTGCTAAAATTTTAAAATGCTCTTTTAAAATTTTCTCAGGGTTGTTAGCTCAGTTGGTAGAGCAGTAGACTCTTAATCTATTGGTCGTGGGTTCGAACCCCACACAACCCACCAATTCTATGTCGTATTAATAATTCAATTTTTTATAAGCTAGTTGCATTCGATTAGCCAAGATTTGCGAATTTCACGCCGACGCTCAAACGCAATTTATAATTTTATTTACTTCATTCGCAGTATTTAATTTGGGTCTTTCACCAAGGTATAGGCATGTTGCGGCTGAGGATAACCCTTGGAAAATAATTCCTGATTTCGATCAACTTCACCTTGACGTATTTTGTCTAAATCCATGGTGATTTTATTTTCATTAATCACGTGATAATAAAAATTCACGCCTTCTTTTCGATGAACCACCAGCTCGGTATGTGCTTCATTGACACTCCACGTATCCTTACGATATTTCACATTAATGCCTGACGTATTGGTTTTTTCAGCAAACACTTTTCCAATTTGAATAATACTGCGGTGTACCGTGCCATCTGGCAATAAGTTAAGAATGAACTCTGCATCGCCTTCTGGGCATGGAATAAAACTGTCATCGCATTTTACTTTGGCATGAAAACGTCCAATAAAAATTTTGGCATGCTCAGGAACAGGAGCTGACTTTATGTCCTCGTCATTCGGCAATGTCGCCTGCCCTGCCACTTGGGTTAATTTTTTTCCATGATCTTGCTTCGCTTGAACTTCCGATGCGACAGTTGATGCTGAACTTTCACCCTTTTCCGCTGCGGGTTGATGCGTTGGACTACAACCAATAAAAGAGAGGCTGAACACTCCTGCAAACACTGAAAGATATGCAAATTTCATCAAAAAAGGTGAAGCCGATGTTTTCATATAATGTGCCAAGACCAATCATTCATTGGTTTTTTCAGTTCTTGCTGACTTAATATTGTAATCAAATAATCAACGCTGTATACATATATTTGCGATATATGTTAATCATATCTCATTGTTATCGTTGATATTTAATTAACACTCAAGCTATTTTAAAGGCAAACTAATCAAACCAATTCTTCAAATTACATAACTTTACTTAATTTTTTTTCTGCACCCTTTAAATCGCAAAGCTTGTCACCATTTCTATAATATGAATTTGGAAATATTCAAATTTATTCTTTTTTGAAGGAGACCTGAATGGCCAATGTTGGTTTATATCGCTCAAACCGCTCTAACATGATTGCTGGTGTGATGGGGGGTATTGCTGAACGTTTTGGTTGGAACGCAAATTTACTGCGTATTATTTTTATCTTTGTATCATGCTTAAGCGCAGCCTTTCCCGGTATTTTGGTGTACTTGGTTTTATGGTTAGTCATGCCTAAAGCACAAGATAACTTTTTCCGTACCAATGGCTATTCAGACCCGATTCGTACTGTGAATGATGACAGACGTTAAAATCCTTTGACCCAGTTTGGTCGCTACGGTTTCTCCCCCAAGATTCCGTAGCTTTTTTTTTGCCTATATATTGGCAAAGCCATATTTAAGTCTGATGAATTTAAATCAAAGTTTAAGGCTTAAGATTTTGTTTGCTGATTTAGCTGTTGATATAAGGCGGCAATCATATCGGCACGGCTAATCATTCCCACCAACCGTTTTTGCTCAACGACTGGAATATAATTAAAAGATCTTTCCACAAAATAAGGCACTAAATCTTGAATGGGTTGATCCGGCTGCACGGTCACCACTTTGGGATTCATAATTTGATAAACGTGATTTTCCCAACTGGCTTTGGGGTCTGCGGCACGTTTAAACCATTCCACCACATCATATAAAGCCAAATTTCCCACCAAGCGATCCAAATCACTCACCACAGGCAAACTCATCAAATTGACTTGTTTAAACTTTTCCAATGCTGACTGAATATCATCTTCTGCACGCAGGGTAATCACTTGCTGACTCATGATGTCACGACAATGAAACTGGCTTAGGCCACGACGACTGGCTAATTGCTGTGCTTCTAAAATAATTTTTTGTAAGTCATATTCACTAATATCAAGCAACTGACTTTGCTGTTCTAAGACTTGCTGAATATCCGCTGGCTGAATCGACACTTTTTGTGTCGGTGTTGGATCTGTCGTCCGAGTATTGACTTGTGCTTTTTGTGGATACTGCTTGCCTAGTAATCGGTTATAAATGATAGCAACCACCATCAAGAGGACCGAATTTAAAAGGACTGGATAAAAAAGAAAGGCATAGCCTAAATCATGGACTGCCTCTCCGCCCAATACCGCTGTAATCGCCACGGCTCCACTTGGTGGATGCAATGAGTCTGTGGTCATCATTAAGATAATCGCTAATGCAACCGCGATACTAAATGCTTCGGTTAAATTAGGAATAAACATCGCACACGTCACGCCAATCAAGGCCGCAAGACTATTACCGACTACCATATTCCACGGCTGTGCCAATGGGCTGGCAGGTACAGCAAAGAGCAGTACGGACGATGCGCCCATCGGGGCGATATACCACGCATTTAAGTCATCTAGCGCCAGCCAACTGATCAGCGAAGAAATACTCAGGCCCAGCAAAGCACCTACCCCACACAGGATGCGGTCTTTTAAAGGCAGAACTTTAAAGTTGGGTTTAAGCGTATTGAGCCAAGCTGATTTTGCGTGAAACACGAGATACCTTGTTTGTTGTTTTGCGAGATGTGGCAATTATAAAGCCATGCAAGCAATAAGATGTATTCAACTTACATCTTTATCTTATAAATTTTACTTTTGATTCTTTTGAATGATGTATACGCCGCTTACTTGCGTAGTTTTATCCCAAGAAATGAGCCTAAAATTCTCATTATATGTTACTGATAATTAAAATAAAAAATCTATCAGCGCTCACATCTGCACTCACTAAAACAAAGGAACATTTAGGCGGTCAGCTTATTCATCTTGATCAATTAAATCTTCACTGCCATAAATAATTTTCTGAGCTGTTTCATCATACACAATAGGAAACCATTCATAATAAGCCGAAGGGATTCGTTCAACTCGAATACGTCCAATCACATAATTATGCCCACCCAATAAATCAACAGTGAATCGAGCTGGACGAGCGATAACTAGCTGTGAATTATGATCAATGACGAGCTCAGTTTTTCCCTGTTCTACAGCGGTGGTAAACCGTCCGTGAATAGGTGAGTCAAAAGCCATTCCTCGTGTGACTTTTCGCGTCCCCTGCTGACCATTGACCTCAAGCAAAAGACCTTCGCTCATTTGATACTTTGAGCTGACCACTAACTGCTGTTTAATCAAATTCTTACATTCCGCGTTGCAAGAATTTGTAATAGTCGCAATTTTTGAAGCGTGAAGTGATGAATCTGAATACAAAGCTACAGGCGTCGTACTACAGGCAGATAGCACCATACTTATCACAATAAAAGACTTCTTAAACATTGTTATCGCTCATCATTCAATTTATTCATCCACTTTATGCCACAAGTAACTTCGTTTTTATTCTGTACAATAGGAAAATATAAAATTCTGCGCATCATTAAAACATCAAAGCTTGATTCAAGAATGATTAACCCTTTGCCACACACCCCCAAAATCCTTATAATTGAGCACAATTTTTATCTAATTTTAAGTGGATGACCATGAGTCGCGCCATATCGCATATTGATACCTTCCAAGGCTTAATTCTTGCCTTACAAAACTACTGGGCTGAACAAGGTTGTGTAGTGTTACAACCTTACGATATGGAAATGGGTGCAGGTACTTTCCACACTGCAACTTTCCTACGTGCTTTAGGCCCTGAAACTTGGAACGCTGCTTATGTTCAGCCTTCTCGTCGTCCTAAAGATGGCCGTTATGGCGAAAACCCAAACCGTCTACAACACTACTACCAGTTCCAAGTCGTGTTGAAGCCAAACCCAGACAACATCCAACAGTTGTACTTAGATTCATTAAAAGCCATTGGTATTGATACCCTTGTTCACGACATTCGTTTCGTGGAAGACAACTGGGAATCTCCAACACTGGGTGCTTGGGGCTTAGGTTGGGAAGTTTGGTTAAATGGTATGGAAGTGACTCAGTTCACTTACTTCCAACAAGTCGGTGGTGTTGAATGCTACCCTGTAACTGGCGAAATCACTTACGGTCTAGAACGTCTAGCGATGTACCTCCAAGGTGTAGACTCAGTTTACGATTTAGTTTGGACCAAAGGTCAATTCGGTACAGTGACCTATGGCGATGTGTTCCACCAAAACGAAGTTGAACAATCCACTTACAACTTTGAATATGCCAATGTTGAAAAAATGTTTGACCTATTTGACTTCTATGAAGCTGAAGCAACTCGCTTGATGGAAGCTGAACTTCCACTTCCTGCATACGAACAAGTGATTAAAGCATCGCATAGCTTTAACTTGCTTGATGCACGTGGCGCAATTTCAGTAACTGAACGTCAACGTTATATTTTACGTGTACGTACATTGGCTCGTGCGATTGCGCAAAGTTATGTTGCTGCGCGTGCGAAGCTGGGCTTCCCAATGGCAGAACCTGCTTTACGTGATGAAGTATTAGCTCAGTTAAAAGCACAAGTTGAAGCTGAAGCAAAAGTAGAATCTAAGGAGAGCAAATAATGTCTAAACATACAGTATTGTTCGAATTAGGCTGCGAAGAACTTCCACCAAAAAGCTTAAAAAAATTACGTGATGCGCTTCATACAGAAACGGTAAAAGGCTTAAAAGACGCAGGTCTAGCATTCGATTCAATCGAAGCATATGCAGCACCACGCCGCCTTGCACTTAAAATTGTGAATGTCGATGCTGCGCAAGCCGACACTCAAAAACGTTTCGACGGCCCTGCGAAGCAAGCAGCGTTTGATGCCGAAGGCAAACCGACTAAAGCACTTGAAGGCTTTATGCGCGGTCAAGGCATTACGGTTGATCAAGTTTCAACTTTCCAAGCAGGTAAAGTTGAAAAAGTGTGCTACTTAAAAGATGTAAAAGGTCAAAGCCTTGATGTTTTACTTCCTCAAATTTTACAACACGCTTTAGATAACCTACCTATCGCAAAACGCATGCGTTCTGCGGCAAGCCGTACTGAGTTTGTACGTCCTGTAAAATGGGTTGTGTTGTTGAAAGACAGTGATGTAATTGAAGCAACCATTCAGGATCACCAAGCAGGTAACGTGACTTATGGTCACCGTTTCCATGCTCCTGAAGCAATTACACTTGTAAATGCCGATGCTTATCTTGATGCCCTGCGTACTGCAAAAGTGATTGCAAACTTTGAAGAGCGCCAAGCCATCATCGACCAACAAGTCAAAACTTTGGCTGATGAAGTAAATGCCATTGCGATTGTCCCTGCGGACTTACGTGACGAAGTAACAGCATTGGTTGAATGGCCAGTTGCGCTTCGTGCAAGCTTTGAAGAACGTTTCCTTGCTGTGCCGCAAGAAGCACTCATCACGACGATGCAGGACAACCAAAAATATTTCTGCTTAGTGAATAGCGACAATAAACTTCAACCTTACTTCATTACAGTGTCAAACATTGAGTCTAAAGACCCGACTCAAATTATTGAAGGTAACGAGAAAGTTGTACGTCCTCGTTTGTCAGATGCTGAATTCTTCTTCTTACAAGATCAAAAGCAACCGCTTGCATCTCGTAAAGAGAAACTTGCAAACATGGTCTTCCAAGCAGAACTTGGCACACTATGGAACAAGTCTGAACGTATCGCGACTTTGGCTGTTGCACTTTCTGCAATCACTGGTGCAAACCCAGCAGATGCTGAAAAAGCTGCACTCCTTGCAAAATGCGACTTAACCTCTGAGTTGGTGGGTGAATTCCCTGAGCTTCAAGGTATTGCCGGTACTTACTACGCACGTATTGAAGGCGAAAATGATGAAGTCGCTGAATCTTTAGGTGAACAATACTTACCTAAATTTGCAGGTGACCTTTTACCTAAAACCAAAACAGGTACTACGCTTGCGCTTGCTGACCGTTTAGATACATTGACAGGTATTTTTGGTATTGGTCAGGCGCCGACAGGTTCTAAAGACCCGTTTGCACTACGCCGTTCAGCCATTGGTATCTTGCGTCTTGTGACTGAAAATGATTTAGATGTTTCGATTGAAGATCTAATCAAACTTGCACTTGCTGCTTATGGCGATGTATTAAAAGATCACGATAAGACTTTGGCGGATGCTGTTGCATTCCTTGAAGGTCGTTACCGTGCGAAATACGAAGACCAAGGCGTGGCTGTAGATGTGATTCAAGCTGTTCAAGCACTTTCTCCAAAATCACCACTCGATTTTGACAAACGTGTAAATGCGGTAAATCATTTCCGTGACCTCCCTGAAGCTGCTGCACTTGCTGCTGCAAACAAACGTGTTGCCAATATTCTTGCGAAAGAAGCTGCGCCTGAAGGTGCTGTGGTTGAAGCAAACTTGGTTGAAGATGCTGAAAAAGCATTGTTCGCTGAACTTGCAAAAATCACACCTGTAGTTGAGCCGTTATTTGCTGCGAAGGACTACACTGCTGCCCTTTCTGCACTTGCTGCACTTCGTGCGCCAGTCGATGCATTCTTTGACGGTGTAATGGTGATGGCAGATGATGCTGACCTAAAAGCGAACCGTTTACGTATGCTTGCACAGCTTCGTGACTTGTTCACGAAAGTGGCTGATATTTCGGTACTTCAACACTAAGTTTAAGTATTCATTAAAAACCCGCTTTAAAGCGGGTTTTTTTATGCCGTTTGAAATCTAGGTAAAATCCTGTTAGAAATAGCGGGATTTTTTGATAAGAACAATATATGAAAAATATTACAGCTAATCATCCTTACCGCCCAGATCTCTATCTTTTTATCTTACATGCAGTACTGATGGCATGCAGCTTTTACCTTTGGAAGGTTTATCCATACATTCCAAACAAGCCAGATATGGGTGCTTTATTCTTTTTGATTATTTCTGTTTTGGGTGGATTTATTGGAATCATCATCGTTGCGGTGACTTTGCCCAGATTAGACCGCACTGTGCGTTACTTAACGCTTTCAAAATTTGTTTTAAGTTTGGTGTATTGGTTGTCGAGCACAACCATTTTCGTTTTATTTGGCAGTACTAAATTTATATTCAATAACCCCCTTGTGTTATTTGTCTTTGTTTTTCTATTTTTTAGCAGTCTGTATTTTTCAATAATTCGTGTTGCTGATATGCGTAAGAAAGATTGGCTCATTATCGGTGGAGTATTGGGTGGCCTTGTGTTGTTGTTCTTTTTGCCAAAACTTTAATCGCTAAATAAACCAGCTAAGGCTTCATGGGTTATTTAGGATAACGTCCTAATAATTCAATGAGACGGTTTGAAACATTAGATAAATCACCAAGCGAAATCACTTCTTAATACATCAATGTGAAAAAGATCTGGCATTGCACTCAATATCTCGTTTTAAATAAAGATGAATAAAACTTGAGCAAATAAATCTCGGCATGCTAAAAATAACTCAACCTGAATAAAATGAAATACCGATGATGAATAAAAAATTACTTAGCTTTGGACTATTGATTCTATCTTTTTCTTCTGCAAATGCTGGAACGGAAATGACTCATTCCCAAATCAGCATTTCTTCACCCGATACCGTTGCAAGTTATGATTGCGCAGGACGCTCAGTGAATATTCCTGCTCCAGATAGCCGTATTACTCTAAAAGGCAGTTGCCCGATGATTACGGTTGCAGGTCCAAATACGACGGTCTATGTAGAATCAGTCAATAAAATCAATATTTATGGACCAAATTCGAAAGTCTATTATCAAAAAAGCACCCATCCATCACGCCAAGTCAGCATCAATGCCGTTGGTCCAGGAAGTGCGGCCTATAAACGTTAAATATTAAGTAAATGAAGTTGAATTGAGGCTTAAGACTTAAATCTATAGCCAATAATTCACCAATTCCCTATACTCAATCCAACAACACTCAACAAGAATGAAACTTATGAAATTGAAAGCATTCCTTTTGACTGGTCTTGCGGGTCTAACACTTTCTGCATGTACATCTGCACCAACGATTCCACAACTTGAAACAGGTGTATTACAAGAAGTTCAAAACATTGATGTCTACCCAGATACCACAGATAACAAAGCAAAACTGACTAAATTTGTAGATAAATGCGTGATTGAATTTACAGGCAATTTAGAAGAAGCAAAATCGGTTGAACAATGGTCATTTAAAGGCTTAACCCTAATTTCAGGTGGTACAGCAACCTTTGCTAAAGATGGTACAAGTTCAGCGCACAATTTTGATTTAAATGCAGCGGATGTACAGAAAAACTTCCTTGCATTACGCGGTCATTTTGCAAAAGATGCGCTTACACAATGTGAATAAATAATAAAAACCATATCTCCAAAATGGAGGTATGGTTTCATTTTTCCTTGAATCTTGCACAATAATTCGTTCAAACCCATAATTTTTAATCATGAAAATCGTAACTGGCACCACACCACAGCAACGCGCAAAACACATATAAGCCACTGTATTTTCATAAAATTACAATAATGCATTAACTTAACCAAGTTTCCACACTTCAAACTTCCGCGTATCTGAGCTGTTATTGCATTGTGTGACTTATCGCACAAAACCACTTTTTGCTTTTTTTTACTCTTAAGATGTCCTCTGCTCCAAAAGCGCAAATGCTGAGTGCAACAGCAGCGTTCAATAAAAGAGGACAAATGCAAAGATGAAACCTTTATTTAAAACAACACTGATCACCGCAGCATTATTCGCAACCACCCCACTATTTGCGAACACCGCAGTAGAAGCCAATGCGAAAGTTGAAACACAGCAACCGTCTGTACTGCAAAATCTAAAACAAGACATTAATCAGTCTGCGCATACAGCCGGTGACAAAATTGAAAAAGGCGTCGATAAGACCAAAACATTCACCCAAGAAAAATGGCAAGACACCAAAGAATTCAGTGCTGACAAAAAGCAAGATGCTAAAAATAAATGGGCTGACCTAAAACAGTCTAAAGATGAAAAGTCAGACGCAGCGAAAGCCAAGATCGATGCCAAGGCTGAGCAAAATAAAGCTAAGCTTGATGAGCGCAAAGCACAGCTCGACGAAAAAGCTGCAAAAGACAAAGCAAAACTCGATGAACGTAAAAGCAATGTCGACAACAAAGTTGATCAAACCAAGAGCTATTTAGGTGAAAGAGCTCAGGAAGGTCGCCAATTTGCCAGTGAAAAATGGCAACAAACCAAAGCGAATTTCCAAAAAGGTCAAGAAGCCAATGTGAGTGGCAGTAGCAATGTACAGTTGCAAACGCCTGTCGCACAAGCTGAAGTCCATAGCTCACATGAAGCCAGCTTAGGTGCTCACAAATAAATAAACTGGCTTTCATACCCTCTCCTCCAGAGAGTAGGCTCACCCTTCGGTGGGCCTTTTTTTACCTTATGCAAAATACAAACGCGTACAAAGCTGTCATTTGCTGTATTGATTTTGCTACGGCAAGTTTTTTTCGCTGCAATTTTTCCTATAATGCGTTAAAACCATTCATCAGATAGAAAATCTATAAAATTCAGAGGTGAAGCTGTGAAGATTTCATTAAAAGCAACGCTATGCATAAGCTTAATATTCACGACACCCATGCTTTGGGCACAAGAAAACGCAGCAGCGCAAAGTACTGAGCAACAAACGAAAAAACCTGTGAGCCCTTATGGCGATAATCCAAATTTATTGCATGTGTGGGCCTATAAAGCCCAAGAAGGCGTGGTCGGTGCTGCTAAAAATATTGGTGAAATGACTGAACGTGGAATTTCTAAAATTAAACCTTCGGTTGACCAAGCTTGGGACAATACGAAAACTGCTACTCAAAATACAGTGCAACAGGTTGATCAGGGCGCACAGCAAGCCACTCAAAACGTCAATGAAAAATTGAAGCAAACCCGTGAAAATATCACAGGCAAAACCAGCCAACCTGCGCCCATTAGCCAACAGTCGTTGAGTGAACCGTCTTCAGGAAATACGATCAATACGGCTCCGAGCAACAATGCGGGGCAAAATAACAATCAATATCCTCAAAGTAGCTATCCTTCGAGTTCGACGTCTACAACCTATCCTGTGACTGATTTATAATTTAACACTACATTTAAAAGCTCAACTTTGGTTGGGCTTTTTTAAAACCAAAATTGAATGCTTTTGGTCTTTGGCCTATGCCTATAAAAACAATGAATTAATGAGAAAAAATGCGAATTTTATTTGGTATCTTGCTTGGCATTCTGCTCTGTGTTGGCTCTGTGATTGGCTTACAACGTTTTCCACAATTGTTGAAAAGTTATCCACAGTTGCAAACTATTTTTCCCCAATTGTACGATTCATACCAATATAACCATGATGCCGAAGGTAAATTATTACAAACCTTAGAGATGCTAGATGACGAAGAATACAAATCGACTGAAGGCAATGAAGCGACACTGTATCAACTCGATGGTCAATGCAAAATTAATCTTTATCTTTTTGGTGAATCCAATCAATCCCTAACAAGTTTCTATTTTCACAATGATCAGATTTTACGTGCCTATGAGACAAATTTGATCTACCCAAATGGTGGCTTTAATCCTGTACCCAATACCAAAGAGCCTTTTAAACTCGAAAAAAGTTATTTACGAATCATGATGCCAAACAGTATCAAGACTGAACTTGAATTTGAGCGGATCAAAAATCATTTCAATGCTAAATTTTTGAAAAATTGCTAGAAGCTTCCTTTACATATTCTCTAAGATCTACCTAGCGAATAGGTGAATTTCATCAACTCAAATTTAGCTATTAAATTAAGCATTAAGGAGCAGGTTTGAGATATCGCCTACGTACAAACGATGCTGTACAGATTTGAATAAGCATCAACAGGCAAAATGGATAGTCAACCCAGACTGATAAACGATCAATATGCGCAACCTCTCCAAAGACGGAAAAATAGACCTGTCCCACAATAATAGGCACTACAACAAGCCATAGCCCCCAGTACCAATAGCGATTTAAAAAATCAATAAGCGCCAAGACGAAATGCGCAATAAAAAATACCGAAACCAGCACAACTTGTAAGGTCGGCATGAATTTATGAACTTCAAAATCAGGATTCTGGAATAAATAATTTTCACTGATATTTAGTACATAACTGTACCATGCCCAAGTAATGCATGCGGTAAAGAGAATCAGCATGCAAAATATTCTTAAACTTTTTTTATTGGCAAGATCGACCTGCATAGACATCCCTATTTATATGGAGCATTGTTCAAAAATAATGTTCCTTAAACTCGATTTTAATTGACCTGCCGAATGACCATTCCCGCTTTAAAGGCTTCTACATTTTCCACCAATTGCTGCACAATGCGTTGTCGCGCATCGACGCTTCCCCATGCACTATGTGGAGTAATAATTAAATTTGGAATACTTGGGTCGAGCAGCACATTACCCTGCTTGGGTGGCTCAACCGTCAAGACATCGGTTGCTGCGCCTGCGATCGTCCCTAATTTTAATGCCTCGGCTAATGCCGATTCATTAACCACACCACCTCGTGCACAATTGATCACAAAGGCCAATGCTTTCATTTGAGCCAAGCTTTCATGATTGAGTAAATCACGGGTTTCCTCTGTTAAAGGACAATGCAAACTGAGAAAATCGACCTGCGCTAACATCTCAGAAAATGCCACACGCTCAGCTGCCATAGGTCGATTCGGTAGCGCGCCAATCATAATTTTCATGCCAAACGCTTTAGCCAAATGGGCCACGGCTTGCCCCAATTCGCCATAGCCGACAATCCCCAAAGTCTTACCAGCCAACTCAATAATTGGAAAATCTAGTAAGCAGAACTGATCTGCTTTTTGCCAATCTCCCTGTTGGACCGCCCGATCATACTGTCGAAATGATGTCGCCAAGTTCAACATTAACATCAAGGTATGCTGTGCGACCGCAGCGGTGCCATAAGCTTGGCAATTACACACCACGATGCCTTGTTGTTGTGCTTGTACAAGGTCAACATTATTGGTGCCAGTAGCAGAAATCAAGATCAGTTTTAATTGCGGATTGAGCTGCATATGCTCAGCATTGATGTGTACTTTATTGCTGATAATCACATCAGCCCCTTGTATGCGCTGAGCAACCTCTGCAGCCGTTGTTGCTGGATAGAGTGTCAATTCATCAAACTGTGCTTCTAGTCCGCTAAAATCTAAGTCCTGTTTATCTAGAGACTGATAATCTAGAAATACCGCTTTCATGGCTGCTTCCCTTCTGGCCGATTATAAAAATTCGATTGTGGATGATTAAAACCTGTGATGCACCAAAGTGCAATCGAACAGCATATAAAAAAACCCGCTATTTCGCGGGTTTATCGAGATGATGTTGCAATGAATTTCGAATTTTGAGTATGACATAAATGGTCAGTATCGTAAGTAACAACATACTGCTGCTAAAAATCAGTATGCTTGAACTAACCCCCTGTGCATAGGCTGAACCCATGGTCAGCACTAAGATGAATAATACAGCAAGCATCTGTGTTGAATGCATACTGATACCCCTCATATTCCTTATGATGATTTAGGTGGTATGATTGTTTTTTATACTACCTTTCTTTCATCATAATCCCTTCCTACAAATTAGCAAGCTTTGGATTTTCAAACAAATGCCGAGCTTAAATCTGTTCGGGCTGCACCACGAACTGGCAAGATTCATCGGCGTTTTCGACAAAGAAGACTTGACCAAATTCATCACTACTCAAACGCAGTTCTTTATAGTTCAGCGTGTAATAGCCCACATATTTCTGCATTAAAATCGGATGCATACCTGTCGCCAATTCATCTTGAGCTAAGACCAGTTTCATTACCTGACGGTCATTCATCACCACCATGTAACGCTCATCTTGGACTTGTACGTATACCAGGCCTGTGCCCTTCGGCTGCAAAGGAATCAAAAACTTATGGTTCAGCGCAATCACACCGGCTGCATAGCTTTCAATTTTTTGGCTAATCACATTAAACACTAAACCATGTTCAAACTGGTCGAGTAGTAGGCTACGATTTTCCTGTGGTAAAAAGGTCGTGATTCCTAACTTTTGTAGATCTTGCTCACTGACTTGTTTGTTATTAAACAATACCCGTAATAAGGTTTGTTTTTGTTTGGCATCAAAAAATTGTGGATCAAGCTGAAACGAATTGCTTTTTAAAATTTCACCCAAGGCATCTCGATGACGTGTCAGTAAATTTTCGATGACTTTTCGATAGTAGAATTTACTGTTTTTCTTAACCCGACGCATTTTTTGATAAAAATACGGCGCATCAAAAGGATGTCTTAAGAAATCATTTAACAGTTCTGAACTCGCCAACACTGCAATTGCATCATGCCCTGTGAACGGTAGATGCAACACATGCACATGCGGAATTAAAGCCTGTAATTTTTCAAAATGCGCGCGATCTTCTGGACAATAAGGATCATACACCACGATATATTCGCGTGTAGTCGATACATCTTCAGCAAGTACTCGCATATTGGCATGCAGATTAGGTTGAAAGAACATGCCATAGCGTGTATCGACAATGTCTTCAGGGTCTATGGAGAACTGTGGCACCATACTCACCACGCGCTGGAATCCAAATAAATTGGCATACTTAATGGCTGCATAGCCACCCATGGAACCACCATAAGCAATTCGCATCTCAAATTGTTCGAGGATCGGCTTGATGGCTTGATACATCGGTTGCATTGACGATGCTGGAAACCACGATTTTTGTTTCGGCATCACACCGATCACATTAAAATCATATTTTTGCAAAGACTTCTCTGCATTGATGCTCAAGCCCTTGGCGCGGGTAATCAAATCACCGAAGGAGAAAATAAGCTCACTAGAACTGCCAGGCTGAAAAATGACACGAATTTGATCATCTTCAAAAATGATGTGCTTTTCCATTGTGCTTTGCTTCAGTCCTTGTTGCGTCACGCTTTTCCTTCCTTGTTGCATTCAAAGTTTATCTTGTTCCGAATATGCTATTTTATAGAGGCCATACAGATTAAAAAGTGCAGAATATGACACATTCAATACATCCTGCCGCACAACAAGGCTTTAGCTCTGCAGCTGAACTCTATCAACAAGCCCGTCCTGACTACCCGATTGAAATCAGTGCGTGGCTACAACAACATTTAGCTTTAGCCCCTCAAGCCCATCTGGTGGACTTAGGCTCAGGTACAGGCAAATTTCTCGAGTATATTCGCCCACTCAGTGAAAATATCACCGCGATCGAACCTGTGCATGAAATGCTGCAACAATTGCAGAAAAAACATCCGCATATTGCAACTTTAGCCGCCCAAAGTGATCAGATTCCACTGCATGATCATTCTGTAGCCGCGGTATTTTGTGCCCAATCATTTCATTGGTTTGCCACCCCTGAAACCCTCAATGAAATCAGTCGTATCTTAGTTCCCAATGGTGATCTTGTTTTGATTTGGAACCAGCGTGATATCCAAGTCAATTGGGTCAAACAACTCGCTGATGTCTTGAGTGAACTCGAAGGTGACACACCACGTTATCATAGTGGGCAATGGCAAAAAGTGTTTGAACAGCAGCAAACATTTAAATTAATTGCCGAAACCACCTTTCAACAATTGCATCATGGTACAGTGGAACACGTGGTTTCCAAACGATTATTGTCCACCAGTTTTATTGCAGCGTTAAGCACGGATGAACAACAAAAACTGAAACAACAATTTGAAAATATCGTGGCTGAATCAACCCAAAAGACTGCACAGGATTTCATTGATTTTCCGTATATCACGCATGTCTATATCTTTAGAAAAACACATTAGGACACGATTATGCTCATGCCAATCTCTTTTAAAAAATTCAGTGTCGTCTTCTTCATGGGTACGGTGCTAGGACTCACTGCATGTGAAAAATCATCTAAAACGGTGGAACAAAATAGTGAAATCAGTTCCGACGATCAAATCATGAAAGAGCTAAATAGTGATCCTATTAAAAACTTTGCCAAGACCCCAGATGATCTACACGACTTAACGCTACTGACGCAATATGACGAGAGCTTTAGTCAAATTAGCGATGAGATGGAAGATGAGCTGATGAAACTGCGTGAGGAAGGCAAACTCACTGATGAATTTGCTACACAGCGTAAGCGTGACAACATCCAGTCAGCACTGAATATGCTCAAAGAACTCGAAATGAAAACTGAACAAGGCCGTTACATTCAAGGCTTGATGTACCAGTACTGGGACAATCAATCACAAATTTATCGTGAGAAAAATCAAACAGCCGATGGTGAGTTGAAAAATCCTGGTGATAGTGTCAAAGGTCTCGGTCAGTTTATTCATGCTCAAGAACAATTGGGACATTGGCAAGAACAATATCCCGAGCTTAAACATCCTGCTCAAGCTCAATAAATTAAAAGTCGAAAAATGACTTAAACAAAAAGGGTTCCACGTGAACCCTTTTATATTTAGAAATACAACGCAAAAAAATTAAGGATGCTCTGCATATTGCGGTAAATCATCATGAATGCTTTCCCATTCTGCTTTCGAGCTGACAAATATATGGCAGACTGGTACTTGCTGTATGGGTGTATCCAGTGTTCCTATACGTAAGCGATAGTAATCCGGGGTATCGGTTTTAATACTCATAATTGGTGAACCACATTCCCCACAAAAACAACGCTGTGTGGTTGGTGAAGATTTAAACTTTTTCAATACCTGTTCACCCGACACAATTTTGAAATCTGCTTTGGCTATTGGAGCATTGGTCGCAAATGCTGTACCATTGGCTTTTCTACACCGAGAACAATGACATTGCACGATTTCACCAATCGGACCATTGATCTCATAACAAACCGCTCCACACAAGCAGCTTCCGGTATATTGTTCTTGTACGCGCATAGTGGTCTTTCTTAGAAGAATTTCATCTCAAAATATCACAACTCCTCAGCAAGATTGTGACAATTTGAAGCGCTTAGTTCTGCAAAGAAACCAGATAGTTTTGAACCCCTTCACCCGCTGCTCGACCGGTTGCAAGGCATGCCGTCAGCAAATAACCTCCAGTAGGCGCATCCCAATCCAACATTTCTCCACAGACAAATACTGCAGGATTGCTCTTCAATTGTAAGCCATCATTTAGGACTGAACGCTTCACACCACCTGCGCAACTAATCGCCTCATCTATCGGGCGAAATCCATCAAGTTGAATATTTAAGTGTTTAATTTTCGCAGCAAGTAAGGCAGGTTCATGCCACAAAGATTTATCCACCAGTTCACGGACCAGTGCAGCTTTCGCCACATCTAAACCGGCTTTACGCCAAACATTGGTTAAAGATTGCTTTTTCGAAGGCTGTAATTTCTTAGCCAATTGTTCAACACTTTGATCTGGCAATAAGTCCAAAGTCAGCTGCATTGGCTGAGCAGATTTCACTTGTTGACGCAAAGCACGACCTTGTTTGTAGATCAATCCACTTTCCAGTCCATAGTGTGAAATGATGATATCACCTTGGGTCGGTTCGGCTTGCTCGACCCATGCATTGACCCGCTTTAAAGGCTGTCCAAACACGGGCTGCATAAACTTCGACCAAACGCGTTCCACACCGGCATTACTGGCCTGAAAAGCTTCAATACACTCAGGCTGCAGCCATTTTTGCCATGCGCCATCACTGCCTAAACGTGACCAAGACACTGCGCCACATGCCATAATAATTGCATCAAAACCAAGTACTTGACTTGATTCATCAACAAGGTTTTGAATCGTTAGCTGATTGGACTGCAAGTCCAAAACTTGATGTCGATAATGAAACTGTACCCCGTCTAGACTAAGACGTTTTAACCATGAACGCAGTAAAGGCGCAGCTTTCATCTCAATCGGAAAGACCCGACCCGATGAACCAATATAGGTTTCAATGCCCAACCCCTTCATCCATTGTTGAATCCATGCTGCATCCCACTGCTTAACCCATGGGCTCAGCCATTCCACTTGATCATAGCGCTGCACAAATTGTTCAACGGGTTCTGCATGCGAAATATTCAGCCCCGTCTTGCCCGCCATTAAAAATTTACGGGCTGCCGATGGTTTTTGCTCATAAACATGAATGTCATAGTCAAATTGGCTAAGCACTTCCGCCGCCATCAATCCCGCAGGACCTGCCCCAATGATTGCAATACGCTGAGTCATGCCCAATTATTCCGCAGATGCTTCGGTGGGTTGCTTACCTTGTAGCGGCTGAAAATCATCAAAACGTGTGGTGTAATCTACAGGCTTGGTAATGATTAGCTGCTGACAGAGTTCACCGCGTTCTAGATATTTAATTTCAAAATGCGTGCGTGCTGAAGTCTCTGCAATGCGTTCTTTGACAAAAGGTAGCTTCCAAACATCGATTAACTGCTGCTGCGCTTCCTCAATATATTCAGGAATATTACTGGCCAAGGTAATCTGACCACCCGGCTGCAAACGCGACAATAGAAATTCAAAAAATGGCATATTTAACCAGCGCTGTGCAGGATTATGCGGTTCAGGGTTTGGATACAAAATAAAGAATTGCTGTACTTGCGCAGGATGTAAGGCATGTACTACCCAAGGCAATGCATCAGCGTGAATTGGAGTTAAATTGCTTTGCCCTTCAAGTTGATGCTGCTTTTGCATTGCCACAAATTTTTCACGTGTCCGCTCAACAGCAATCAATTGAAATTCAGGGTGATTGGCTGAAAACAATAATGCATGTTTACCTTTACCAGCCCCAATTTCCACACAAATCGGCGTGGAATCAATCGGCTGAAAATCACGGGGAGCTCGCATACGCTGCGCTTGAAATTGACGAATAGGCATAAACAGATCAAACTAAACAGAACCGCATAAGTCTAACAACTGCGACTGTTTTTGCCTAATTGAATCATCCGTTTTTGCTGGAGTTAAGCATGCCCACCACCATGAATTGTCCACGCTGCGGCGCATTGACGACTTGGGAAAATAATGAATATCGCCCGTTTTGCTCAGATCGCTGCAAATTGATTGATCTTGGTGCTTGGGCCAATGACGAATATCGCCTGCCAACCCAAGATGCACCTCAAGCTGATGGTGGCCGTGAAGAAGATCAATTCTAAGGACTCAAGTTCATAAACCTGTTATTTAGGTAAATAAAAAAGGAATCCGTGTGGATTCCTTTTTTTTATTGGCTTTCTCAATCTTGTTGCTTAACCCGCTTTACCCGCAACAAAAGGATTGTGCTGCTTTTCATAACCAATGGTACTCATTGGCCCATGCCCAGAAATAAACTGAGTATCGTCAGGTAAACTAAAGCATTCGCGTTGAATCGAGTCTAATAGCTGCTGATGATTGCCACGCGGAAAATCTGTCCGGCCGATAGAACCTTTAAATAAAACATCACCCGTCCATAACACCCCATATTTAGCGTTATAGAACATGACGTGGCCTGGGGTATGCCCTGGTGCAAAACGTACTTCAAACTCTTCTTCACCCAGTTTCAGTGTTTCGCCGCCTTCTAACCATTGGGTCACATGGACATTTTCAGGAATCGGAAAGCCATATTTGGCTGATACGTCTTGAATCATGTCGAGCCAAAATGCATCTTCTTTATGCGGGCCAATCACTGGAACATTCCATGCTTGGGTTAATGCGCCAACCGCACCTGCATGGTCTAAATGGCCATGTGTCAACCACAAGGCTTTGACCGTTAAACCGAGCGCTTCAACTTCAGCTTTTAATTTTTCCGGCTCTCCCCCTGCATCAATCAAGACCGCTTCTTTCGACTCAGAGTCCCAAACAATGGAACAGTTTTGTTGAAATGCCGTGACGGGAACGATTTTAACTTGCAACATAGGGCGAAAACCTCAAGGCGATGAATGGGCTAATGTTTGCTTTAAGGCATCAAGATTAGCTTGAAGTAATAAATTGAGCAATGCGACATGATCATCCCGCGCGTTTAATGCGGGAATATAGCCATATTCACCACCGCCTGCAGCTTGGAAAGTTTCAGCATTTTGCAGCGCCAACTCTTCTAGCGTTTCCAAACAATCCGCTGAAAATGCAGGGCTCATAACCTGTACCGATTTCACGCCTTGTTTGCCCCACGCTTCCAAAGTGGCATCGGTATAAGGTTTCACCCATTCTTGCTTACCAAAGCGCGATTGGAAACTAATCTCATACTGTTCAGCAGTTAAACCCAAGGCTTTTGCAACCAAATGCCCAGTCACACGGCAACGATCTGCATAGGGATCACCTTTATCGGCATAAGGCTGTGGAATGCCATGAAAAGACATCAGCAACTTATCCGCGACCCCATGCTCCGCTTGATAATCACGCACACTTTGCGCTAATGCTTGAATAAATAGCGGGTGCTGATAGTAGTCACGAATAATGCTCAAACCCGGCAAATTGCGTTGCTGCGGAATCCATTGTGCGATCGCATCATATAGCGGTGCAGTCGATGTTGCTGAATATTGTGGGAATAGTGGAAACAGGACGATGTGGTCTTGTGGCTGCTCAGCCAATTGCGCTAAAGCGGTAGAAATCCCTGGATTACCATAAGTCATGGCCGGAATCACATTCAGTTCAAATTCTGGATATTTTGCTGTGAGATGCTGTTTTACTGCGGCAACTTGCTCAAATAAAATTTCACGCATGGGCGAATCATTACCCCAAACCATGTCATAAGCATGTGCAACACGTTTAGGGCGAAATGGCAAAATAAACAAACGTAGAATGATTTGCCAAATCGGTTTCGGGATTTCAATCACCCGCTGATCTGACAAAAACTGTTGCAGAAAACGACGCACTGCGGGCACAGTTGGCGCATCAGGCGTACCTAGATTCGCCAGAATAATGGTGACTTTAGCTTTCTCGACAGGCAACATTACGCTTTTTCCATCAATTTGAATGACGCTAATGTAGCAGCTTTTAATCCATTTAATAAAATAGATTAATATGCAGATTTAAATTGAAAAACTCGATCATTATCAAGCAAATTACTTTCTAGTAATTTTTGACCTTTACTGGTCACTTGCCACAACATCCGCTGACGATCATCTCGGCCATTGGGCACAATCCAGTCATTCTGCCGCATCTGGCTTTTAATGCTGTGTAAAGCACGAATATTCACTTGTGCCCGCGCAACCGCATGAGCACGTGGCATCTCAATACGTGCATCATCCAAACCTGTTTCATTCAAAAACTCATTCATTCGTTTAGAGAAGAATTCTTCAGGGGTTGGATTAACAAAGGTTGCGCCTAAAATCGACAAGAGCTGCGCCCACGTCATTTTCTTCTGTACTTTTAATTCTTTGAAATTACCATCTTGATAAGCGTGCATGCGGTATTCAAATGAAAATAGTTCATGCATCGACACTTTTGGTAAAGATAAGAACGGATCAACTTCGCGTTTTCCCGACTCTGTTTCGAGTTGAACTAACTGGGCTTTTAAACGATCAATTTCATCATGTAAAGCTTGAGTATTCTGTGGTCGCACCCAACCTGTAACAGGATAGCGTTCTAGCATTTGTGGCATGTTCAATCGAACTGCCATTTCTAAATCACGCAAACTACGATAGGTAAAAACTTGATCAACTTCATTTTGTAATAGTTTTCTAAATTCTTTAAATTTTTCACGAAGTTCAGGTTTAGCATCATGTAACGCATCATCACGTGAATCTGGATCATCATGCATAAACACAATGACAGGTTTTTGCTTGGTCACCGCATAGATGTATTCAAGGTGCATATAGCCCACACCAGACACAGACTGCTCACCGTATTGACTACCCAATAAAATCATCACATAGTCACAATCGTCAATTTGACGACGTGCAAAAGCAGTGCTCAATGGTGTGCGTTGTTCTAGCCCCCATGAGAAAAACCCCATTCCCACAAGCGTCTGAGCCAAAATAATCCGTTCTGGCTGCATTTCGCTACCAGATGTGGAAATGAATACTTGATAACGCTTATCGAGCATTAGTGATCCTCTCCCGCTGCATAACGCACTCAGCATCGAATTGATCTTAGCTGGAAAATGCGACATGACTACCCCAATAAAAAACTAATTTTTTCATTTAACGTTGTCCAAAATGACTGATTTAGTCTTCTGAACTTATAAGTCCGATGTTGGCAATGTTCCAAGAAATATCATCTTGAATCAGGCGCGCCACAACCGGTTTTAAATTTTCCGCATTATTGCCACTGACATAGCACTCTATACGCAAACAATTTTCTCTTTTCTGATCAAATAATAACTCATTTTTAATCAGAATTCGGGCTGTTTGTCGTGCAACTGCAAAACCTGAGTCAATTAATGTCAGCTTCTGACCAAAAATATACTGAATTGCCGATTTTAGGAAGGGGTAATGTGTACATCCAAGCACTAAAAAATCTGCACCTTGATTTACAACTGGCTGTAAAACATCAGTTAATGTGTTAAGACAAGCCTCACTCATCTGCGCACCTGCTTCTACAAAGGGTACTAATTCCAAACTGGTAACAGTCAGAACATTGACCCCTGCCGGCTCAGCAAAACGATGCATCACATCTTTAATCAACTTTCCACGAAATGTCGCAGGTGTTGCAAGAACAGCCACTGTTTTACTTTTTGTTTGCAGAACGGCAGGCTTTAACGCAGGAACTAAACCAATAATGGGGAAGTTCTCCCCATAATGTTCACGCAAATAATCCAAACTAAAAGCAGATGCCGTGTTACATGCCACGACAGCGACTTTACAGCCTTGGCGGTATAACCACTCTATGGCATGTGCAGTCAATTCACGTATATTTTGATCATCACGTGGCCCATAGGGTACATGTGCAGTATCGGCATAATACACAATGCGTTCATTCGGCAAGTAACGCGCAATTTCTAAAGCCACAGATAAGCCACCAATCCCCGAATCAAATAAACCGATCGGTGCATCTGCGCCAGCTTTCGGCATGGGTACATCCAGTGGGTAAATGGGGTGAATGGCGGTCATAGGGTCACTTATATATTGTTCAGAATGACAAGGTGGAAAGCTTAAACCTCAGGTGCCTAATTGCAAGCGCAAATCACCACTTTGTAACACTAAAATGGATTCACCTTTTTCATTTTCAAGCAGTTCACCCATCTCAACCAAATGAAAGAATGCGGCACGCTGGATCAGTGCATTAATTCCAAAACGTACATGTACATAAGGGCGCAATTCACCTTGATATTCACGCATAAAAATAGGATGTTCATCATCCACAACAATCACGTCTTGTGTTGTGGTCGTAAACTGGATATAGCGCTTGTTTTCTAGCTCAAGCATATCGACTTGATTAACAAATAAAGGCTCATCTTCTACCTGTATTTCAATTTGTTCCACAGGGGTTTTTAAATAGAATTTCCCATCTTCTTTCCAAAGCACGGTTGAGAACAGATCAATGAGTGCTTGCCGCTTGATCAATTGACCATCGTGCCACCATTCTCCATTGGCTAAAACCTTCAAATCCATTGCACCACAATGCTTTGGATGCCATTGATCTAATGGAGGGATTGACCTTTTGTGACCGGACTGTCCATCTTTTAAGTATTGTGCAATGTTCATTAAATTTCTATCATCCCTATTAATGAATTTTTTCGTCGGGTTTTCGTTCAATTGCTGCTTCATCCGCCTAATAAATACCTTAGTGACGGAAAAATAATATGATTCAGCCAATTGGCTAGAACTCGGTTTAAAACTATACTAGCCCACAATATCAAAGACACGATAGAAAAATTGTGTCTGGGCATTAAGAACACTCATGGCAGCACCATTTAAATGAATTGAATGGATGCCACCTTCCGAAATATGAGGAGTCCTACATGGAACACATCGAACGTGAATCGATGGAGTTTGACGTAGTTATCGTCGGTGCAGGTCCTGCCGGCCTATCTGCTGCGATTAAAATTCGTCAACTTGCAATTGAAAATAACCTAAACGATCTGTCCGTTTGTGTCGTGGAAAAGGGCTCCGAAGTAGGTGCGCATATTCTATCGGGTGCTGTGCTTGAACCCCGCGCGATGAATGAATTGTTCCCAGATTGGAAAGAACAAGGCGCACCGTTAAATGTGCCTGTGACTGAAGATAAAACCTTCTTCTTATTGTCTGATGAAAAATCACAAGAAGCACCGCATTGGATGGTGCCAAAAACCATGCATAACGATGGCAACTATGTTATTTCGTTAGGTAACGTGGTTCGCTGGTTAGGTGCTAAAGCTGAAGAATTAGAAGTGTCTATTTTCCCAGGCTTTGCAGCATCTGAAATTCTTTACCATGAAGACGGGACTGTGAAAGGTATTCAGACTGGCGACATGGGTATTGGTAAAGATGGCGAACCAACGCACAACTTTACCCCTGGCTATGAACTTCATGCGAAATACACATTATTTGCTGAAGGCTGTCGTGGTCATTTAGGTAAACGTTTAATCCAAAAATTCAACTTGGATAAAGATGCCGATCCACAACATTACGGTATTGGTATTAAAGAATTATGGGAAATAGATCCTGCTAAACATAAACCAGGTTTGGTGATGCACGGTGCAGGTTGGCCTTTAAGTGAAACAGGTTCTTCAGGCGGTTGGTGGTTATACCACGCTGAGAACAACCAAGTGACTTTGGGCATGATCGTTGACTTATCATATACCAATCCACACATGTATCCATTTATGGAAATGCAGCGTTGGAAAACACATCCACTGATCAAGCAATATCTTGAGGGTGGTAAGCGTATTTCTTATGGCGCACGTGCGGTTGTAAAAGGTGGCTTCAACTCTTTACCTAAATTCACTTTCCCAGGTGGTAGCTTAATTGGTGATGATGCAGGCTTCCTAAACTTTGCGAAAATCAAAGGCTCTCATACAGCAATGAAATCAGGCATGCTGTGTGGTGAAGCAGTGTTTGAAGCGATTGCTGCCGGTGTAGAAAAAGGCGGTGACCTTGCCATTGCACGTGTGACTGAAGGTGAAGACTTCTTCGCTAAAGAGTTAACTGCGTACACAGACAAATTCAACAACAGCTGGTTGAAAGAAGAGTTATATAACTCTCGTAACTTCGGCCCTGCTATGCATAAGTTTGGTCAATGGATGGGTGGTGCGTTCAACTTTGTTGATCAAAACATCTTTAAAGTGCCATTTACACTACATGACTTACAGCCAGACTTCAGCGCTTTAAAAACTGTCGATGCTGCGAACTTCAAACCGAATTATCCAAAACCAGATGGTAAAATTACATTTGACCGTTTGTCTTCAGTATTCGTATCGAATACCGTTCATGAAGAAAACCAGCCTGCTCACTTGAAACTGACAGATGCTTCTATACCTGTAAATGTGAACTTACCAAAATGGGATGAGCCTGCTCAGCGCTATTGCCCTGCTGGTGTTTATGAAATTATGGAAGAGAATGACGGTTCTAAACGTTTCCAAATTAACGCAGCAAACTGCGTACACTGTAAGACGTGTGATATTAAAGATCCATCACAAAACATTACTTGGGTAACACCTGAAGGTGGTGGTGGTCCTAATTACCCTAACATGTAATTAGTACCCGAACATGTAATCTCTTGTGAGATAAAAATAAACCCGCTTAGAGCGGGTTTATTTATGTAGTATGAAATCTATTTATCATTAATCACTAAATCATACTTTTTATTAAATTTTACAGAAGACCCACCAACACCACCTCTATAATACCCTCTCAATTCAACATGATATTTACCTGCATTTTTTGGTATCCCATAAATTTTTATTGTATTCTCATAAAAATATTCATCTTCACCAATCTTTGCAACCTTAATTCCAGAGTCATCTTTTAAATCAGTAACAACCACCACCTCACCAACCAAATTTATTTTTTCAATTTCAATAACCTGTTCATAGTATTTATTTAAAAAAGCCGGTTTTAAATAATCAGGACTTATATCAATCTTTGAAACACATCCAACAATATTTAAGAACCCTAAAAATAAAAAAAAGATTGAATAAAGCTTCACTATAAATCCCCTCTATAAATATAAACAGCCCATAAAAACGTTAGATCTCTTTCATAAATCAAAAAAATATCCTACAACTCTTCAGAACCTATATAATTATCTAATAACACACGCTTAATATAGTCCATATTATCAACATCTTTAGCTTTTGAAAAAATTAATAAAAAAAACAACAAAATAAATATTTTAAAAAAATTCGTTAAACACTTATATCTGTATTCATAATACCAACCACCCAAAAACATAAACAAAACTGATTATATTTTTGTATAAAAATTAGTTATCAACCCAGATTCTTCATTAGGTAAAGTAAAATCACAATCATTTTATAAATATTAAATTTACCCAATATTTAGTATAATAAAAAACCAATATTTCAAAAATATGCGATTAAATTTTAAACCCCATCTATATAGTAATATACTTTTTTAGACCCTTCTATTTTATAATAATTAATTTTAATTTCTCTAAAACTTTCCATATTACAAAGCTTACTTACAACTTCATCTCCTCCACCGTACATTGTAATTTCCTTATTTTCGATCAGAAAATTAAACGATGTAGGCTCTTCATAATTTCGATGAATTTTTTCCAACTTATATTTTAAGGTTAGATCTTTTATGTTAGAAAAATCAGTACTATTAAATGGAAAAACTCCCCTATTACACCCCCTAAAAAAAGCGCTTGTTTATTTTTCTCGTATAAATATGCTATTTTTTCTTCTTCAGCATATACAGGCGAGCTAATAAGCATCATAAAAACCAGTATATTCTTTTTCATCTTAAAAGCCTGCTTTCTCTAATTTTAGTAACTCCATATTGATCATACTGAAACATTGAAAATATGCATTATCAGGATCAATGGAGATTATGAGACCATCAAGTTTTAGCAATCACTGTATAATTTATACTGACCTAAAATATTGCAGTTCAATCAAATATTACCCCTATATTTAAGTATTATTTTTTTAAAACAAGTAATTTAATTTCACCAAAAATTTAAAATTATAGCTTTAAACCCCAATATCTTTATTTAATAAACTTATAAGTCTATAAAATATTGAGTTTACTTGAGACAACAAACCCGCTTAGGCGGGTTAATTTTAAATTATTATAAAAAAATCAACTACCTTCGTATTTCAAACGCTTGAAAGTTATTAGGATGCTTCTGTTTTCTATATTGTTCAGATTTTACAATAAATATAACATCAAACAATCCATCATAAGAATATATATACCTATAATTACTTAATCTTGAGTCAAAATCAATTTTCTTAAACTTTAAAGAACTATTATTTTCAAAAAAAGTGTCATTAAAATTTGGGATAAATTTAGTATAGAATACATTTTTACTATGTAATTTAACAACACTCCATTCAGAATCACCAACACTTTTAATTAAATTAACTTGCAAGTCTGGAAAGTTCGGGATATTAAAATATACTCCTTGCTCCTTCTTAAAGTTATTATTTTTGTGGGCTAAAATTTCTAACTTACCAAGCATTAAATCTGATTTATTAAAATCTCCATTTTTTACACAAAAAATAATTCTTTCAATTAATAATTGGTAATTAATATTATTTTTTGAAATAAATTCATTATTCATATTCAATCCATTTATCGACTTATCATTAACACTATTATTTGCATAACAGCCGAAAAAACTAGTACTTACCCATACGATTACTAGTAAAAAAATACGCATTCCATATCCCTTACAAGTATGATTTGAAATTAATTTTCGTAATAGCCATTCTCAAACAAAGGATCAAGTTGACCATTTTCCAACTTCCACGATGATACACTGAAATCATGCTCACCATCAGCATCAAATAAATCGACACCTTTACCATCCTCGGGATATTCAGGATAAATGTAAGCATTATCTCCATATTTTTTATAAAATTGACTACACCACATATATGGATTTACCACCCTAAAAGGGGGAATTTTTCCATCAATTTCAATGTATCCTTTTCCATTTGGCAAGTCATCAATGACATCATCTAAAATATCTTCTGCTTCTTCAGCACAGGTATCATTCAAAATTACATTATAAGGTTTTCCTTTAAGCACTGCCGCTTCAACTTTTGCTACTTTTTGTTTAATTTTATGAAATTTTTTTTCCGTGATATTTATTTTAAATATTTGAACAACTTCATAAATTAAATAAGAAGTTGTACTTGGCCTTTTATTTACGTATCCATTTGCATAAATTTTTTCATTTCCGTCTATCTCTTCTTCACCTTTTTTATATTCTATATCTCCCAACTCTTCTGTTGGGCCAAAACTAAAAAAGGCCTCCACAACATTATTTTTGGTTATGTAAAAGAAAGCATGGCCATAATCACTACCCTCCCCTTGCAAAATTTGAACTTTTTCAACTTTATTTTTTAAAATACCTACTTTGCGTTCAACAAAAGCTGTTTCTGCTAAATTTGCTTCAAATCCAACCAACAAAGAATAATTATCAATTTTAATTTCAGTTTCAGGCTTTCCTTCTTGTGTATCAACCATTTGACTCATTTAATTATTATCCTTTAAAAAATCTTCAGCATCTTGACCAACCAAAATTCTTAATTTTTCCTTCTGCTGAGTAAAAATACGTTTAGTCATTGCGTTAATGTCACTTATTCCAGCCAAGTATTCTCCATTTGGTTTTACAATCACATATTTTTCATTTGGCATTATTTTTTGAGTATGATCTATGACCTTAATTTGTTGACTGAAGCTTTTCAGTTCATTTGGCAAGGTTGTGATTGGAACATTTACTTGTTGAGGCCCCACAAACTTATGCTGCCCTGCCTTCACTTCAAACTTACCGCTAGTTGTCGGTAATACACCCGCACTACTAATTTCAATCTGGCTACCACCAGCAGTTAGCACGATTTTTTTGCTCGCTTTGATTTCAACTTTTTCTTCCGTGGAAATAATTTGAATACCTTTTCGGGCAATCAGATCTGCCCCATCACCTTGCGCTTGGATTTCAACTTTGCCTTTGCCTGCATACGCGCGTAAACCTTCTTGTGCTGCAAATAGACTGATCTTGCTTTGTGCATGGGCAATTAAAGATTTTTGACTGCTGATATTGATGCTATCGCCCGCACTTTGGCTGATCTGTCTATCTGCTGAAAGATGAATATCTTCCTGACTACTCACAGCAATGGAGTTTGGTGCAGATAAAATCATTAAGGCTTGTTTAAAGGCATCAGCTTTTTCTTTACTGCCTTTTTCGATTTGGCCAAGGAAGTTTTTCAGATTATCTAAGACTTCAAGCGGGTCAGTTTGCTGGTTTTTCGCCACTTCACTTAAGGCTTTACTGCTGTTTAAGTTGGCTTCGATTTGTTCTTTCGCCGCTTGTGCGTCGAGGTGCATTGCTGCTGCTTGTTGTTGTGGGTGTGTACTAACAAGTAGCCCCTGTCCTGCACGCACTGCACCCCATTGGTCGGTTCTCAGTTCAAAGCCTTCGCCTCTTCCCTCACTTTCTGCGGTTTCTTTGGGATGACTGAGGTTCCCTAGGTTGAGCTGAGTGGCGCCATGGGTACTTTGTAATTGTGTTGAGATTTGTCCAGTCGTGTCATCAAAGCGAAGTTGTCCAAAGCCTTCACCTTGGACTTCCTTACTTTTTATTCCAGCCAGTTTTTTGGTGTCTGGCAGTTTACCTTTACTATCAAATTGGGTCGGACTGCGCTGTGCTTCATGTATGCGCCCCACCACAAATGGTCGGTCGATATTGCCGTCAAAGAAATCGATGACCACGATTTCATTAATACGTGGTAAGAAACGTGCACCATAGCCTTCACCGGCCCATGGGGTAAGCACATCTACCCATGCAGAATCCGTATCATTGTCATTACTGCCTGCACCGCCATCATGGCTGTGGTCATCTCCACGGGTAAATAAAAAGCGGACTTTGATACGCCCCCATTCATCGACATGTATTTCTTCACCACTTGGCCCGACAACTTTAGCCCGTTGCGGATGGGTGCTTGGACGGTGTTCGAGTGGGTTATATTCAGGAACCGTCGCAATATTGCGGCGTTGTAATGTGAGCTGATTGGCCTGACGCTCGGCCTGTTCATGGATCGGTTTAATGTTCCACTGACTTTGTTCAATCAGTTGATTGACTTGTTCAGAGAGGTCTTTAGGTAAGTTATTTTGGTTATAGAATTTTTTTTCTGTGATTAAAAATTGTTTGTCTGCACCACTGTGTTGATCGATTTCTGGGTGTTCATTCAATTCAAACCAATAACCCACTTGGGTATCACGCACAGTCGATTGTGCACTGAATTTTTTCGATTGTAGCTCGTGGTAGCGTGTTAGGTTTTGATTCAGTTTTTCAATTTGGCTGTTGGATGAAGCCGTAGCTTGATCTTCACCTTTTAAATCTTGCATCCATGCAGGGCTGATATGCCATGCTTGTTCCAAACTTAAACTGGCATTGTCTTGGCTTTGGCTATGCTGATGTTTGCTTTGAACTGAACCTGCGCCTTCTTCTTGGCTGAGTCCATCGGCTTGCCAGCGCTGTACGTGTACCGCAGTCGGCTGAATGCTACGTTCACCAATCAAGCTGGTGATGCTGTCTTGTTTTTCAGTGGCGCTAGAACGATGAAAGCGGATACTACGACGGCTGAGTGCTTGATATTGGCTATTGTCATCAATCAGGCGGAGTTTTTGTTTTTCAATTTGGGCTGAGGAATGCGGCACTTTCAACTGTGCTTCATCGATGAGCCAGTTAATGCCTTCACTGCGCCAAAGTCGCGTTAAAAAGTCATAATCGCTTTCATTCGACTGCATGATGAAAGGTCGTACATCATAGTTTTGGCTTAAACCGCTTAGATCTAGCGTTAGACTGGCAGCAAAGAGCGGACTTTTGCTTTGCCATTCTTTAAAAAGAGTCTCACTGACATCACGCACCGATTTGTTCATAAACACACGGCTGTTGCGGCGCTTATGCCACAGCGATGTTGCATCTTCTAAAGTGAGTTTATACAGCGTGAGTGAACCGTCACTCTGCCCTTGGGTGGCTTCGGTAATAATACCCGTGGTACGGAAGAGTTCGCCCTGATCGGTCACTTGATCAACGGCGACTTGTGCGCCAATAAATTGTTTTAATGGAATAAGGGCATTAGTAGATAGGCAAATCAAAGTCGCTTGCACGCCTTGGTTTAAGACATGCTCCCCATCAATACGTTGAATAAAAAGCTCGTCATTCAACGCAGGGTTGGAAAATTGCACATGAATGGCACGTTTTTGGGCGGATAAGCCTAATTTTTCAAGTATAAGAGCAATCGAATTTAACATTTTAAAAGTCTGTTTTTTAAACTTTGTATAATTATGCTGCGAATGATATAGGCTAGCCATCAGACTTGACCAGCCTATTTTATTAATAAAAATGTAACATCTTAATAATTATTATTTTTTTACAATCTCTTAAATTAACCTTTCTGAACCAAATAATGGAATTCTTTATTTCCATTTTCATCAAGACGTTCTTCTTGAAGCAAAAGCTCATGCCCTAAATGCATACAAAATTTCGGAATATCCCAAGATGTCGAATTATCTGTTGCAAAAACCTCAACAATATCGCCCGATTTTGATTTACGAATGGCTTGATGCAACATCATCACAGGCTCAGGGCAACGTAAGCCACGGGTGTTTAATTGAATTGATGGGGGCACAGAAGGCTCAGACATAAGAAAACTCAGCATTAAAATCTAACGCTATTTTAGCATAATCCTGACGACCGAATGTTAGCTTGAAAAATGCAAACGATAGCGTCTTAAAATGACTTGATCGCTCATCATCTAGATCAACATTAACAATAGACAACTGTATTTTCTACGGTATGATAAAATCATCATTTATTAGATATTAAGAGTCTTTAGGAAAGATCATGCAAGAGGAATCCGGCCCGTCGTGGGGCATGCGCGGCTTACGTAAATGGCTGGGCACTGCACCAGAAACCCGTGACGAACTGTTGAAGTTAGTACAAGATTCACGTCGCTTCTTAGAACCCGATACAGTTGCCATGCTCGAAGGGGTACTCGACTTACCTGCAACTAAAATCCGCGAGGTCATGACCCCCCGTACTGCAATGATCAGCTTGCAAGAAGATGATGAGCTATTAGATATTTTGCATGTACTTGTTGAATCTGCACACTCACGTTTCCCTGTCTTTTCCTCAGACCAGCCTGACAATGTTGTCGGTATTTTGTTGGCCAAAGATTTGTTGCCATTTTTGACAGAACCGACCACCAAAGTCGATATTCGTGCATTAATGCGTCAACCCCTATTTGTACCCGAGAGCGCGCGTTCTGACCAAGTTTTACGGATGTTGAAAAATACCCAAACCCATATCGCTGTAGTGATTGATGAATATGGCACAACTTCAGGTTTAGTCACTTTAGAAGATATTCTTGAAGAAATTGTGGGTGAAATTGAAGATGAACATGACAAAGTCGATGAAGAAGCTCAATTTATCATTCCAGATGAAGACCCACTAAGTGCAAATACATGGTTGGTTCAAGCACTTACACCAATTGAACACTTTAACAATCTTTTAGATGCTGATTTTTCAGATGATGAAGTAGAAACTGTGGGCGGCTTACTGCTACAAGAAATGGGCTTGGTCAGTGATTTACAAGGTCAAGTGATTGAACTTGAAAACTGGGAATTTACCATTTTGGAGGCAGATGCACGTACTATTCATCTGATCCGAGCTGTCCGTAAATGAGAACCTACTTTGATAAGCTGCTAAACCATTCACAACAAAAAAAACAGCTACCTTTCATCTATCCTTTGCTGATTGCATTATTTTCAGGTGCCATCTTCAGCTTGTCGCTGGCACCTTATCATTATTGGTGGTTGGCAATTTTATCTCCAGCCCTGTTGTATGCCTGCCTAAGTCAACGTGCACCTAAACAATCGTTTTTCATTGGTCTAGCTTATGGCTTTGGCTTATGGTTTGTCGGGGCTTTTTGGCTATATACCTCGATCCATGTCTATGGTGATACCAATTCAGCACTCAGTGTTTTGATGATTGCCATTATGGCGATTGTGATGGGACTGTTTACCGCAGTTCAGAGTTGGCTCTACCGCCGCTTCTTTCCAGAAACACCACTGACCTTTGCGCCACTATGGGTATTTTTCGAGTGGAGTAAAACTTGGGTCTTTACCGGTTTTCCATGGCTGTTTGCAGGTTATGCCTTTACTGAACGATTCCTCGATGGCTATGCGCCACTATTCGGGATCTTTGGGGTATCTTTTGCGGTCATTGTATTGGCCTGTGCATTGGTTGAAATCCTGCGTAAACGCATCTTCTGGATTGTTCCCTCTGCCCTTGTTTTGCTCGGTGCATGGGGTGCAGGGCAAGTGCAATTTGTTCAGCCTAAAAATGAAAAACCGCTGAGTGTTTCCTTAATTCAAGGCAATATTCCACAAGATTTAAAATGGTTAACAGAATACCAAGCTCAAACCTTAATGAAATATGCGTCATTAAGTCGGACCGAATGGGGGCGTGATGTCATTGTTTGGCCAGAATCCTCTATTCCAATGTTCCAAACCGATATTGAGCCGTTTTTGGATGCGATGAAAGTCCAAGCCAATAAAACAGGTACGGCTTGGGTGACAGGTATTCCCTATTGGGACTTGGCAGAATCACAGCAAAACCAACACCCTATGTATTACAACACCATCATGGCAACTGGTGATGAATCTTCTGGTCTATACAAGAAGCAACGTCTAGTCCCCTTTGGTGAATACATTCCGCTTTCAGGGATGTTAAGTTGGGTACTGCCTGCCCTACAAAATGACCCGTCGATGAGTGGCTTTTCACGTGGTGCAAACAACCAAAAGCCTTTGAATGTTAAGGGTCATGATTTAGGTGCGGCGATTTGCTATGAAGTGGCTTATCCCAACTTAACCCGTCGTAATGCCAGTCAAAGTGATTATCTAGTGACCATTTCCAATGACGCATGGTTTACTGGAACAGCGAGCCCACATCAGCACCTACAAATGGTTCAAATGCGTGCCAAAGAAAATGGCCGTTGGTTTATCCGTGCAACCAATACCGGCATTACCGCCTTTATTGATCATAATGGTCACATTGTGAAACAAGCACCGATGGATAAAGATGCGGTACTTCGTGGTGATTTACCTGCCATGCAAGGCGAGACACTTTACACACGCTTAAGTGATTGGCCTGTGTTGATTTTCTCATTCTTGTTATTGGTTCTCGGTTGGATTTATCGCCCGCGTAAAGTTGATATTTCTTTTAAATCACGCCGTTAATTCCGCTACAAAAGATCAAAAAAACCGAGCTTTGGCTCGGTTTTTTTATTGATAAACTTTCAGGGTGCCAGTTCACCCTACTTTTTCAAAGTAACTTGGTGCCGAGGGGAATCTCTGCATCAGGCACACAAAGAGCAACATGCCCCTCTGCATTATGAAAGCCTGTGACCAAACACTCTGACTGGATCGGACCAATTTGTTTTTTTGGAAAATTCATGACGGCAACGACCAATTTTCCCAATAGATTTTCCGGCTGATACAGCTGTGTAATTTGTGCACTGGACTTTTTAATGCCCAGTTTCTCTCCAAAATCCACATGGAGAATGTACGCGGGTTTACGTGCTTGCTCAAAGACTTCTGCCTGCACAATTTTCCCCACACGTAATTCAACTTTCACAAAATCTTGCCAATCGATCTGTTGCATTTTTCCCTCTTTCTTTTCTTTGTTGTACTTCATCTAACTATCTAAGATCTGATATCTAAAGATTATAAAAATTTCATTCAGGCTGACCATATGTGAAACAGACATTCGATGCGTCAAAATGGACAAAGCAAAGTAATCTTAGAATGCGCATCATATTGATGTACGCTTTGATGTAAGCTAACTGTTCATTTGCACGGGACATAAAAAAACTGGAGCAAGCTCCAGTTTTGAAGGTTTAATTTTGGGGTTATAACTGAGTAACTAAATAGGAAAGCATGGCAGCTAAAGACACCATTGGAATATATCGATAAAGACGAACAACCATTTGTTCAATGGCAGATGCATGTTCTTGTTTTAAATTTGCCACAGTCGCTTTTAATGCAGACCAAAAACTTAAAGCTAGTAATGAACTCATTAAGCTCATGGCAAAGAAGCCCACCATAATTTGGCTACTGCCCTCAGTGCTTTGCCATAAATACACAATGCCTTGACTGATCGGCAGAATACTTAAAATCAAAAGAACAGATTTCAGCATAGACCAATGAAATTGGTTAATTTCATCCGTTAATAATAATGCTTTCATACTATCCTCCATGGCTAAAAAAGTACCATAAAAGATATTATGCTCGGTTTTATTTAAATGAAAAGCCTATATTTATTCATATTTTACGATTATTGTAATCAATAAAATTGGGAATAATTCTTATTATAAATATCACATATTTTATATTATATAATTTAAAGTAAATTCAACAACTTAATATTAATTTTATAATTAAGATTTATTATCACTTCACTCAATATTGAAACATCCTATTAAGTGAAGTGATTAATTCCATTAAAACTGAATTTATAATTATTCTCAGTTAGTGTTTATAGTAAATATCGGCATCATTGTCTTCACCGCCAGACTGACCATCTGCACCAAATGAATAAAGATCATAAGGACGGCCTTCAGAACCTGGAATCACATATTGAATGTCATTATCCCAACTGTCTTTTGGATATTGCCCATTTAAGTATCCATCTGGTAACCAATTTTTTGCAGATTCTGGCTTAGTGATTAAGGCATTTAAACCACCATCTTGCATCGATGGATATTTACCATTATCAATTTTGTATTGCTTTAGTGCACCTGCCACAGTTTTTAAGGTAATCGCCGTAGTATCGACTTTGGCTTTTTCACCACGGCCCATCACGTTCGGTACAATCAGCGCAGCCAAAACACCTAAAATGACAATGACCACCATCACTTCAATTAAAGTAAAACCTTGTTGCTTCATATTTTTTGTCTTCACTTGCATGTTACAAATCTCTGTTCACATCATTGTTCGAATGTCTTAAATCATATTATTCATATTCACGATTGGCAGCATCACAGCAATCACGATCACCAGTACAATGCTCGCCATAAATACCAACATCAGCGGTTCAAGCAACGCCAATAAAGTTGAAATTAAGGTCGTCACTTCACGGTCTTGCATCGTCGACGCACGTTCTAGCATCCGATCCAATTCGCCTGAACTTTCACCACTTTTGATCATTTGTACCATCATCGGTGGGAAATAACCACTTCGCTCAAGCTGTGTTGCTAAATTACCACCTTCTGTTACTTTCTCTGCCGCAAGGTTGACCGAATCTCGAATCACCCAATTATTACTGACCGCTGCGCCAATTTTTAAAGCATCGACCAAAGGCACGCCAGACTTGGTTAAAATCGACAAGGTACTGGCAAAACGAGCGGCATTAATACCTTTAGACAGTTTGGAAAATAACGGTAATTTCAAGGTCAATCGGTCAAAGGCATAATGTCCCGCCGCTGTTCTGAGGAATCGAACCAAGAGAAAAATCGAGACTACGCTACCGACCAATAAAAATGGCCAGGCCATTCGAATAAAATCACTGGCTTTCATTAAAGCGATCGTTATCCACGGCAAGGCATCTTTGCTTTGGTCAAAGGTTTTGACAATATCTGGGACCACATAGGTCATGAGTCCCATCACAATACCGAAAGACATTAACATCAGGATGATGGGATAAATCATCGCACCCTGCACTTTTTTTTGCATGGCGAAGCGGTTTTCGGTGTAATCAGCAAGTTGGTCGAGAATGAGATCGAGATGACCTGAACGCTCACCTGCTGCAATCGTGGCAATATACAGTTCAGGAAAGCGTCCCGCTTGTTGTAGTGCGTTGGCTAAAGAATGTCCTTCCAAAACTTTAGAACGCACCGACATCAACAGGTTTTGCACATGGGCTTTTTCGTTTTGTTTTCCCACAGCACGAATCGCTTCTTCTAATGGTATTGCAGCGGCAACCAAAACTGAAAGTTGGCGAGTCAATAAAGCCAAGTCATAGGCATTCAGCCCTTTTTGAA
Organism: Acinetobacter sp. YH12140; assembly: GCF_013418475.1. Taxonomy (NCBI): domain Bacteria; kingdom Pseudomonadati; phylum Pseudomonadota; class Gammaproteobacteria; order Moraxellales; family Moraxellaceae; genus Acinetobacter; species Acinetobacter sp. YH12140. Next base: position 277,923 of record NZ_VPBZ01000006.1, read on the forward strand.
ACCAGCGCTGCTGCGCGTGTTTGTCTTTTTGCTCTATCGGATCGACAGCAACTGGAATGAGTGACTGATCTCTGAGCTGTTGACGAATTTGACGCGCAGAATCACCCTCAAGTACACCCTTCTGCTGCTTCCCTGAAGCGTCTATGGCAGTAAACTGATATGCAGGCATTGTAATGCTCTAATTTTCCAAAATTTCTATCAGCGCAGTTGCGTCTGACCATCAAAATCATTCATATTCTTAGATATAAAATATGAGCTCACTCTAACACAACTCCTTTACGATCACGACGAAAATTAATCAGGAACTTATCCACGTTTTATGGCAAATTCAGCGAGCATTGCAACACCTATTTACCGCGTTCGAGTCGCCGTTCCGGTATATTTATACGACTGCTTCGATTACAGCTTAAACCAAGAGCAATACCAACAAGCTGAAGTAGGTGCACGCGTTGCTGTATCTTTTGGTCGGCAAAATTTGACCGGTATCATCGTGGAAAAAATTGCTCCCGATGCACCACTCGATTCAAGCTTTAAACTCAAGGCCATTACCGAACTTCTTGATGATCGTGCCATTTTAGATGAGAAAGTTTTAAATTTATTGACATGGTCTGCACAGTATTACCAATTTCCGATTGGTGAAGTGATGCAAAGTGCCCTTCCGACCCTGTTACGCCAAGGAAAACCGTATAATTTATTGGCACGTACATGGAATCTCCTCGACCTCCATGCCGATGATAAAATTAAGCGCTCGGAACGACAGCAAGAAGCCTATAAAATTTTAAAATTACATCCAACTGGAACTGGGGAAAATTTACTCAATTTAGCAGGTGTGGAAACCGCGACACTCAAAGCATTAGAGAAAAAAGGTATCTGCCAATGTGTCTTGGCCGAACAGGACTTTAGCCCGATGCCTATGAGCATGGCGCAAATGCCACTCACTGCAAATCTGGAGCAAAAGAAAGCCATTGATCGGGTGTTAAAAGCGCGGAATCAATATCAGGCATTTTTACTTGATGGTCTCACCGGCAGTGGTAAAACCGAAGTCTATTTACAAATCATGCAAGAGGTTCTAAAGCAAGGCAAACAGGTCTTGGTTTTAGTGCCTGAAATTGGACTTACCCCACAGACCATCAGCCGTTTCCAATCACGTTTTCATTGCAATATTGCTCTACTACATTCGGGTTTAAACGATTCAAAACGTATGCAAGCTTGGCAAGCGGCGCAAACAGGTAAGGCATCTATTATCTTAGGCACGCGTTCTGCGATTTATACGCCACTGCCTAATCTAGGTTTAATTGTGATTGATGAAGAGCATGATCTGTCCTTTAAACAACAAGAAGGCTTTCGCTATCACGCTCGGGATGTCGCACTTTACCGTGGGCATCTGGAACAATGCCCTGTCATTTTAGGTTCTGCCACGCCTAGTATCGAGTGCTATGCACTGGCGAAACAAGGCAAAATGACCGTACTGGAATTGAACCAACGTGCGGGCACTGCGGTCATGCCGAAAATGCACATCCTTGATCTGAAAGTGGCACAGAAACAGCATGGAATCAGCCAATTATTAATTGGTGAAATCCGTAAGCGCCTTGAAAAAAAAGAACAAGTGTTAGTGTTCTTAAACCGTCGTGGATATGCCCCGGTTTTAATTTGTGAAAGCTGTGCATGGCAGGCCAAATGTCCGCACTGTGATGCCAATTTCACGGTTCATCGCACACCTTATCAACATTTACATTGTCATCACTGCGGCACCATTCACCGTATGCCAGATCACTGTCCACAGTGTAATCATCAGGAGCTCAAATCTATTGGGATGGGCACAGCCAAAGTTGAAGAAAGTTTAAATGAGTTGTTTCCTGAACATGACATCATTCGAGTGGATCGTGACTCAACCAGCCGCGTTGGTAGTTGGCAAAAGATTTATGACAAGATTCAAAAAAGTGAGCCTGCTATTTTACTTGGTACACAAATGCTAGCCAAAGGTCATCATTTCCCTTACGTCACCTTGGTGGCGATTTTAGATATCGATTCAGGTCTGCTGAGTGTGGACTTCCGTGCCATCGAACGTACCGCTCAACTCATTGTGCAAGTCACAGGGCGTGCCGGCCGTGGCGAACGTAAAGGCGATGTATTCCTACAAACATTAAGACCCGACCATCCGCTTTTGAATATTTTGGTCAATGAGAACTATCGAAAATTTGCCAAAGAAACCATGAAAGAACGGGAAATGGCACAAATGCCACCGTTTCGCTATGCAGCATTGGTACGCTGTGAGTCCAAAAACCAAGAACTCAATACTGAATTTTTACAGCAACATGCCCAATTGCTGCGTCAGGACTCTGCTGGAATTATTGATATTTGGGGGCCGATTCCTGCCCCGATGGAGCGCAAAGCAGGGCGTTACCAATCCCACATGGTTTTACTGTCTACAGATCGTGCGCGCTTACATTATTATCTGCGTTATTGGTGGCAAAACATCTTGCATAACAAGCCATCAAATATGAAATTGAGCCTCGATATAGACCCACAGGAACTCAGTTAAACGCGTACAATTCAGTCTGAAAATATCAGTCATACTGAATTGCAACTTTCGACCAAAAACACAACTCTAGGACGAGTAAATGTCACTACTGTTACAGATCACAATTTTCCTTGGCGCATCCTTATTGCTTGTCCCTTTGCTCAAGCGCTTTGGTATTGCAACGGTATTGGGATATCTGTTCACTGGTATTTTGCTCGGCCCCGATGTCTTTAACATTGCCAGTGATCCCCAAGCGATCCAAGATCTCGCTGAGTTTGGCGTGATCTTACTGATGTTCCTGATCGGCCTCGAACTCCGTCCACAGCGTCTATGGAGTATGCGTAGTTCTATTTTCGGCATGGGGAGTTTACAAGTCGGTCTGACCGGTCTTGTTTTAGCGCTAGGCAGTTTTTTTGCCTTACAACAAGGCATTGCAGCCAGTATCGTTATCGGTTTCGCTCTCGCTCTTTCTTCTACTGCCTTTGTCTTGCAGATGCTGAGTGAGAAGCAGCAATTAAACACCACCTATGGGCAACAATCCTTTTCGATTTTGCTGTTTCAAGATATGGCCGCGATTCCCCTGATTGCAGTCATCCCCCTGCTCGCAGGGACAGAATCATCACATCACGGAATCGCCTATTTCGCTGCCATCATTGCGACTTTTTCAGGCTTATTTTTATTTAGTCGATACTTAATGCGGCCTTTTTTCCGCTTCGTCGCGAAAAGTGGTGCGCATGAACTGATCACCGCTGTCGGTTTATTTATAGTGCTGGGTGTCGTGGTGTTGATGGATGTACTTGACATCAGTACCACACTCGGAGCATTTTTGACTGGCGTACTATTGGCAGACTCTGAATTCCGCCATGAACTCGAAGCCAGTATTGCTCCATTTAAGGGGCTTTTACTTGGTCTTTTCTTTATGACCGTGGGCATGACCACGGAACTGTCGTTGTTTGTTGAAATGCCATGGTTCATTATCGGTGGTGCATTGGCACTGATGCTCATCAAAATGGCGTCACTTACGGCGATTGCGCGTTATCTTAAAAATTCATGGCGCAACAGTATTTTACTGGCGACCTGTTTGGCTCAAGGCGGTGAATTTGCCTTTGTGGTCTTTAGTGTGGCGAAAAGTGAAAATGTCGTACAGCAAGCCATTTTGGAGCCATTAACCCTCATCGTCACCTTGTCGATGGTGTTGACCCCTATGTTGTACTGGTTAATACAATCACAAATTTTGCCGCGTTTTAATCCAAAAACCATTCCCGAATATGACGACATTCCGGATGAACATAATCCTGTGATTATTGCGGGCTTTGGGCGTTTCGGACAAATCATTGCTCGTGTGGCGCATTTACAGCATTTGTCTTTTACCGCCATTGATAGCAACTTAGACAAAGTCGATTTCGTACGTAATTATGGTGGTCATCTGTATTATGGCGATGCCACACAACCAGATATTTTACGCGCTGCGGGCATTGAACATGCCAAAGTGTTTGTCCTTGCCATAGATGATATTGAAGACTCAATGAACGTGGCGCGTCATATTCGTCTGAATTACCCTCAGTTAAAATTATTGGTCCGCGCACGTGACCGTCATCAGGTGCATTTGCTGCGTGATTTGGGGATTGAGCATATTTGGCGTGAAACCTATTTATCCTCTTTAGGAATGGCCTATCACATGCTGTGCGACTTAGGCATCAGCGATGAAGATGCCTATAAAAGTATCGAATTGTTCCGTGATTATGATGAGAAACTGCTGACTCAACAGCAGCAAATCTATACCGATGAACAAAAGATTTATGAAACGCATCGTAACGCTTTAGCTGAACTGGAACATTTGTTTGAAAGCGATGCGCAAGCCCGTGAAAAACCTACAGGTGTTGATTTACAACGCAGCTTACAACGTCATCGTATTGATGTCACAAGAGATGATAATGAATGACTTGTGTTTTACAATATCGTCACCATTAAAGCAGGGTTATGGAGAATTTTATGTCAGATTTACGCCAACGCTTTTTTATTGAAGATAGCCCTGTTCGTGGAGAAGTGGTTCATCTTGAAGAAGCCCTACAAACGATTCTTGCACAGCGTGACTATGCACCTGCTGTACAAATTCTCTTGGGTGAAATGCTCAGCGCGACTGCCTTGTTGGCCAGCACCTTAAAAATTAAAGGTCGTATTAGCTTACAAATTCAGGCTGCAGGCACTTTTAAATGGGCAATGGCGGAATGTAATCATCTCGGTGAAGTTCGCGCACTTGCCGATTATGAAGAAGACCCGCACTTTCAAGCCGCTGAAGACAGCAGCACGGTACTGAAAGCCTTGGTAAACCCAGTGCTTTTCATTAATATCGAGCCTGAATTTGGTGAGCGTTATCAAGGGATTGTACCTTTAGACAAACCGACATTAGCGGGTTGCTTGATGCAATATTATGATCTATCTGCACAGATCCCAACACGTATCGTCTTAGCAAGCAGCAACAGCCGTTCAGGTGGTTTACTGATTCAATTATTACCACGTAACAACGAAGAAGAACAACGCCGTGTCGATGAAGATCTATGGCCACGTTTAACCATGCTCACTGAGACATTAAAAGCAGAAGAGTTAACGTCTTTATCCGCAAATGAAATCTTATATCGTTTATACAACGAAGAAGAAGTTCGTCTTCCTGAAACTGAGGCCTTAAAATTTGGCTGTACATGTTCAAAAGAACGCTGTGCGACAGCACTTGAACAAATCGGTGTTGCTGCAGTTCGTGAAACCCTAGAGTTTCAAAACCCAATTGAAATGGATTGCCAATTCTGTAATACAAAATATACCTTTACTGCAGAAGAAGCTTTATCCCTTTTTGGTCAACACCTCAGCTAAATCATCGTGATGATTGAAAGCCTAAATCTAAGCATTCTTCGGGGTGCTTTTTTATTATTCCGATTAAATTTAGAACAGTTACTTTCTTGCGCTTAGTCGAATGGTTGCGAACTTTATAACCTCAACATGATCAGCTGTATTTGCGATCAATTTTTTTTCGAGTAGAATCGCGCCAGAAATAAAGTCAAAAAAATCAACAGAGCTTTATTTTTAATAGAAAAATAATGTAAAAAAACTGGATAAAATATGAAACTCAAAATACTCGCTATTGCTTTAGCCATGTTCTGCTTTGGCCCAATAACAGCACATGCAGCAGACCTCGTCGGGACATGGAAAACCATAGATGACAAAACAGGCTATGCCCGTGCAGAAGTCCAAATCACCAAATTAAAAGACGGTAGCTATAGCGGTAAAATCACCAAAGTACATGCCATCCCCAACCGCCCTGTCACCACCATTTGTGAAAAATGCGAAGGTAAACTCAAAAATGCACCTTTAATTGGTTTACCGATCTTTTCTGGCTTTAAACATAATGCAAAAGAGAATGCCTATACCGATGGCAAGGTGATCGACCCACTTTCAGGCAATACCTATCAAGGTAAAGGGCAATTGAATGCGCGCGGCAATGTGCTGACACTTCGAGGTTATGTTGGAACCACGCTCCTTGGTCGGACGGTATCTTGGATCCGCGTCAACTAAAGCGGCCTTTTGGCTTTCATTGGCATGATGAACTCAACTCCAGACGAGTTCATCATGCCAATAACAATCGACTTTTAAGATGAATTCCGACTATTTTACTAGTGCGTAGACGTTCAGCATAAACCTCATTTAGCGCCAACACGTTCATGTTTTGGCTCAAAATATAAATACCAATCCTTAAAAAATCACTAGAATATTCATATTATTTCAGGCTACATTAAACCCATAATATTTTTATGCCTTTAAGTTTTAGGCATCCGCTTTTTGTGTAATGTGGGTAATTATATGGCTGTTAAACTCCTCCCTTCTATCCTGTTCGGCATGTTCTCCATCTGCAGTTTATCCTCTGCTTTTGCAGCGATTGACCCCTTAGTGGGGACATGGAAAACCATTGATGATAGAACAGGTTATTCACTTGCCGATGTGGTGATTCGCAAAGATAAGCATGACCTGTATTCAGCCACCATTATCCAAAGCCGAAGCGTACCGGGAACGGCAAATGTTTCGACATGCACGCAATGCACCGGTGCTCAGAAAAATAAACCCATGGTCGGTTTAACCACTTTAAGCGGCCTAAGCGCTGATCCAGAAAAGCCCAATGAATTTGTGGGTGGAGTGATGCTCGATCCCAAATCAGGCAAGCACTACAATGCACGCGCTCGTTTGATGAATAATGGTAAGCATTTGATCATCAATAATCGTACTGAAGGCTCTGCAATTGGACGCAATGTCACTTGGGTCAAAAACTAAGCACGAGGCCTTTAAATCATTAGAGGCCTTTTTTAACTTAAAAATTAGAGTAAAAACTCCATATTAAAGCAGCGTTTTAAAAAAATATGCCAAATACATCACAAACTATCGCATTGATTTTGTAGGACTTTATATATAAATTAGGCAACTTACTCTAAAAACACAATTCTGAATTTTCAGGGGATGAAATGAAAAAAATATATCAACAATTATTTGCCGGAATACTACTTAGCACTTTGTCAGGATTGTCAATCGCTGCGGAAACCGATCTGCTAGTGGGGAAGTGGAAAACCGTCGATGACCGTACAGGATATTCGCGTGCAGACGTTGAAATTCGCAAAAAAGCCGATGGAAGCTATGAAGGCATCATTGTCACCACACGCAATGTCCCTGGCACTGAAAAAATGGGCGTCTGCTCGAACTGCCCAGGTGAATTGAAAAATAAACCTTTTATCGGCTTGCCATTTATTTGGGACTTTAAACAAGATCCAAAAAATCCACGTGAATTCCAAAACGGTAAAGTTCTGGACCCGATTGGTGGAAAAATCTATAAAGGCAAAGCAAGACTTAGTGCTTCAGGAAAACATTTAACTATACGTGGGTATGTTGGTGTATCTGTGATTGGTCGTAGTGTCACTTGGATAAAATATTAATTTTAAATGTGTTTTTAAAAGCCTCCTCGTGAGGCTTTTTTATTGTCATGTTTTGAAACAATAAGCTGCAGTTTGCCCCTATGACAGTTTGATGAACCCTTCTATATTGATTAAAACATGATCAATATCTATACAGAGAGTATGCTAGACAATCACTATCAAACTTTAGGGATCGCCCGAGATGCTTCGGCAGATCAAATTAAAAAAGCCTATCGAAAATTGGCGCGTAAATATCACCCTGACGTCAGCAAAGAAGCTGATGCTGAAGCGCGCATGCAAGCGATTAATGTTGCATACGACACCTTGAGTGATGCCGAAAAGAAAAAACAATACGATTTTGAACTCGATCATCCACAAGGATTTGCTGGGTTTAATGCTGGCAACCAGGGTGGTTTTGACCAATCTCAGTTTTATCGCCAATCGACGAGTGATGGTCAGCATGCGGACTTTAGTGGATTTGAAGACTTGTTTGGTCGTTTTGGGCAAGGCTTTGGTGGCGGTGACTATCAGTATCAACGTGCAAACCGCCAAACCAAGAGCTTCCGTGGTGAAGACCAACACGCCAGTTTAGAAGTGGATTTAGAAATCGCATTTCATGGTGCAACGCAGAATATCACCTTACAGATTCCAAGCCTCAACGCCCATGGTGAGCCTGAAGTCCAACGTAAAACCCTGCAAGTCAAAATTCCTGCAGGTATGAAATCAGGTCAACAAATTCGACTCTCCGGCCAAGGGCAAGCTGGCTATAACGGTGGAGCCGCCGGCGATTTATACATTGAAATTTTGTATAAACAAACTGAGCAAATCCGTGTAGAAGGCGTTGATATTTTCCAACAACTGAATATCAGTCCATGGGAAGCCGCATTGGGTCAAAAAATTGCATTTACCAGTCCTGATGGCAAAACATTAGAACTACAAATTCCTAAAAATGCACGTACTGGTCAGCAGCTACGATTAAAGGACAAAGGGATACCAAATAAAACACCCGGACACCTTTACCTGATTTTAAATATACAGATACCAGCTGCACAAACCGAACAAGAGCAACAAGCATATGCGGCTTTTGCTCAAGCTTTTCCGTCATTTAATCCACGACAGTCTTAAGGAGAGCACCATGACAACAATTCATTATCGTGAAATTGTCTGTGACGGATGTAAACAGACTGAAATCGTAGACGAAAAAAGTAGTTTTGATCTACAACACTTTGCCTCTGCCTGTGGGCAAAGTCCAGAATGGGTTCTGCAACTACTCGAATACGATATTCTGCCTAGCCGTTCAGAAGACAGGATTCATCAATTTTTTGGCGATGATATATCTCGCGCACGGCGTGCGTATCGGCTTCAACGAGATTTCGATGCCAGTTTTACTGCGGTCGCTATGATGCTTGATTTAATTGACGAAGTTCAACAACTACGTCGCCAAGTCAAACACCAACAGTTTCATTCACATTAAATGTAATCATGAACGCTCTGCCTCGCAGGGCGTTTTTCTTTTCTTGTAGAGTTTGTCTTGTAGAGGAAGTGATCGACAACCATGAAAACACGAGATTGCAATAAAAAAGTCAAAAACATGTTTCCTGAGTACCGTGATTTGGTCTCTCAGTTACGTGATGAAAATCCATATTTTGCACGGATCTTTGAAGAACATGATGAGTTAGATCGTGAAATTATTCAATTGGAATTAAATCCTGTCAATCATCATAACACGGATATTGAGACCATTAAGCGTAAGAAATTAAAGCTAAAAGATGAAATTTATCGCTTGCTGAAAAGTAACGAAAATGATGATATCTCTTGAGATATCGATTCATGTATAGGGGATTTTTCATGATGTATGTCGTTCGCAGTACAACCCACGAGGCTACGCAATTGAATTACTAAGACCATAAGGATCGGTCAAATCGCGTTGTACTGCAGATTTTTAAAAAACAATAAAATCATGACAAAGGATTCATCATGCAAATACATCATGTGCTATTTGGAGCATTACTCAGTTTCAGCAGTCTGTTGCATGCCAATGATATGACCGGTGTTTGGAAAACAATTGATGACCAAACAGGATATTCACGCGGCGATGTCACCGTCGTTAAAAATGCCGACGGGACGTATAGTGGAACACTCACTGCAATATGCCCATTGCCGTACAAACCCTTGGTTGAAGTATGCTTAAAATGTAATGGCAAACTCAAAAATGGGTTTTGATAGGTTCCGAAATTATCAAAGAATTTAAACCAGACCCACAACATCCAAATCAATATAGCAATGGAACCGTGCTGGATCCCCTCTCGGGCAATGTCTATAAAGGCAAAGGCAAGCTGAGTGCAAATGGCAAACGTTTAACCATGCGCGGCTATATTGGCGTGTCTGCACTCGGACGTAGTACCACATGGATTCGTAATGATTAACAACTAAACCCATCCTTCTGAGAAGCTGATGCGAATTATTTGAGTTTCGTCAGCTTCTCAATTTCTTTCATGGTTTTAACCGTACCTTTGACTGTGCCCTTCACCGTCTGTTTGATTGGTTCATAATCCATAAACCAAAACAGATTCATATGTTGATCGCCGTGCTGCTGTGCCAACATATCAATCACGCTTTTTTCACCGCGCCCGACCAAATGCCGTCGATAAAAATAATACAGTAGTAAAATCGTGGTCATCAGCATGATGCCGAGCATGATCCAAAAACCGGTTGGCGATTTGAGTCCCGGAATAAACTCAAAGTTCATACCGTATATACCGGTTAATAAGGTTAATGGTGCGAAAATTGCCGTAATAATCGCCAGAATCCGCATATTTTCATTGGTTTGGTTAGCAACGGCTGAAAAATGCAGATCAATGGCGGCCTGCACGGCACTGCGTAATCGTGCGGTATGTTTTTGAATGCGTTCGATATGACTGCTTAAATCATCTACGCGAACCAGCATGATATCCTGCTTTTCACTGCGCTTTTTGCCTTTCAAATGTGGGTAATTATCCACAACTTCATCACGCAGTTCTTGCAAGGCTTCAATTTGCTCTTCACACAAATTTTCCACTTGCTGAAAAGCCATATTTTCCTGCAGCAGCTGATGCCACTTGGTAAAACGCCGATGCCCTTGCAGCAATTCTTGCTGCCAAAACTCGACACGGCGGGTCAAAGGAACACGTAAATCCAAGTATCCATCTACCATATTATTCAGTAAGCGCAATGCCAAATCTAAGGGTGTAATGGCTAATTTTCGTGGTTTATTTTGTTCATCAATCGGACGAGAAATTAAAGTTTCAATCCGTTGGATATAACTTTCAATGGCTTTGTTGCCTTTTTCGCGCACCGTGATCAGCACTTGGGGCGTGATCAAAAAACTGATCGGGGTGGTCGCCAAACCAAAGACTCGCTCATGCTTTTCAAGAGCTTCTGCACCTGCAACAATTTGGTCATCGGGTGTGACCATTTTTCTAAAAATTAATAAATCGTAATCATCGAGTGTGTCAAAAGCACACGGATGCTCTAAATTTAAAATATCCCGAAGATGGTATTCATTTACCCGTAGATCTGATGCCTGAAAAATATCACTCTGCCACTGCTCTGGGCGGTTGACGACATCTTCACGGGTACAATCAATCCAAATAAACTCAGGTTCAAGTTCAGGATGATGCTCACATTGCACTTGGTCTTGCACATAGATATGCGCGGCTGTTGGATGCTGAAAAAAATAATAGGTTTGCATATCTCATTTATTATTGTGTTTACTTTTTGCATGATGCCATAAAAAAAGCCTTGAGCAAGTCAAAGTTCATACTCTGACTGCACTCAAGGCTTTTTAGAATCCATTCACAGAGCCGAAACCCTGTGAATCAACAAACCATTAAGCTTGTTCGATGTCTTTCATAGTTAATTTGATACGACCACGGTTGTCGACATCAGCAACTTGTACTTTGATCTCTTGACCTTCAGACAATACGTCTGAAACGTTCGCAATGCGTTCGTTAGAAATTTGAGAGATGTGAAGTAAGCCATCAGTACCTGGAAGGATGTTTACAAACGCACCAAATTCAACGATACGGATTACTTTACCAGTGTAGATTGTACCTGGTTCGATTTCAGCAGTAAGCGCTTGGATTTTCGCAACAGCAGCAGAAGCAGCCGCTTTGGTTTCACCAAATACGCGAACTGTACCGTTGTCTTCGATATCAATTGCCGCTTTGGTTTCTTCAGTGATTTGACGGATTGTTGCACCGCCTTTACCAATCACGTCACGGATCTTATCAGGGTTGATGTTGATCACTTGGAATGTAGGTGCATGCATTGAAATTTCAGGACGAGCACGTGAAATCACTTGGTTCATTGCATTTAAGATGTGCATACGACCTGCATACGCTTGGTTTAATGCAACTTCCATGATTTCTTCAGTGATACCTTCGATTTTGATATCCATTTGAAGTGCAGTAATACCGTTTGCAGAACCGGCTACTTTAAAGTCCATATCACCAAGGTGGTCTTCATCACCCAAGATGTCAGAAAGCACTGCGAAACGTTCGCCTTCTTTTACTAGACCCATCGCAATACCAGCAACTGGCGCTTTAATTGGCACACCTGCATCCATAAGTGATAAAGAAGCACCACATACAGACGCCATTGAAGATGAACCGTTTGATTCAGTAATATCAGATACGATACGAATCACGTACGGGAAGCGGTCAGCTGCAGGAAGAACAGCTTGTACACCACGACGCGCTAGACGACCATGACCGATTTCACGACGTTTAGGACCAGATTCACGACCAGTTTCACCTACAGAGTATGCAGGGAAGTTGTAGTGCAACATGAAGTTGTCAGTTTTCGTACCTGCTAATGTATCCACCATTAACGCATCACGTGTATTACCCAAAGTTGTTGTTACCAACGCCTGAGTTTCACCTCGTGTAAATAATGCAGAACCGTGAGCACGGTCTAATACACCAACTTGTACGTCAAGCGCACGAACTGTTTTCGTATCACGGCCATCAATACGTGGCTTACCTGACAAGATGTTGTCACGTACTGTACGGTATTTAAGGTCTTCGAATAATTCAGCTAAGTCGTCAGCGATACCGTCAACGTCATCTTCTGGAACGAATTGAGCAACAGCTTCAGCTTGAAGCGCATCAAGTGCTGCATAACGATCGTGTTTAACCGCGATTGTGTATGCTTCAGAGATTTTCGCTTCAAACGCTTCTTTTAATTTCGCACGAAGCTCTTCGTTTTTCGCAGGTGCAGTCCAAGTAGACTCTGTTGCACCAGCAGCTGCAGCAAATTCTTTAATCGCTTGGATCGCGATTTGCATTTCGTCATGACCGAACAATACAGCGCCAAGCATTTGGTCTTCAGAAAGCTCTTTCGCTTCTGATTCAACCATCAATACCGCAGATTCTGTACCTGCAACCACAAGGTCAAGGTCAGATTCTTTTAGCTGTTCGTGATTCGGGTTAAGGATGTATTCACCGTTGATTAAACCAACGCGAGCACCACCGATTGGACCACGGAAAGGTGTACCCGCAATTGCAAGTGCAGCTGAAGTACCTAACATTGCAGCAATGTCAGCTTCCATTGTCTTATCAGAAGAAATAACAGTCGCAGTCACTTGGATTTCGTTATAGTAACCTTCTGGGAACAATGGACGAATTGGACGGTCAATTAAGCGTGAAATAAGCGTTTCAGCTTCAGACGCACGGCCTTCACGTTTACCATAACCACCTGGAATACGACCTGCAGCATATTGTTTTTCTTGGTAGTTAACAGTCAATGGGAAGAAGTCTTGACCTGCTTTCGCTGTTGGCTGAGCAACAACAGCAACAAGAACTTGTACACCACCCATAGTGATGATCACAGTATTCGCTTGACGCGCAATACGACCTGTTTCTAGGACAACTTGATGCTGACCATATTGGAATTCTTTACGAATAATATTAAACATCGACATGTTTTATTTTTTCCTGATTTTATTCTAGTGGAGACCCCTAAGGTTTGGCATTCATTCAACGCCCCAAACGCTGTAACATAAATGACAAAGCTTAGAAGCCGACCTCACTAGAGATTAAAAACATTAATTTAAAATACTAATTTAAGACACAAAGAAGGAGCGAATCATCGCCCCTTCCCCATTATCCAACCAAGGTTGGATAGACTTTAGTTTTCAGTAATACGGCACTTAGCATGCAATAGTCCGAAAATAAAAGTTTAAATCGAATTAACGACGTAAACCTAAAGCAGCAATCAATGCGCTGTAACGAGTAGCGTCTTTACCTTTAAGGTAGTCAAGAAGCTTACGACGTTGGTTAACCATACGAATAAGACCGCGACGGCTATGGTGGTCGTGCTTGTGCTCTTTGAAGTGACCTTGTAAATCATTGATTTGAGCAGTTAAAAGAGCTACTTGAACTTCTGGTGAACCAGTGTCGTTTTCAGCGCGAGCGAATTTTGCAATGATCTCTGCGCGATCTGCGTTTGTTAAAGCCATTCGATTTCTCCGAGATGCTTATAAAGTTAACTTTTGATACGAATCAACCAATAAATCAGCTGACTGCCGTGCATCACTACAGCAAGTGCATTATATTAAGGGAAAATCGTCTTAATTGCAAAAAGAGATAGCCGACTTCGTCAGGTTTTCTTAATGACAATAACGCCTTATTTTTCCTCTCGATTCCATTATAAATTTTTTATATGCTTCGATACTCTATACGACACAAAACTGCATATTTCCAACACATTGAATTCCATATTATTGAATGAATTTTAAACTTATTTTTGATACATTTTGCCACTCGATGTTTAGGATACAAAACTTAAACTGGAATGATTAAAAAAAAGCCCGAGTTGGGCTCGGGCTTTTTTGCGCTGTAGTTTCTTCTTTTTTAGTTATTGTTTTATTATTTATTGTTTTATGTGGCGCTTTTCCGCGTCCTTATGTTAAACATTCCATGTTTTAACTTGCACTTCCTTATGTGGTAGATTTTGCCACAACGGCTGTTAGATAAAAGTCGTATTTTTCGTATCTATATGTAAGCTTTTTCGTACATCGGTTAAGCTCTATTTCTTTTCTGTTACAGCATATAGGCATTTCTTATTTTCTATACATAAAAAAGCCTTGTAGTCTCTCCCAAAACTACAAGGCTTAGCGGCTGTAAGTTTCCTATTTCCTTACTTCACTGTAAGTTCGCTGTCTTTTGACGTTATTCTTATACTTTTGCGATTTTACTCAACCATCCGTGTTGAGTTCTTTTTCTGTGAAGTCATCTTCTCAAAAAGCTCTAAGAAGCTCTATGCGCAAATCTCCTGAATCAATGTAAGCTATTTCTTACAAAATACGGTACATTTTGCCCAGGCTTTACAAAGATAGGTGATTGTTAATTTTTTCTAACAAACCACTAACTCGTGCTGTTCTTTTTATAAGCGCTTTTGCCAATGCATCTTTTGCAACAAGTAAACTCACCACTTTTTTCGCACGAGTGATGGCGGTATAAATCAGCTCTTTACTCATCATTTCGGTTGCATGATTTTCCAAAACTACCGCCGTATGGGTAAATTCAGAACCTTGAGACTTATGTATAGTCAATGCGTAGGAAGTTTCTATACTTTTAGGTAACCGTGTTGCCACAACCCATTTATCCAAACTCGGAAAATAAACCTCAAACTGCGACTTTTCCGTCATCGGTCGTTTTAAGCAAATCCCAATATCACCATTTGATAGTCCAAGTTGATAATCGTTATAGGTCATCATAACTGGACGACCAACATACCAATCCCCTTGTTTCAACACACCCAAGGCATTTAAGACCCGAAGTTCAATCTGCTGATTGAGCTCATGTAAGCCTAATTTTCCATGTCGAATGGCCGATAGAATTCGATAATCATCAAAATAACGAATCAATTGGGCTAACCAATCTGCATATTCAGCGGATTGCTCTGGCCATTGTTTTAACCATGCCACATAGGGCTGAAAACCATACATCAGTTGATCATAATATTTTGCCCAATGTGCCGCACTGTTCGTGGCTTCGGGGAGATATTGCAACTGAATCACATCGCTCATATTCGGTGTCAGTTGAATCGGCTGAAGTTCGGATGCAGATACCACCTGATGTTCGAATTTCGCCAGAACTTCTGTGGTTGTTTGCTGTTGTTCTTGTTGTTGAATAAAACGAGCAAACTCACCAATGGCTGCACCCTGTACAAAACGGCGGCTGGTCTGTAAATGGGTACGGTTGGCTTGTAAGGCATCAACATCCTGAAGGTTGGCCAAAACAGCGCCAACATCGACCGAAGCCAACTGTTCTGCATCCCCCAATAGAATCAGCTTGCTGTGTTGAGGGATTGCCGCGAATAGCATCTGTGCCAAACTTAAGTCCAACATAGAGGCTTCATCGACCACAATGACGTCATAGGGTAAGCGTTGACGCTCATTAAACCGAGGAATAGCGCGCGTCCCTAAACCCAATAGACGATGCAAAGTTACGGGTTTCAAATGTTTGTGAATAATCGAATAATGCTGCAATGCAGGATCTTTAAACGCTGCTTGTAAGGCTTCTTCCATTCGCTGCGCCGCTTTTCCTGTCGGCGCTGCCATCGCAATTCTTAAATTTGGATTTTGCTCATTCAACACGGCAATAATCCGAGCCAAGGTATAGGTTTTACCTGTCCCAGGTCCACCGGTAATGATATTAAAATTGTGCTGACACACCATGTGCAGTGCTTGGATCTGATGGGGATCGGTCAGTAAATCCTTTTCAATATTAAGCGTCTGCGTTTGATTAAGATTTTGCTCTGTTTGCTGCTTTAAACGTGCGACTTGCTTGGCCAAAGCATTTTCTAATGCCCAATAGCGATAAAGATACAGTCGCTGTGAATCAAAAATAAAAGGTGCAACAGGTGTATTTTCAGCTTGCTCATGCTGAACCATCTGAGCCAAACATTGAATCTGTGCATCTTCGGCCAAGATACAACTATCGCCTTTTTCCACGGCTTGCATCAATTGTTGAATTAACTGATTTGCAGCAGGATGACTGACCTGATTGGGTAAATAGTGTTGGATTAAATAGTCAATCCAATCCGGCAAAACCGCATCTAAATCAGCTTTTTCTTGTGTATTTTGGGGAACTAAAAGCTGCGTTTCTGCAGTATTTTCTTGTCCCGCGTACAAAGGCTGTGCTGACAAGGCTTTTTGATCATTTTCCACACAGTTATCCTCAAACTTATCCACAATGCAACTTATTGTTTCAGCGTGAATATTTTTATCTTTTTCGTGCTTATTTACGTTTTAACCACAACCTTTTCGCTCAATATTGCATCGAGGTTTTGAATGAATGTATCCGCCGGCTTCCAGTGATATACTCCACGATCGGACTGTCCATCCATACCGCGAAGATATAAATAACTCGCCCCACCCAAATGCTGCGTCATGTCATAGTCTTTCATCACTGCTTTCAAATAACGATGTAGGGCCACCAAATATAAAGCCGCCTGCAACCAGTAACTGGAATGACTCATACTTTCTCGAATATAGGCATGATCATAATGTGCGGTCTGATCGCCTAAGAAATTACTTTTATAATCGGCAATATGATAACGCTGACCATCAAAATATACCAAGTCAATCGACCCCGTCAGATAGCGTGCTGTAAACACATCATTCAAATCTTGTATCTGTAAATCTGGCTCATTTAGGCTTTCAAATAGCATGCGTATTTTACGTATTGCCAATGCACGATCCGCCATACTTAAATGAAAGTCCATTTCTGAACGATATTCACCATCGTTTAACTGATGCAGGCTAAAACCATCATGCAACGGTGTATGAATGATTTGACTGTACCATTCCTGCATTTCTTCAATCAGTTCAGCTTCGTCTTGTTCAGGGTTCGCCGTTTGCCCAAACTGTTTAATCAAATTTTGCAATATTTGCGGCGAATCAAACTCAACATCACTATGAAAACGCGTTGCGATGGCTTTGGCCAACTTATCTTCTGGGGTGCTAAATCGAACTTTTTCCATCAACTTGTGCAAGAAACTTCCGGGCTTGGTTCCCTTTGGAAAGTGCCGTTTAATCCAACTAATTTTCTCTGCAGTTTCTGCTTCAATAATTTCAAGCTGTTCCACTTCATCGGCAGCACTGTCTTCTGGCTCGGTCATGACCGCTGCCAGTTGGTCACGTTGTATATGTGCCTTATGTGTCGTGCGCGTGAGCGCGGTAAAGCTGGTGGTTTCCCGTGGATAAAAATGGCTGTTGGGAATTTCTTCCGCGTCTAATACAACAGCTTCAACCTGAGTCTGAGTCAAAATCGGTGGTGCTGCACGCAAAACATCAGCATCCACACTTTCTGCATGTTGGAACAGATCAGGTTCGCTTCCACGCCAAAAAGTCAGTCCTGAACGCGCTTCTGCCATTTGTTTCTTTTCTACTTCATGATGACGTAGCACGGCATAGACACGATAACTGGCACGGGTCAACGCCACGTACCACAAGCGATGATGCTCTGCTTCATTGCGCGCATCATTTTGTTGAATATCATCTTCGGGTAAGTCCGAAGACTTCACGGCAATCACACGTTCTAACCCAAGGCTTTTTTGCTGATTGTCTTTAAGGGAAAAATTCAAATTGCCTTTTTCACTTAAGCCTGCATTTGCTCCCAATAAAAATACACAACCAAACTCTAAGCCTTTGGATGCATGAATCGTCATCAGTTGCACCCCCAATTGCCCAGTCAATTTTCGCTCTTGGGTGCTTTCATTATTGATGCCTAAATTGATTTGGCGAATAAACCATTGATAAAGCTTATGTGCACCTGTGTAATGTTCACTTTGCTGACTTAATAATTCTGCGATATGGCGTAAATTCACCACTGTGCGTTCATTATCTCGACTTTGCCCAGCCACCAAACGCGTCCACACCTGAAAGACTGTCATGCAGCTATTCCACGCGCTGCGGAATCCTTGCTCATTCCAAATTTGTCGGATCTGTTCGAGTTTTTCGATAATTTCGCTCAGTCCATCTGCCTGCTGTTCGAGTGCGACCAGTTGTTTCAGATCAAAACCCAATAAACGGCTCAGCAGCGCACGTTTCACCTTGGCTTCTTGATAAGGATTCAAAATCGCCGTCAGCAAAGCGGCAACATCTTGTGCGACGGAACTTTTATAGACACTGTCCCGAGAGGCTTTATAACAAGGAACGCCCAGCTGCAATAAACATTGTTGCACTTGCTCTAAGTCGAAATGGTTTTGCCCCAAGACCGCAATATCGTTTGCTGTCAGTGCTCGCTGGGTATTGTTGTCTTGAAAATATAAATGTCCTTGCTGAGCTTGGTTGAGCAAGGACTGAATCTGCCAAGCCACTTGCTCTGCTTCATTCAGCGTTTCATCCAAAGCCAACCAACGCAGCGGTTGTGGATTGACTTGATCATGATCAATCAACGGCGGATGCTCGCGCTCCCCTGCTTGAATTGGGGTGTATTCAACATGCTCACCAAAGTCCATTTGCCGATGAAACAAGGCATCCACCACTTCAACCAAATTTTTGACTGAACGATGGTTTTTGTTCAAGGTATAACAACGCCCACCCTTGCTTTGAATATCATGACGCGCTTTACGATAGGTCAGCATGTCACCGCCACGGAACCCATAAATCGCCTGTTTGGGGTCGCCAACCATAATCATACAACCCTGATGTAAGCGCTCCTTGACCCGCCAAATACTGGACAGCATGTCATCTTGATCTTGGTTGGTGTCTTGAAATTCATCGACTAAAATCAGCGGATATCGTGCTAAAACATGAGCGGCAAAACTATCTTTCCTTGCTGATGAACTTTGCTGCAAGGCTTCCGATAAAGTCCGAATTTGCTGTGAAAAGGTGGTTTCCCCAGCGTGGGACAACACTTGAGGCAAACGCTTTTTAACTTCCTGCGCCAAATAAAAATTCAGGTATTGTTCAGCTTGATTGATATGTTCATAAGCGCTGAGCACCGCTCGGAGTTGTTGAACAAAAGCATGTTGATAAAATTCTTTTGAGACATCTGGCTGCTCTTCAACGACTTTGTCTTTAAATACACGTGGCTTGAATTCAGTTTTATTCGGATCATAAAACAATGAACGAATGGCTTTCATTGTCGGTTGTAACACGTCGGACTGAGTCAATACCCCTTGGCTACCCGAATCTTCAAAGTGCTGTAAAAACTCGGGAATGCGTGTGTTAAAGGTGACAAAGAATGCCCCTTTATTAAAACGTCGAGCGTCGACAAGGTTCTTATAATGACTTGCGGCATCAAAACACGCTGCAAGTTCTACACGAGCAGCAGGCAGCATTTGCGCAAGCTGATGACACATCGCCTCAAAATGTGCCAAAGCATTTTCGGGTAATTCAGGGACACGTAAATCCACCGATGGGAAGTTTAGACTTTCCTTTACCACGCCCAGATAGTATTCAGGGCCTTTCAACTGATGATTCAACAGCAAATATTCAATCAAATGCGCAGGCTGCTGCTGAATCCAATCTCTTAATAAATCATGAATAATACGTTCAATATGTAGATCTTCATCTTCACTGATTTGCACCTGTTCAATACGACCACTTTCAAAGGCAAATTCACGTAATAACTTTTGACTAAAGCTGTCTAAAGTTCCGACAAAGAGTTCTTCATATTGTTGTAAGACCACGTTCAGCCGATTGTAGGCATAATCTAAATGATGCCCATGATCTTTCAACACCTGCTGATACAAAGGGTCACTCAAACTCTGCTGAAGTTCGGCCAACTCATCTTGAGGTGCCGCTAACAGGCTATAAATAAAGTTACGGGTTTCTTCAATCCGCAGTCGAACCCGCGCTTTGAGTTCCGCTGTAGCCTTACGTGTAAAGGTAGTGGCAATGACCTGATTCGGCATATAACGATCGAGAAAAATCCGCACCATCAGACTGGAAAGCGTATAGGTTTTCCCTGTACCCGCAGAAGCCTCTATCCAATGCAGTCCCGTAAAGCTCATGTCTGCAATCGGGTTGGTGGACATATTCATCGTTTGCTGTGGCATATTCATTTTTTGACCTCAGGCTTGATGACATTAAGTTTTTTTAGGCCGTCATCTGCCTCGGTATCCATCACATGATATAAACGTTCTGCATAATAACGACAGGACAATGCCAGAAGCTCATCTGCCGCTTGTTGCTGTAAAATAAAGCTCCAATCACGATGGTGGCTATTGGCTTCATTCGACTCCAACCCCACTCCACCAAAACTATGATTTTTCAACCATTCCTCTTGAAGCTTTGCAAAATTATCTGGCATGAGTTGGCCTGTTTCATTTTCCACCCAAGTGCATTTTTCTTGGCGAATTAAAGCAGCAGGCAGCACCACAGGACGTTTTTGTGCATGTTTCCACATCGCCAGCCATTCACTGAGCTGCAGCTTGGCTTGTGCAGAGCTTAAACCACAACAAACTATACTTTTATCATTACAAATTACTTCACGACGATACGTCGCGCCCTCATCGCCTAAGTCTAAATAGCTCAACCACAGTAGATATTCGAGCCACGTTTGCGTCTGACGTTTAGGCTTTGCCCCTGACGCCATACAGCTTAACCAATGCATACTCTGACGGTCTTCAGGCACGGTGATGCTCAGTATCAAATGCGGTTCAAGCTGTAAGTTTTGTAAAGTGGTCGCAGTTACACAACGTCCATCTAAACGTGCTAACAATTGTGTCTGCTCTTGTAAACTGAGCTTCCAAGTCGCTATTTGGCTATGTCCTACAGGCAGTACATCTTGGAATAATGCTATATCTGGTTCAGTTGGAGTCGTAGAGTTCTGATCCTCAGCTTGATTGACACGAGATGCAGGCTGCACATAATGCTTTTGCAATAATTCACGGACATGGTATTGCTGTAAACGGTCAAGTAATAAAGGCTCTTTCTGTGGTAACTGATCACCGGTATACACACTGGCCACACCAAGCGTTTTCAAATATGCCCGAGCTGGGAATACCACATCTTTAATCCATTCCTGACCATCTAACACCCTTACTTCTTGTGCATCATGCACTGGATAATCAAGGTTAATCCAGGGTTGGCGTTGTCCAGACTGATTTAAAATATGTTCCGCCACAGCAAACCATTGATCTTTATATCGTACGTTTTTCGACTGCTGAAATCCTGTCGGGTCAAATGGCTGCAACGGATAGATATGATAGAGCGGTTCGAGTTGCTCTGGAATTCGTAAGCCATCCAAATCCAACATGGCATTATGTGGCTGATCTAACTGCTGGGGTTGAATCATTCGAGCGAGGAATTGGCTAAACTCATAAATGACAGATGATGGTTCACGACTTTCACCTCCATTGACATCAAAGCCATTATAGAAAATCCATAAGGACTTTCGGGCAAATAACAAGGCATCTAAAAATGCACCTTTATCATCTTCCAAACGTGAGCGATCACCCAATACTGGCTTAAACACATCCATTAAATCAAAAGGTACTTTCTGATCACGACGTGGGAATTTTCCACTATCCATGTTCAACAACACCACCAGTGAAAATGGGACTTGACGGATTTTACCCATGTCTGCAAAGGTCACTGAACCAGTTGGTTCGATCTGATCGACAGAACCATCGATGCCTTGTTGTATCTCCTTGAGCAATAAAGATAGCGGTAAATTAAAGCTATTTGGTAGCGACTCAACTTTTTCACTTTGGGCATTTTTCAATCGTTGTGTCATTGCACGCATCACACCGCGTATGGTTTCAAATGCTCGACCACTGGCTTCAACAAAAGGTTTTAAATCTGCATCTAGCTTTTGCAACCACGCTTTGACCGTCTGTGCACTGAGGTTCGGATTAAGCCAATCTCGACGCGCACTGATATCTTGATAGATCTGAATTAAGGTTTGCACCAACTCAAAATCACTACTCTGCACCCCTGCGAAACTTAAGGTATTCTCAAATACGGCATGCTGTGGAATCGCAATCCCTATCGCCAAACGGTCTAAAGCAAATTTAAAGGTATAACGATAATCTCGGTCTTGCTCAGACAAATAAGCCAACATGTGCTGTTCATCTAAACCACGACGGAAACCGGCTTGAATTAGCAGTTCCATCATACGTTCCATTTGTACATGGTCGAGCTGATACAGTTCTTGCACCGCATTCAAATTCAACCAATCGTGAAAATCTTCTGCGGTAAAACGACCTTGGCTAATTTCAATGCGTCCAACAAAGGCTTTCCATGCATTTTGAATATCTTGACTAACCACACCTGCAATTTTTACTGGGATATAAGGTAAATCCACAGCACTGCGACCCATGCCTCGAGTCGTCGAAAAGACCGTCCGAATATGCGGTTCCAGTTCTTTTAAGTTTGGCACCAATACCAAGATATCACTCGGATGGCGTGGCTCTTGTTCCGAGCCTTCGGCCAACCAATGTACCAACTGCTCACGTAAAACTTCTAACTGACGCAGGCTAGAATGACAGACATGAAATTGAATCGATTCATCTGAACCCGCGAGTGCATATTGATGCTGTTCGGGCTCTTCTAGAGTCATGATGTCATATTGAATTTGAGCGAGCAGCGTTGTCGGCTCAGTATCTGGAAAAATATCTTCCCAGCCTTCGCCACCAGACATATTCACCAATAATGCAAAGTTATCCCGCGCACGTTTGCCTAAACGAGTCAATAATGAATGCTGTGATTCACGAAATTCCGCATTGGTCGTACTCAGATAGGCCTGAATTTGCGCTGTGCTGACATTAGGATTTCGTTCAATATAACGCTGTTGCAATTTTAGGTTATAACGATCTTTCCAAACAGGATCGACCATGTCTGCCCAATACTCACGCGATGGGTTGAAATACAACAAATGTACTTCGGTATACGCCGCCAAACGATATAAAAATTTGAGTTGTGCAGGTGGTAGCTCTAAGGTAGTAAAGACGAAAATCTGTTCAGGTAAACCGTTATAGGTTTGATGACGCTCATCATCATCGCGTTCATCATCCTCAGCATCCAAATCAAACTGCTGCTGCCGATTTTGCTCAGCATGCGCCAAGGCAAACCAAAATTTATTGTCTATTTCCTGACGGTCATTAAAATCTTTTTTGAATACTTGATGCCACAACCAACGCTGCCACTGCTCTAGTTGTCGAGCCTGCGTCGGTAGATATTCATCAGCTTGTTCAGGTTTCAGACCTGTGAGTTGCATAATATTTAATGGCTGGTTATGACTCCACGCTTTTAGCCAGTCGGTATCGCAATGTGGACAAATCCATTGCTCAACACCTTCATCAGGGGTATGAATACAACTGCCACGAAAGGCCATGTAGTTGGTAAAAAGCCGAGTGACTTGAGCAGCGATCCAGTACAACATTTCTTGGCGCTTTTGCTCACGTTTTTTTTGATCTGAGAGTTGTGCTGTGCTGTCAAAAATACGCTGAACTAAGGGCTGCACGTCTGTCGGAATCTGAGCAGCATCAAACTTATCAGCCGCAATAAAACCGGCTAGAGCATTATAAATACGCCATTGCATAATCAATGGCGGCATGTTGATACCTTTAATTCGCTCACGGTCTTGTTTGTTCGGCAAGGCCCAATCGTAGGCTTTCCACTGCAACCCTAAAATTTTACGATGATGCTTAATATTGGCACTAATACTGATTTTTTCAGCAACTTGTTTTTCTAACCATGCTGCAATGGCTTGATCGGGTACCACGATATGCCGTTCTTGCAAGACAGATAATGCATTAGTCGACTGATTTGATTTTAATTTTTTGATTAGACAATCCACCAAAACTTCGATTCTTTGACTCTGAATTACATGTATTGCCATGGATTACCTTTACAGCCTGAGTGACCAACTACTACAAAACAACAATGATTATTTACTATACATCTTGGGCTGTCTATGCGACTTTGACAAGAGAATAGATTGCAAAAAATGCTTTTAAACAAGTATCTTAATGATACTTTATGAGAAAAAAACCAATCCAGTATTAAGGGTATTTGCTTATGAAAATTGATAACATTCCTGATTCCATCGACCCTAACTTAAATCTGGACATTATTCGCGCTGAATGCTTAGAGCTCGTCAAAAAACGTGCTTATTTTTCAGCAGGTGCAGCCATTATTCCTGTGCCATTTTTGGATGTGGTGATTGACGTCGGAATTTTGTCACAGCTCATTCCAGAAATTAATGCGCGTTTTGGTTTAGCGCCAGATCAAATTAGTGTGTATGATCCAAAAACCAAACAAATTCATTGGACAGAACTGCGTAAACGTGGTGTCGAATTTTCTGGTTTAGTGGTTGCACGAACTGCGATGAAAAAATCGCTAAATAACATTGCAGCAAAATATATTACCAAACAAGTCACTAAATTTATTCCATTAGGTGGACAATTGGTGGCAGCCAGTTTGGGTTATATTGTGATGAAAAAAGTCGCTGAAACCCATGTAGAAGAAAGCTACCAATTGGCGAAGCGTATTCAACAGAAATTTCCGAACCAACCTGTTCCAACGCCGAACAATGGTTAACGAAACGATGTCTAGCGCATCAACAAGATTTAAGAATCAAAGTGATTTAAACCATAGATCTAAAGATGAAGTAAATCTGAAAATGAGCGAGTTTTGAAAATGAAGAAAAAAGCCACGAATTGCGTGGCTTTTTTCATAAAATCAATCTGCTTTCAACTGCGCTAAAATCGTTTTTAGCACTTGTAAACGAGCACTATGCTTATCATTGGTCGCAATCACATGCCACGGCGCATATTCTGTATTCGTGCGTTGCAACATATCTGCAGCAGCTTTGAGATAGTCATCCCAACGGTCACGATTCCGCCAGTCATCTGGAGTGATTTTAAAACGTTTATGCGCGGTTTCTTCGCGGGCTTTAAACCGCGCAGCTTGCTCATCCTTATCTATGGCTAACCAGAACTTGATGACAACCGTTTGACTGTTATATAGGTCCTTTTCAAAGCGATTAATTTCATCGTATGCCCTCTGCCATTCAACGGTATTAGCAAATCCTTCAATCCGCTCAACCAAAACACGACCATACCAACTGCGATCAAAAATCGTGATTTTCTCTTCAGGGACAATTTTATTCCAAAAGCGCCATAAGTAAGGACGGCGTAGTTCATATTTTTCAGGTGCTGCTATGGTATGAATTTCATATTCGCGTGGGTCTAACTTTTTAACAATACGTTTAATTGCTCCGCCTTTCCCTGCGGCATCCATCCCTTCAAACACGATCACCACGTTGCGTGAATCAAAACGTAAAGCTTCAGCCACCTTACGGCTTAATTTTTTTAATTCTTTTTTATAATCGGCTTCATCAGCGACTGCTGTACTTGGCTCCAATAAAGCCTGTGGTGTTTTGGCTTGTTTCCAACGCCCTACCGCTTTAGTTTCATGTGTTGGACAATGTTTTAAAGTGCGTAAAATATACTGTGCAAATTGCTGATCACGGACTTGCTCATCTTCACAGTCGATAATGATCCAGTCATGACTAAAACGCTGACGTAAACGTTGCAAGTTGTCATATTGTTTTTTATTGCGCCAATCTAAACCATGCAATTTATGCCAACGCGCTTCACTCGGGTCCATTTCATCCAAACGTTTTTGTAAAGATTTCCAAGATAAATCGAACCAGACCTTAATCACATCGACATGATTATTTTTTAGGTCTCGTTCATAAGCCCGCATGTTCTCGACATATTCATCAAATAAGGTTTCATCCAAAGGCTTCGACACATGCATGGCGGTACTGAGCAAATCACTATACCAGTTTCCAAACATCACCATAATTTGCCCTTCGGCAGGAATAAACCGTGCATAAGACTGCCAAAAGGTTTGTTTTGGATTAAATATGATCGGGGCATCCGCTTTCACCCTTAAGTAACGTGGATCGACCCATTCGCGGAGCTGTTTGACGGCCTCGCCCTTACCCGCAAGCTCGATTCCACTGACTAAAATCAACACGCTTTTGGCATTAGGCTGACGGCTGGTATTTTTCAGTTGATATTGCGCTTCAATTAGCTCAACCGAGAGTTGTTCTTCATCCATCAATTGAAATTCTGTTTCTTTTAAGCTCATGGCGGACCCTTGGTTTTATTCTGTTTTGAGTATAACCATGCCATTCATCACACAACAATGCTTTCATGTATATGCTGAAATGCAAAATATGACCATTTCTGCAACAAACTGACTCAGATTAACCTGTAATTTCGTCACTTTGTCATAGCCCTAAGCTACAACACCCACTAAGATTCAAACATCTAAAAAATAATTGAGACACTCAATGTCCAAACTTGCAGTATTAGATGATTTACTTGAACTGTATTACCAGTTGAACTACCACAAAAAGCCAGAAATTTTACAGCGTTTACAAGATGTCCAGCAGTGGCAAAAACAGCGTATGCAACGCACTCATGCCGTACAATTTGCTGAAAAACACAATGTGCTGATGTCTGAATATTTTATTAATCGTTTATATGGCGGTCCTGATTTTGATGCATTAGCAGCACAAATTGCTCGTCTCACGCGCTATGCACACAAAGCTGAAAAATTGATTCCAGACAATGCTATAAAGACTGGTACTTCGGGCGTACAACTTGCCATTTTAGCCGTACAGCTTGATGAACAAGTGGCCATGCAATTATTAGAAGATTATCCATCCAATCTGACCCTAACCGATGAAATGATGCGCCAGACTTATCTTAAGCTTGATCAGGGCAAGGACCGTATGTTACAGCTGCAACTATTGGACGATTTAGGTCGTAATTTAGATAAATATATGCGCTCATTTATGGTCTATACCGCCTTTAAGATGTGCAAAGGTGCAGCAATAAAATATAACTTCGAAGTGATGTATGACTTTATGCAAGATGGCTTTCTCGCAATGAAACCACTTAAGTCAGCAGAAAAATTTGTGCGTGAATTTACCACTGTAGAACGTCAAATCATTGACCGTGTACATGCTGGAGACCCGAACCCGTTTCAGCCTGCGGCCTAACAAAATTATCATCCCCATTCAGCCCACATTTGATATAAAACAAACAGGGCGCTCAAAGCTGAATTCAGATTTTTTATAGGGGTTTTGCAAAGCAATTACAGCAGCCCCTGATTTTTTCTGTATATTATTCACAACAAATGCAAATGACTGCTGTATAACAACAGAGAATCTGTCATCATGCTTACAAAGTAACATTAACCCTATTTATAAGTTAGGAGTGACTCTAATGTCTAACGAGAATCAAACGCCTGTCCCTACACCTGAGTCGGCACAAAATACAGACAAAGCGAGTCCATTCTTAACTGAACCTTTACCACAAGGGACAGCGCAAGGTCAGCAACAATCTTTAGAACAACGTCTGACCGACACACCTGTGACAGGTTCAGTACCCAAATATAATCTGCCACGTGGCGCGAACACAGGTAATGTTGGGCCAACTACACACTTTGGTTATCAGACCGTGAGCAGCGAAGACAAAGCACAAAAAGTCGCGGAAGTGTTCCACTCAGTGGCTGCGAAATACGACATCATGAATGATTTAATGTCATTTGGTATTCACCGTCTATGGAAACGTTTTGCCATTAACATGTCAGGTGTTCGTCGCGGTCAGCACGTACTGGATATTGCAGGCGGTACAGGTGACCTTGCTAAAGTGTTCAGTCGTGAAGTTGGTCCGACAGGTCATGTGGTGCTTTCAGACATTAACGAATCGATGCTCAATGTCGGTCGTGACCGCCTCATTGATGCTGGTTGTACCAATGTCGATTTCGTTTTGGCCAATGCTGAAACTTTAGAACCTTTTGCAGACAACAGTTTTGACCTATTAACCATTTCATTTGGTCTACGTAACGTGACTGACAAAGATGCTGCTCTTGCTGCAATGTACCGCGTTCTTAAGCCAGGTGGTCGTTTACTGATTTTAGAATTCTCTAAACCGGTATTTGAACCATTCTCAAAACTGTATGACTTATACTCATTCACTGCATTACCAATTATGGGAAAAATCGTAGCAAATGATTCTGAAAGTTATAAATACCTTGCAGAATCAATTCGTATGCACCCAGACCAACGTACTCTTAAAGGTATGATGGAAAATGCAGGCTTCCAAAACTGTGATTATCACAACTTAACGGGTGGTATCGTAGCCGTACATCGTGGTTTCAAACTTTAATACTGCAGGCTGAACTATGTGGTCGATTCTCGCACTTGGTGCAGTTGAACGCTTAATTCATCATTTCATTGATCTGGATGCTATTACTCGCATCCAACTGAATGAATTGCAAGGCAAAATGCTTCGTGTGGTGATCGACTCACCACAGTTGTCGGTGGATGTGTTTTTTGACGATCAGAAAGTTCGCTTAGAACCGACGCCAACAGGACACTCTGAAACCGCATCCATCTTTGAGCAACGCCCTTACGAGCAGCAGTCAAGTACGACCGAAGCAACGGCGACCTTGCATGTCAAAACGGTCGTCGAGCTCCTTAAACTGCTGTTGGCTGAAGATGTCGGCAATATCCCATTGCAAGGTGATTATCATTTATTGCAGGATATCCAACGCATTATGCAGCAAGCTGAGCCCGATTTAGCTTCGCATTTAAGCCCTTGGATAGGTCCAAGCCTTGCGCATGAAATTGGTAAGTTGCAACTTGCACCCAAATATCTCAAACGTACTTTACAAAGCCATTTGTTCTTTGCTGAAGACGCGTTAAAAGAAGATTCTGGCTTGTTTGCCCCACGTTGGCAGATGGATGACCTGAATCAAGACACACGAATTTTGAATCAAAATCTGGACCGTGCAGAAGCAAAAATTCAGCAACTGCATAGCCAAATTGACTCATTACAAGACAACACTTAAGACTAGGTAATTGCACATATGATTCCGCACGTTTCACGTTTACTCGACCTTTGGCGCATCGCTGCGCACTATAGACTCGACACGTTGTTTCCTGCGGAAGAATTACCGGAAAAAGCCCGTCATATTCTTTCTCTCATTCGCATGCACCCTGCGGCTTGGTCAAGCCGCGAGCGTAAAAATCCGCTCAAGCTCAAAGAAGCCATGGAAGAGATGGGCCCGCTGGCCATTAAAATGGGGCAATTACTGTCTACCCGTCGTGACTTGATTCCACCTGAAGTTTTACAGCAATTGGTACTACTACAAGACCGTGTAAAACCTTTTTCGAATGACGTTGCCAAAATGCGTATTCAGGAATCACTCAAAGCGGATGTGAATACCTTATTTGCACGCTTTGACGAGCAGCCTTTAGCAGCAGCATCTATTGCACAAGTGCATACTGCAGCCCTGCATGATGGCCGTGAAGTCGTGGTAAAAGTGACTCGCCCAAATATTCACAATCAAATTCTGGAAGATTTTGAAATATTAGAGTGGCTTGGTCAGTTCCTTGAAAAACGTCTAGAAGCCGCTCGTGCCCTGCATTTATCTGAAATTATTCAGGACTACCGTCAAATTATTCTCAATGAGTTGGATTTGACTTTAGAAGCGGATAACACCCGTCGTATGCGTCATTACTTCACTGGTTCAAGCATGATGTACGTGCCTGAAGTCTATATGGACAGCCGTGATGTCATGGTCGAAGAACGTATTACGGGTGTACCCATTTCAGATATTGCGACCTTTGATCGCTTGGGCATGGATCGTAAAGATTTAGCCGAAAAAGGGCTCACCATTTTCTTTACCCAAGTGTTCCGCGACAACTTCTTCCATGCCGATATGCATCCGGGGAATGTCTTCGTCGAAACCATCAATCCTAGCAATCCACGCTTTATTGCCTTGGACTGCGCGATTATGGGTGAGCTTTCAAAGCACGACCAAATGACCGTAGCACGCATGCTACTTGCGGTTATGAACAGCGACTTTATGCAGCTGATTCAAATCGTGCATCAAGCGGGTTGGATTCCACCGGGTACAGATCAAGATGCCTTAGCACGTGAAATGCGTCGCACAGTTGGCCCAATGGTCTCTAAACCAATGCATGAATTGGACTTCGCCGGCATTCTGATTCAAGTGATGGATATTGCGCGTCGTTTCCATTTAGAGATTCCGCCACAACTGATGTTGCTGCTCAAAACCTTGGTCCATGTCGAAGGTTTAGGAACTGATCTCTATCCCGAATTGGATATTTGGAGTTTGGCAAAACCAATCCTCACCGATTGGATTAAAGCGCAAATGAATCCTCAGAAAAACTTAAAAGAACTCGGACAAAAAATTCCAGACTTACTTTTAGGTGCGCAAGATTTACCAACGCTGATGATCGACAGTCTGAATGGTTTAAAAAATCAGTCAGCTTGGCATGCAAAACAACTCAATGAACTGCAAAGCATGCGCTTGCAAATGGAACATCAGCAAAAGCGTAGTTGGGTCTTTGGCAGTGTTATGGCCATCTTTCTCTCCATTGCGATAATTGCGCCATGGTATGTTTCCATCGTATTAATTGCACTTTCAAGCTTACTTGCCATTTGGCGTGTGTTTAAATAATCTGTATTTAAATGATCTTGATGTATCCATAAATCCTTTAAGCCTTTTGACAATAAAGGGCTTAAAGCTATAAAAACAAAAAATTCAAAAAATTAAATAAGGCTGAACGCCATGTCATACAGTTATTTAGGGGTACTGTATGGTCGAAATCTACTCCGAGCATGTGCAACAGCCTCGCTGTATAGTTTTTCGACCCTGCTTGATGTGTTGGTTAAACTAAATATACACATGCCGTTTCTAAACTGGCAACCGTCAGCCAACACCACCCTGTATAGGATGCAGCGTAGCTGCTGCATTTTGGTGGATCATTATCTTTAATGCACTTCCCTGTTTATTCCTACTTTGTTTGCCACAGCAAAAACTGATGGCCGGGTTAAATTATTGGTTATTAGCTGGGGCCGTGGTTTTTATCATTAATCTATTTGCTTGGGCGATCTTCCCAATGGCGACATGGGCAATCGTCTGCCTCAGTTTGTTTCAATTGCATCGGCATAATGAACAATTATTACAGCATTCGTGAGCGGTGCCCTGATATGACTGAGAAGTCATTTGTCGTAAGTTTCAGCCATTGGGTCTGTGCAAAAACGCACTAGAATAATTCTACGACTGTATTTTAAGCGACTGCCATGACTCAAATTTTGCAAAAAAACCCGCCTGCGCTCAATATCCGTGCTGGCCATTTAGCACGCCAACTGATTGAACAAGAAGGTTTAAACGCTGCTCAAGTGGATATCCTGCCCGGTGCTGCTGGTGGCCCGAAAGGCATTGGTATTCAAGGTTTAGATCAGGCGATTTTTGCTGACTTTTTGCCACGTGCGCAACAAAAGCGTACTTTAATTGGTTCATCGATTGGCAGTTGGCGCTTTGCCAGTATTGCTGCTTGGGGAGCTATCGAAGGCACGAAACGCCTCTCTGAGCTGTATACCAATCTGAGCTTTCATAAAAAGATGAGTCGTCAAGAAGTCAGCGATGTGTGTCGTGGCATGCTGATCGATTTGATTCAAGGTCAAGAAGCTGCACTGGTTAATCATCCTGATTATCACCTCACTGTGCTTTCAGTCAAAGCTCAGCATATTTTCCAAAGTGATAAAGCCCTGCCGCTGTTAGCCTCTGTCGCAGGGATCGTGGGCACGACAGCGCTTGCACGTAAACACAGTCGTTATTTCATGCAGCGTGTGATTAGTCAGCCTGTGTCAGGTCATCAATTTACCGTGGCAGATGATGGCTTTACCACGCATTACCATGCATTGACTCAAGACAGTGTCATGCCGTGGCTTATGGCTTCTGCATCTATCCCCGGTGTCATGGCCGCGATACGTGATATCCCTGATGCGCCACAAGGCAGTTACCGCGATGGCGGCCTGATTGACTATCATATTGACCTACCCTTCCAAAGTCAGGGCATCGTGCTGTATCCGCATTTCACGGATAGCATCACCCCAGGTTGGTTTGATAAATTATTTAAACGCCAAGCCAATCCTGAAAATCAGGCGCGTACCCTGTTGCTGTCACCTTCACAAGAATACCTTGCAAGCTTGCCGCTTGGCCGACTGCCTGATCGTAAAGACTTTACCCTCAAAGGCTTAGACAACCAACAACGCATTAAAATGTGGAATCAATGTGTGGCTGAAAGTCAGCGTATGGGCGATGAGTTTTTGGAGTTGGTTGAAAAGCAACATTTCCCAGCAGTCATGCAAGCACTCTAAGCGTTACAGTAATCTCTTGCGAGGGACGCTATAATCCTGTTTCAGAATTTTGAGCTTATTTAGTATAGATTTATGCGGATATTTTTAACTGTTTTGCAGTATGCCTGCATCGCTTTTGCACTTTTCCTTGGCTATCAAGTGTCAACCGCCTTGATCAGCGGCCAATACGATTTAATGGAAGTGGTAGCAGATGTCGGTACCATTTTAATTTGTATCGATTTGGCGGTGTTTTTATTTACCAGTAATGCAAAACAAGGCATTAGCATCGAAGACTATGCGAAACAATTGGAACAAAAGCCGTCAAAATTGGTATATGTCACCCGTAAATTGGGACATTTCGGTATTTTGCTGATCATTACCAGTTGGATTGTACCGATGATTCGCTAATGTATTTTAGTTCAATAAAAAGGATCATCATGTGTTCATGATGATCCTTTTTATGTCATCGGATTTTATTTATCCGAAGAAATTAACCCGTCCAGTTTTTACATCATACACTGCACCAACAATCGCCACTTTACCTTCTTGCACCAACTGCTGTAGCACTTCACTATTTTGCAAAATATAGCGGATGTTGTAATGCACATTCATTTGCGTCACTTGCTCTAAAAATGCCGGACTCAGCGTTTGTGGTTGCATCAATTCGGCAACACGCGATACAGACTCATTGAGTGGCCCCAGCACATATTGAATATGTGGCATACGCGTCAGGCTCTGAATCGATTGACCAGCTAAATGCAACTGACAAGCACTGCTAACCGCACCACAGTCCGTATGACCAAGCACTACGATCACTTTGGCACCTTTGGCTTCGCAGGCAAATTCCAATGATCCCAAAACTTTTTGTCCCGCGACATTCCCCGCAATGCGTAAACTAAATAAATCGCCAATTCCAACATCAAAGATCATTTCAGTCGGCGCACGAGAATCCATACAACCTAACACTGCCGCAATCGGATGCTGTCCTTCTTCTGCGGTCACCCGCAGTTGACGATAGATATCTCGTTGCAAACGCTCATTTTGTACAAACCGCTCATTGCCGGCTTTAAGCAAAGCGAGCACGGCCTCCGGAGTCAAACGTTGCTGTAAAGCTGCGGTACTGATATCTATATCTAATGCCGCCTCCTGCGCATCGGCATAGTGTGCCTTGAAACCAATCAACTGCACTTGCACTTTACGCTGCACAGCCTTTTCCTGTTGGTACTCTTGAATGAGTTGGAAAATATCAGCATCCATATCACTCACATGTGTGGCATCAATCACCACTTGTTCGCCGCGATGGATATGTTCCAATGCAGATATTAATGCCGAACGGTTGAGAAAACTGACTTGTGAAGGCAATTCAATCCGTGTAATCACCCCATGTAAATGATGCTCTTTATACACCTTCAGTCCCTTATTAAAATTGGCATATAAAATAAAGGCCGCACTACTGGCTAAACCAATCAAGATTCCGAGCAATAAGTCTGTGAATAAAATCGCCAGTAAGGTAATGATAAAAGGAATAAATTGTTTCCAACCTTTTAAATACAACTGTTTAAACAATTTGGGATGTGTCAGTTTAAACCCAGTGAGGATTAAAATTGCGGCTAATGCTGAAAGCGGAATCATGTTCATCAAAGGCACTAAACACAGTACGGCAAACAAGAGCAATACGCCATGAAAGATGGCAGAACATTTACTTTTAGCTCCAGCACTGGCATTGACAGAACTACGAACAATTACTGACGTTAGCGGCATCCCGCCTATAGCACCCGAAACGACATTGCCGATGCCTTGCGCCCATAACTCTCGGTTGGGGGGTGAAGAGCGCTTATGCGGATCCAATTTATCTGCTGCTTCTAAATTCAATAGAGTTTCTAATGACGCCACAACCGCCAAAGTAATTGCACCCGTATAAATCAGAGGATTATTTAAAGCGGTCCAATCCGGAAAGATCATCACATTTTGTGGCTGATCCCAAAGGTTAGGAAGTTGGATGAGATTTGATGGATGAACTGCAAAAGACGAGCCACTAAGCACCAACATGGCATTACATAGTGCAGCGAGGACTACAGCAACCAAGGCTGAAGGCAGAACCCAGTTTTTGCATGGACTCCTCTCCCAAAGCAACATCAAGACAATGCTACCTATACCGATCAGAACGGCACCGATATCCCATTGCAAATCGAGCGGCTGTGACTGCCACAGCACAGACCATGAAAATTGGTTCAAGCCAAACAAATAAGGTATTTGACTCCCAATCAAGATCAGCCCGATAGCTGCCAACAAACCCAATATGACATTGTTCGGAATAAAGTTGGCAAAGAAACCGAGCCGAAATATGCCAAATCCAATCTGTAAAATACCGGCAAAAACAATACACAATAAAAAGGCGGCATAGTTGCCGCCCAGTAATTCAAGCTGTACCAAAATGACTGCTGTTAAACCTGCTGCTGGGCCTGCAACACTGATATGTGAGCCACTCAGTACCCCAACTAAAATACCACCGACAATGCCAGCAATAATGCCAGAGAGAATCGGTGCGCCAGAAGCCAATGCAATGCCTAGACATAGTGGTAAAGCCACGAGAAATACCACTGTTCCAGATAAAAAGTCGTGAATATGAAATCGATGTCGTTCAATTTTAGATATCATCATTTTACCGTTTATAATAAATATCAAATAATTAGATGTAAGTATGTAAAGCCTAAAGTTTGTGACCACTTTATGGCGTGACTTATATTGTCTGACAATCGAACGATTCTATAGTGTGTTTTGATACGTGATTTGTGTAATTTTTACACTTTATTGCGAAGTTTAAGGTTCAGCTCATTTATCTTTGATAGGCCGTAAAAGAAAATAAAAAAAACCTCCCAAATGGGAGGTTTTTTTAACAGTTCAAGATTACTTCGAACCTTTAATCCCTGCTTGTAATAACAACGCACCTAAACCACCAATTTTATTTTCTTGTGGTTTCGCTGCTTGAGGTTTTTTATGACCTTGTGGGCGGTCGCCTTGCGGACGAGCATGCTGTGGACGTTTCGCATGTGGCTTACGCTCACCACGTTGTTCTTGCTGCGCATTGTCACGACGTGGTTGACGTTGTGGTTTCGCTGCAGCAGCACCTTCTGCACGCATAGACAAGTTGACACGGTTACGTTCAACATCGACATTCAAGACACGAACTTGAACAATTTGACCTGGTTTCACGACTTTGTGCGGATCTGCAACAAATTCATTTGCAAGCTCTGAAATATGAACTAAACCGTCTTGGTGTACACCCACATCCACGAATGCACCGAAGTTAGTCACATTCGTAACCACACCTTCAAGCTGTAAACCTTCAGTCAACTGCGCCACTTCTGTGATGTCTTCACGGAATTTAGCCGTGCGGAACTCTGGACGTGGGTCACGGCCTGGTTTTTCAAGTTCAGATAAAACGTCTTGAATTGTCGGTAGACCAAATTGGTCATTCACAAATTCTTCGGCGTTTACTTGGCGAATAATTTCAGTATTACCAATAATATCTTTGACTGTGGTTGCTTTCGCTGCCGCAATTTTTTCTACTAAACCATAAGATTCAGGGTGAACAGCAGAAGCATCAAGTGGCTCAGACCCATCTTGAATACGCAAGAAGCCTGCTGCTTGTTCAAAGGTCCGCTCGCCTAAACGAGGAACTTTTTTCAAACTTTGGCGGTTGTCAAAACGACCATTTTCTTTACGGAAATCCACAATTTGTTGTGCAATTGATTTATTCAAACCCGCGATATAACCCAAGATTGCAGATGATGCAGTGTTGACATCGACACCCACTGAGTTCACACAGTCTTCCACAACCGCTTCTAGCGTTTTTGCCAAACCGGTTTGGTTCACGTCATGTTGGTATTGACCTACACCAATCGATTTCGGATCAATTTTCACAAGCTCCGCCAATGGATCTTGTAAACGACGAGCAATCGACACTGCACCGCGAATAGATACATCTAGCTCTGGCAATTCTTGAGATGCCAATTCAGATGCTGAATAAACAGATGCACCTGCTTCAGAGACAGACACACGAATCAAGTTTAAGTCTGTATTTGCTGCCATCATTTCGGCCACAACCGCTTCAGTTTCACGGCTTGCAGTACCATTACCAATCGCAATTAATTCAACATTGAATTCGCGGCAAAGGCGCGCAAGTTCAGCAACTGAACCAGCTTTATCTTCTTTCGGGGCAAATGGGTAAATCGTGCTATGTGCAAGAACATCACCTGATGCATTGACAACAGCCAATTTCACACCCGTACGGATACCAGGGTCAACACCCAGAGTGGTACGCGCGCCTGCTGGTGCAGAAAGTAATAAATGACGTAGGTTTTCAGCAAATACATCCATTGCTTCAGCTTCGGCAGCCAAACGTTTTTCAGTCAATAATGAATGTTCAATCGCAGGACGTACTTTGCCCAACCAGAACAGTTTTGCTGTTTGTTTTAAGAAATCTGCACGCGCTTGTGGCTGAGCTGTTTCTATATTATATTCAGTTTCAATACGTGCCAATGGTGCATCATCTTCACCATCGACTTTTAAGCCTAAGACATTTTCTTGACGGCCACGTAGCATCGCCAATAAACGGTGTGAAGGGACTTTGTTTAAGCTTTCAGAGAAATCAAAGTAATCACGGAATTTTTTACCGACTTCCTTTTTCTCATCACTTGCAACTAAACTTTTCAACACTGCAGTTTTCGCAAATGTTGCTTTGAGTTCAGTGGTTAATGCAATATTTTGTGCCCAGTCATCAATTAAAATGTGTTGAATCGCGTCTAATTGGCTTTCAACATCAGCATAATCTTCATGACTAAAACCAGCTAAAGCTTCGGTTGGATCAACCGCTTCATTAAAGATTTTTTCAGCGATTGGGCCTAAACCCGCTTCTTTGGCTTTAAATGATTTACTTGTACGTTTTGGACGGTACGGCGCGTAAATCTCTTCTAAAGCATTTTTCGTTTCTGCTGCATTCACACGAGCAAGTAAGTCATCAGATAACTTGTTTTGTTCTTTTAGAGATTCGATTACCTTTTCACGGCGCTCAAATAAATCACGCAGGTAAGTCAGACGTGTATCGAGCTGACGTAATTGAGTATCGTCCAGACCTTGCGTCACTTCTTTACGGTAACGTGCGATAAATGGAACACTGGCACCTTCATCAATGAGCTTGATGGCAGCTTCAATTTGATTTGGACGTACGGCAATTTCTTTTGCCAACTGCTGAACTAAGTCAGTCATCGTATTAGATCCCTGCAAGGATAAGTTCTAAAAGCCATGATTATAAAGACCAAGACCATAAAATCCACAATTGTTTTTATAAATTTATTCGTGGTTTTTAATGCCAATTCATCTCAAATACACATTTTTTTACGAAACTGACTATGAAACAGCAAATTAGCGAGACTTAGGCAAGCAAACTGATTCGAACAACATGTATACATTTGGTATCTATGTCTTGATTTTAACTGCAATATTTGTTGCTTTAGAGCATAGTAAATTTATATAAATGAATCGTATACTCAAGTGAAATCGACTTTTTGTTTACGATGACAATAAAGAATAAGGAGCACGTCATGAGTTTAGTTGTACCTGCTGAAAAAACAGATGCCGTACAAGCCGAAACCGACCGAGTCGAACGCATTCTGGTTGTCGATGATGATGTGCGTCTACGCACCCTCTTACAACGCTTCCTAGAAGATAAAGGTTTTGTGGTCAAAACCGCACATGATGCGACTCAGATGGATCGTCTGTTGCAGCGGGAACTCTTTTCCCTGATTGTGCTCGACTTTATGTTACCTGTTGAAGATGGCTTGAGTATTTGTCGCCGTCTGCGCCAATCTAGCATCGATACCCCAATCATTATGCTGACCGCTCGTGGTAGCGATTCAGACCGTATTGCAGGACTTGAAGCCGGTGCAGATGACTATTTACCAAAACCATTTAACCCGAATGAGCTATTAGCTCGTATTCGTGCGGTCCTACGTCGCCAAGTGCGTGAAGTTCCGGGCGCACCAAGCCAACAAATGGAAGTGGTGTCTTTTGGTCCTTGGTCACTCGACCTGTCTACTCGTACATTAACCCGTGAAGGTCAAGTCGTCACATTAACAACGGGTGAATTTGCCGTACTCAAAGCATTAGTTCAACACCCACGTGAACCACTGACACGCGACAAGTTAATGAATCTTGCTCGTGGTCGTGAATGGGGCGCGATGGAACGTTCAATTGACGTTCAGGTTTCTCGCCTGCGCCGTTTGGTTGAAGAAAACCCAGCACGTGCGCGCTATATTCAAACCGTTTGGGGCGTAGGTTATGTCTTTGTTCCAGATGGTGCTGAATAAGCCATAAAATAAGACCTGAGAATCGAGTCACCGTACCTCATGTCCGGAAATACCATTCGCTGCTGTCTGAGCCACTTGAAATTGAATGAATAAAAGTAATGTGCGCGAGTTCAGCGAATGGCAAAAATTTTGGTTACTTTTTTAAAAAGTAATATAACGAACTCCTCCCGAAGAACGTTCCAGCAGTAAGATTCCATCGCAAAGAATAAAAACTGCCTTTCAAAAAATTTGCTTAAAGGATTCTGCGTGAAACTCGAACCCATCGACCCACAGGAATTTACCGACTACGTTACCTACTCCGAAAAAAAACGGACACCTTGGGAACGCTTCCTCGATAAAATCAAACCTCGCTCTGCAGCCATGCGGACCACCGTATTGGTCTTATTTGTGGTGTTTTTTAGCCTGTTTATGTCCTTATGGTTCTTTTGGCGCACACTCTATTTACCCGAAATTCAACAACATGCTCGTTACCTCGCGGTCGAACTTGAAATCATTAACAATCCTGATTTACGGATTTTTCATAACAATGCCGAAGTGGATGTCGACGACTGGATGCGCAACCGTGTCGGGATCGAATATGTGACCGATCCGAAAGAATTCCCCAACGTCAAAGACAAAGTCATTGCAGAGTTCTTTACCAATCAAATTGAAAAGAAACTGGCCAAAGAAATGCGCATTGATAATGCGACCGTGTATTTCCAATTTAAACCTGACCCACGCATCTGGATTCAAACTCCAGAAATGAATGGCAACTGGGTTCGCGAGCCTTTAAAAACCTATGCCAACTATAGCGCAGAGCTGATTTTAGGCTGGTTATTGGGTATTCCGCTGATTGCTGGCATCATTATCTTAACCTTGGTTCGTCAGCTCAACCGTCCACTAAAACGTTTACAAGATGCGGCAAACAACTATAGTAAACAAGGCACTGCTCCTTATTTAGAAACCAACCATGGGCCACAAGAAATCCGTGAAGTAAACCAAGCTTTTAACCACATGGTCTACACGCTGGAACAAACTGAACGTGATCGTCGCATCATGTTGGCCGGTATTTCCCACGATTTGCGTACTCCGCTGACCCGTATTCGACTCAGCGCAGAAATGATGCCTGATGATGACTTCCTAAAAGAAGGTCTGATTTACGATGTTGAAGATATGGATGCGATTCTGAATCAGTTCATTTCGTATATGCGAGATGGCTCTGATGAAGTTCCGCAAGATACTGATTTAAATGCGCTATTGCAGGAATTAGTGATTCAATTTAAACCTTTAGATATTCGCTTTGAACCTCAAGACTTACCGATTATTCAAGCACGTAGCCTGTCCTTAAAACGACTAATAGGCAACTTAATCAATAACTCAAAACGCTATGGTGCCGAGCCGATTGAACTGTCTACCGAATATGAAGGTGACCATATTCAAATTCGCGTTGCCGATAATGGCGAAGGGATTCCTGAAGACCAAATTGAAGACCTGATGCAACCTTTTGTACGTGGTAATGATGCACGTACCATTCAAGGCAGTGGACTCGGTTTAGCCATTGTAAAACGTATTGTGGATATTCACGAAGGTCAACTTTCAATTCACAATCGAGCAGAAGGTGGACTCGAAGCGATCATTTCTTTACCACTGCAAAAACTCGAAAATGATGAAATATTAAACAACAGCCCATTGGAAAAAATTAAGCAAAGTTTAACTGAACGCTTTTAACAAGCGTTCAAAAAAGCAACGAACAGTTTTGTTCAATCCTTAATCATTGGTATTTTTAACTTTATTATTCATCAACTTAGAAATCATAATAAAATCTTATACCCACATTTTTTCAAAAAATTAGACCTTAGCCTAACAGGGATGCAAAATGGCTTTTTTGATCGGTACAATCCGTATCAGTTTTGAGAATTTCACGAGAGTATATGATGTCTTTAGATCGCATCCGTTTAGCTGCCCTTCACGACAAAGTTATCAGCGCAGAAAAAGCTGCTGAATTCATTCAGGATGGTATGACGGTAGGTATGAGTGGTTTCACACGCGCAGGTGAAGCGAAAGCTGTACCTTTAGCGTTGGTTCAACAGGCTCATGCTAATCCTCTTAAAATCACCCTAATTACTGGCGCGAGCTTGGGTAACGATTTGGACAAAAAATTGACTGAAGCAGGTGTTCTTGCTCGTCGTTTACCGTTCCAAGTAGACAATACATTACGTAAAGCGATCAACAAAGGCGAAGTAATGTTCATCGATCAGCATTTGTCTGAAACAGTTGAACAAATGCGTAACCTTCAGCTTAAAAAGCCTGATGTAGCAATTATTGAAGCTGTTGCGATCACTGAAGATGGTGGCATCATCCCTACAACTTCTGTAGGTAACTCTGCAAGCTTCGCAATTTTTGCTGAAAAAGTGATTGTTGAAATCAACACCAACTTAAGTCCAGCATTTGAAGGCTTACACGATATTTATATCCCAACATATCGTCCAACACGTCAAGCTATTCCATTGACTCATGTTGATGAACGTATTGGTACACATGCAATCAACATCGATCCTTCAAAAATCGTAGGTATCGTATTTAACAACGAATTGCATGACTCTCCATCTACAGTTACTGCCCCTGATGATGAAACTCAAGGTATTGCAAACCACCTTATCGCTTTCTTTGAAAAAGAAGTCGCTGAAGGTCGTTTACCGAAAAACCTAGGTCCATTACAAGCAGGTATTGGTTCAATTGCAAACGCAGTATTGACTGGTCTTAAAGATTCAAACTTTGAAGACTTGATCATGTACTCTGAAGTACTTCAAGACTGTACATTTGAATTGATCGACGCAGGCAAAATGAAATTTGCTTCAGGTTCCTCTATTACGCTTTCTGCGAAATATGGCGAAAAAGTATTTAATAACCTTGAACAATACAAAGACAAACTTGTATTACGCCCACAAGAAATTTCTAACCACCCAGAACTTGTACGTCGTTTAGGTATTATCGGTATCAACACAGCACTTGAGTTTGATATCTACGGTAACGTGAACTCGACTCACGTTTGCGGTACAAAAATGATGAACGGTATTGGTGGTTCAGGTGACTTCGCACGTAATGCGCACTTGGCGATCTTCGTGACTAAATCAATTGCAAAAGGTGGCGACATTTCTTCTGTTGTTCCATTTGCTTCTCACGTTGACCATGCTGAACACGACGTTGACATCTTGGTTACTGAACAAGGTCTTGCTGACTTACGTGGTCTTGCCCCACGTGAACGTGCTCGTGCTGTAATCGACAACTGTGCTCACCCAAGCTACCGTGCAGCATTGAACGATTACTTCGACCGTGCATGTGCAAAAGGTGGTCAAACACCTCACCTTCTACGTGAAGCATTGTCTTGGCACATCAACTTCGAAGAGAACGGCCATATGTTAGCTGCTCAACCTGAAGTGAAAACGGCTTAATTGACAGTGAAATAAAAAACGCTCTTCGGAGCGTTTTTTTATGGCTTTTATTTTTCAATATGACTTATCAAGTCTGCA
The DNA here is from genome assembly GCF_013418475.1 of Acinetobacter sp. YH12140. Lineage (NCBI taxonomy): Bacteria > Pseudomonadati > Pseudomonadota > Gammaproteobacteria > Moraxellales > Moraxellaceae > Acinetobacter > Acinetobacter sp. YH12140. The sequence continues at coordinate 320,470 of NZ_VPBZ01000006.1, forward strand.
AAACTCGACTAATCTAAATTGGTCAAAATACATGCTAAAACAAAAATTATGTTTATTATTCGCCCCTATCTCGAATCTGATTTAGACGATGTGATTGCACTTTGGGAACTGTGTGATCTGACCCGTCCATGGAATAATCCTGAAATTGATATATTTCGAAAACTAGCGCAACGCGACCAATTATTCTTGTTGGCAGTCAAAGATGATCAACTGATTGCAACTGTGATGGGTGGCTATGATGGACACCGAGGCTGGGTCAATTATCTTGCCGTACATCCACATTTTCAACGTAATGGTGTTGCTACTGCCCTCATTCAGCAATTAGAAAAACGCTTAATTGCTTTAGGCTGCCCAAAACTTCAATTACTGATTCGCCAAGACAACATTGACGTACAAAATTTTTATGAACAATTGGGCTATGAAGAGGTTGAAGTGATTTGTTTGGGTAAACGTTTAATCACGGATTAATCGTTCGACAAATCTTCATTCAATCCTTGTAACAAAATCAAAAAAAAACGACATTGCGCCATCGAAACAAAAATGGATTGCATTGCTTGGCTTTAAATTTTAGGATTTGCCCCCATCATTTTCCCAGAACATAGAAAAGAGATTTCCCATGCGTGTAGATATCTGGTCAGACGTGGTTTGCCCATTTTGTTATATTGCGAAAAAACGCCTTGAAGCTGCTGCCGAAGAATCGGGTGTAGAGCTTGAAGTGTTTTGGCATAGCTATCAACTTGATGCAGATGCGCCCGCTCGCCTAGAAATTTCTAATACTGAACGTCTAGCTCAAAAATATGGCCGCAGTATTGAAGAAGTAGAGGAAATGCAGCGCAATATTGCCGAAATGGCAAAAGCTGAAGGTATTGAATTTAACTGGCAAAAAGCCAATTCAGGCAATACTTTCAACGCGCACCGCTTGATTCATCTTGCACAAAGCAAAGGTCTCGGCAGTGAAGCCAAAGAAGCTTTCTTCTATAGCTATATGACGCAAGGCTTGGCCATTGGTGAACGTGAAACCTTAGAAGACGTTGCATCTCGTATTGGTCTAAACCCTGTTGAAGTCGATGACTTATTAGACTCAGATGAATTTGCTGATTTCGTCAAATACGACGAAGAAGTAGCACGCGATCAACTTAAAGTTACGGGTGTACCGTTCTTTGTATTTGAGCAACGCATTGCTTTAGCAGGCGCTCAACCGAAAGATGTATTTAAAAAAGTGATGGACAAAGCTGCGGAACTCCCTGAGCTTGCTCCTACACCTGTCTGTAATGATGAAAGCTGTGAAACACCTGAAAAATAATTCAGCGCGTTCAATCAAAAATCCCCGAACTTCGGGGATTTTTTATGATCAGTTTTTAACATCAATAAAATGAAACTTATTCCACCAAGAAGCTGATTTTTAAGTTCACTCGATATTCCGCAATTTTATTGTCTTTCACCACAACTTTTTGTTCATTAATCCATGCACCCTGAACGTTCTTTACGGTTTCAGTGACTTTATTAATTCCCGTTTGGATGGCATCTTCAAAACTTTTTGTGCTACTTGCATTTACTTCAACGACTTTAGCAACAGACATTGTATTTATCCTCATTGTTATGATTTTGAATCTTCATCATATGATTAAGTCACTTATTTTGGTTATTTTTTAAACATCAAAACAGCAAAATATTACATGTCTTACACAGGAGTGAATTCCACTTCGAGGGATTACAAACTGACCATCATTTATTACATGCTTTCTGTTTAAGCCAAGGCCACTACCGATTAGGCTAAAAGCTTCATTCTTCAAACGATCATGCTCGGGAGTAATGTCATGACTATTGAACCTCAAGCAACTTCTGCTGAAACCGAACTATCTACCAATACACCCTCTCAAACAACCACCAACAAGTCCCAAACAGGGAAGAATAGCTTTCTCTCACGTTTTTCTCCGACCGTCAAAAGTGCTGCGATCGGCGCTGTTGCAGGCAGTATTTTGCCTGTTTTTGGTACGATTAGTGGTGCCATTATTGGGGGTATCGCAGGCAAAGTCTATGAAAAGAAATGTGCCAAACATTCATAGATTTTTCATCTATATCTGAGTGATACGCCGCTGTCACTCAGCCACTAAAAACTCTAGAGCAATAACTCTAATATATTGTTTTATATAAATATTGAATCCTACCATTTATCTTGTGTTGCCGAATCGATCATTTTTAATTGATTATTTTTTGATATTATTTTCACATAAATTCAAGTGATTAATTTTCTCCCTGACTCAATTTTTGAGTTACTAATGATTGATAGGAATACACAAATGAACGCAATCAAATATGCTATGGCTGTTGCTGTGATGGCGCTTTCTGCAACTGTTTCTGCACAAATCGTTTACGTACCAGATTTTCCAGTAAAAAAAGCTGTAACTGCTGAAACTGCCAATGCAGAGAGCCAAGCTCCAGCTGCTGATACAACTGAAGTTATAACAAACACAGAAAAAAAAGCTTAATTTTTAGCTGATTTTTCCATAAAAAAACCGATGGCTCCCACCATCGGTTTTTTATTTTATGTGCCTTTACTTTGGGCTTTATTCTTTACTTAACATTAAAAATGAACATCTAAAAGCGCTCGATCGCTGATGATGACTTCAAAAAAATTGATCAAACCATACCGCTATATCTTTTGCAAAACCTATCTTTAAGCTAATGATTTGGTATTATTTTTAAACAAAATGCGCATTAATTGTCATATTTAACGCTTAATTTGTAGAAGCTGACATTTATTTCCATGTTTTTTTTAATGAAATCTCTATAATCAAATGAACTAATCGACTTCTTTATTTTTAAATTTACATTGTCCTATGCAAGAACTTCAGGCACTGATACAAGGAAAAATTTCACCGCAGGTCATAGATATTGAGCACCTGATTGAATTGGCCAATACATATCGAAACCCGAATTCGGCTGAATATAAATTAGTAGAACTTGCAACCAATATTGTATTGGCTAAATATTTAGAAAAAGCACAAAAAGTCCTTTAGGAAGCGGACAAATGAATTTACAAGAGAAAGTACAATTAATAAAAGAAATCCATGTACTGACCCATCAACTTGAACACCGTGCTTTGAGTTTTTATGAAACTGCGCTTTCTAAACGTCGGATTCATGAAATTTTTGCCTTATGCGATGAACCGATTTTTCAAAAGCAAATATTAAGTTATCGTGCATTAACTAAGCCACAAATGGCTGCAACTGAATTTTCCAAACAAACGCCATATTCATTGTTATTTCGTGGCTATTTTAACCATGATGCTGCACTTGAAAATGCTTTATATCAATATCCAGAGATGGGTTGGGCCTTGCTGCATGACCATGAATTAGGTTGGCAAGTGTGGATGATTCCAGCCAAACAGCGCACGGCTTTACTCAGTGAATGGGGCAATTTTAGCGAATGCTATGATTGGTTAATTGAACAACAACAGCTATATAAATGTTTAATCAGTGATACTGATCTACGTCTACATGCCGTACGCCTAAAAGAAGAAGTCAGCACAGCACCAAACAATGTTGCAGCAAGTGTGGATGCCCTACTGCCGATTGAAACAATAAATAAAGATGGATCTGTCGATATAGATCATTGCGATAAGCAAATCAATGAAGCGGATACGTTGCTTGATAACTCAAATACAAATAAACCGGAGCTTTCTGCACCTGATACCGTTCCTCTTGTTCTAATTGAGCAGCCAAGACATGCGCCATCGGAGGAACATCTCAACTCGACAATGGCAGGCGTTGAACTTCCTGAACAGGTTCAAATCGCTCAATATGCCGCTCGCGTTCAAACGCTGCAAAACATCGATGCGCAATTGGCCTTGTATGAATTGCAGTTTATAGATCAGCCTGAACTCACAACACAACTTGATGTTCTATTGCATACGATAGATGGTACAGATTGGAAAAACCAGCCGCTGTATTTAGCAGAGCAAATCAATACCGAGGGCCGCTTCATCAAATATCTCTTGTTGTTTGGTGCGCAAACGCAGATGGAAGCCATTCGACTCTCTCAGCTGTTTTGCCAACAACATCAACATGAACTTGCTGCGATTAAAGTCATATCATGGGACAGTCTAGAGCAACTCTGTGCTGCACCTGATCAGCTCTATCAACAGTCTCAGCGGGCTGAAATGATTTGGTCGCAAAACGACTATTATCCATTTATCCCGGCACAATTAATTCATACGCAAAAATTCATTCATTTTGATGAACCTGAACCGACACTACATACCCCGTTGTTATTATTACAAGAACGTCAAAAAATACGTTTAATCCACGGTCAAAAACGCATGGCACTCTTGCGTACCGAACAAGCCCTTCCCTATTTGATCCTCCATCGACAGCAAGGTTTAAATTGGCAAAGCATCCAAAATGTGATCCAACAATTGCCTCAACCCATTGATGTGATTTCGCTTTATCAAGCACTTAAGCAAATGACCGAAGATTAATTGCATTTATTTTGTAGTTTGGCTTGCATTTATCCGACAAAAATAACAAAACTACAGATGCAGGATACTCAGATGATAATTAAATAGAGCCAAAACATATGCATAAAAAACAACAGTACTTTATTCGGACTTTGCTTTTTTCCGCATCAATGAGCTTGATGTATCAAGTTGCTTGGGCCAATGAAACTGATGCTGTCGTCAATGAAACTGAGGGGCTACATTCGCAGGATGTGCCTGCAACCGAGCAAAGTTCATCGTATATCACGCCAAAGACCTATGATTTTTTAGATCAAATTCCACGTTGGATTGATGCAACACCGACCTTCTTACCTGAACAATCAGATCACCCCATTGTTCCGACAACAGAACAAACGGAAAATAATAGCTGGACCGATCGACAACAGAAGAAAGTCCGAAATTGGGCAGATCGAACGGCCGTTCGCATGGATAACTGGTTTGGGCAAAGTGAGCCTGATAAACCAGCCAATGCTACCCTTAGGGTGATTTTAGACAACAGTTGGAATAAGCACGATGAATACGAAATTAAGCCACGTATTCGCGGTAAAATTAAGCTTCCCACTTTAGAAAAAAAATTGAGTGTGGTCTTTGGTGATGACTCACTTGATAATGAATTAGAAAATAATGCTGCAATTACCAATGAAAACCCTGCGGGGCGTAGTGATAAAAATTATGACAATAAGCAAACCCGTGAAGATAACAGTTCGCTCGCGTTACGTTGGTCAGAAATTTCAGATCGACTGCCCTTCGAAACTGACGTTGATCTAGGTTTACGTTCTGGTGATGACCTATATGTCCGCTTAAAAGCAGCTAAAAAATGGCAACTCGACAATGATTACAGTTTTTTAGCCGAACAAATTTATCGTTATGGTATCGATAGTGAAAATTATCTAAGAACCAATTTAGAATTAACCCATGCCCGTCCAGGCCAACCCTTTATCTCAAACCAATTCAACCTGACCTATGCAGATGCACAGGATGATGATCTGAAATGGGATAACTTCAGTTACCGCCAACACCAATTTTTTAAAGGTAACCGATTCAACTACGGCCTATATACAGGTGGTTTTTACAATAACGATCAACTGCGTTTAAACAGTTGGGGACCCTATGTATCATGGCGACAGCCCTTTCTGCGCGAATGGTTTTATATCCAAGGTGATCTCAACTACCTCAACAACCATCGTGACGATAAAAGCCACTTTGTGGGCGCTTTAGTGCGACTTGAAGCCTTGTTCTAGAACCCGCTATTTCACAGCGAATAAAAAGCCCATTTCAACAGGATGGGCTTTTTTTAAATAACTCAGCTTCAATTTTTCTTAATCACACGCACACGATCATTACGTAGAATACTCGGCTGTTTTTCAGCGACTTTTTTCACTTTAGGAAAACTATACTGAACACGATCATTTCGCATCACACGGCGACTATCTACAAAAGGATTAATATCATATTGTGCGATTTGTTTTGAAACCTGCACACGGTCATTACGCACCATTTTTTGCTTAGCGCTATCTGACTGAGCAGATTGCATGAGACCCATAGACAGCAGCGAGCCCACTGCAGCGATCACTAAAATTTTCATCTTAAGATTCCCAACACTTAATGATCGTTATTATAGATTAATTATCTATTTTTAATCTATTTTAAAGATTAAAACATGGACGTTTTTATTCATGTGGTCTATCGAAAAACCAAATAAAAAACCTCCCGAAGGAGGTTCATTTCATATCTACCGTTACTTCAGCAATAAGCTGTTAATCCGTTTGATGTATTGGGCAGGATCTTCGGGTAAACCGCCTTCAGCAATCAACGCCTGATCAAAAATAACATTTGCTAAGTCATCAAACTGCACCGAACTTTCTAATTTTTGTACCAACGGATGGGATGGATTGATTTCCAAGACTAGTTTTGACTCGGGAACCGCTTGTCCTGCTTGTTTTAGCATACGGACCAGTTGCGGTGATAACTCACCCTCAGCCACCACCAAACACGCAGGAGAGTCCACTAAACGTGTTGTTACACGCACTTCAGAGGTCTTATCTTTTAACGCATCCGACAGTTTTTCAACAACAGGTTTAAACTGCTCAGCAGCTTCCTCAAGTGCTTTCTTCTCTTCAGCATCTTGTAGATCACCCAAATCAACTGCACCTTTTGATACATTCTGTAATGGTGTTCCATCAAACTCAAAAACAAATTCCATCGCCCACTCATCCACTCGTTCAGTCATGAGCAGCACTTCGATACCTTTTTTCTTGAACAATTCAAGTTGTGGTGAGTTTTTCGCAGCATTTAAACTATCAGCAGTCACATAGTAAATTGCCTTTTGGCCTTCTTTCATATTGGCTTTATAGTCTGCAAATGATGTTTTCACTTCATCATTATTTGACGAAGCAAAGCGTAATAATTTTAGAATACGCTCACGATTCGCCATGTCTTCGCCTAAGCCTTCTTTTAAGACTGAACCAAACTCAGCGTAGAATTTTGCAAACTTCTCTTGATCAGCAACATCTTCAGATTTCGCCAAACCATCTAGCACCGTTAAAATACGGCGGGCGTTACCTTCACGAATCGTTTTCACGTCGCGACTTTCTTGTAATAATTCACGGCTTACATTAAGTGGTAAGTCTGCGCTATCAACCACACCTTGAACAAAACGTAAATAATTTGGAATCAAATTATCCGCATCATCCATGATAAATACACGTTTCACATACAGCTTAATTCCTGCTTTAGCTTCACGTGTGAAAATATTGCTTGGTGCGCGAGATGGAATATAAAGTAACTGTGTATATTCCGTACTTCCCTCTACACGGTTGTGTGTCCACGCAAGCGGGGCTTCAAAATCATGGCTCAGATTTTTATAAAACTCAGTATATTGTTCTTCACTGATCTCATTTTTATTACGCGTCCATAATGCACTTGCTGAGTTAATCGCTTCCCACTCATCCGTCAGTACATATTGACCAGGTTTTGCTTCTTCGCCTTCGGCAGCTTCCTCTTGTTGCCAAACTTCTTTCTGCATCTCAATTGGCAAACTGATATGATCAGAGTATTTATTAATAATCTGCTTAACTTTGTAACGATCTAAATAATCTAAAGCATCCTCGCGTAAATGCAAAATGATGTCGGTTCCACGTGAAGCCTTATCAATTGGCTCTACATCAAACTCACCTGTACCATTACTAACCCAACGTACCCCTTCAGCAGCATTTACCCCAGCACGACGTGATTCCACTGTAATTTTTTCAGCAACAATAAAACCTGAATAGAAGCCCACACCAAATTGACCAATCAATTGTGCATCTGACTTTTGATCACCCGTAAGCTTCGACATAAAATCTTTAGTGCCAGACTTAGCAATCGTACCCAAATGATCAATCGCTTCTTGTTGTGTCATACCAATACCATTATCCGAAATGGTAATTGTCTTCTGCTCTTTATTTAAATGAATACGCACATGTAAATCTGGATCATTTTCATAATATTCAGGATGGTTAATGCCTTCAAAACGTAATTTATCGCAGGCATCAGATGCGTTTGATACTAACTCACGAAGGAAAATTTCAGGATTTGAATATAAAGAATGTGTTACTAAATGCAGTAACTGAGCCACTTCCGCTTGGAAGCTGTGTTTTTGAGATTGTTGTTCGCTCATCAGTCTCTCCGTTCATACTGAGTAAAATTATCAATTGCCTATATGAATGGAGGGACTTCACTATTTTTCAATAGTGTGAATGGAAAATTTTTATTCTGTCGCACTAAATTTTAAGGTTTAAAAAGGTCCTTGTTTATAAACGCGGTCCATGTAGAGATCCAGTTTTTGCTGCCGCATTTTATATACATCACTTAAACAACTGACATTGTCACGGCACTGATCGCGTAGTTGTAGCCATTTTATTTGTTGATCTTGAATTGCACCACGTGTCCCCATGGGAACCAAATGACGAATAATCGTATAGGTCGTGGCCATTTTGACATCGGCATCATTAATACTCCGGTTATCACAAACCGCATGTTCGGTAATGGTTTTCGCCTTTTTACAATCAAAACTTGCGGCATAACTTGTCGAAATAAAATAAGCACTGCCCAAGACCAGCATACCCTGAATAATTTTTTTCATCGTCTTTTCTCTTCTTCCAACTTGCTGATTTATTTCGACTCTAACAGTTCTACCTAAATTTTCTATTGCCTATTTGTTCAATTCGATCAACTGATGGATGGAATATGCTGCATAAAAAAACCCTGCCATTCGACAGGGTTTTAAAATTAGCTACAGCTTAGAATTTGTAGCTATAACCAATTGTATACACCATTGGATCGATATCTAAATCAAAAGTTGTAACATCTTTAATTTCAACTTCTGGGCTGATCTGTGCATAACGCGCATCAAAGAAAACACCCCAGTTTTTTGCATCAGCTGGCTGGTAGTTAAAACCGACTTGACCTGCAAAACCAAAGTCTTCTTTTACTTTTACTTTAGCACCAGCTAAATCACCACTTGCTTTTTCATCCCACGCAACAAATGCTGTACCACCTACACCAATATATGGTGTAAAGCGTGTTGAATTTTTGAAGTTATATTTTGCAGTAATTGTAGGTGGCAAATGTTTGACCTTCACACCAGCATCTACAGCACCTGTAACATTTACATCATGACTTATTGGCGTTGCCAAAAGTAATTCAGCTGAAATGTTGTCATTAAAGAAATATTCAATTGATGGTGTAAATGCATATTCATGATCTGCTTCAACATTTACTGCGCCGTTTAAAATACTTGTGTCAGAAGTAGGGGCTACCACAGAACCACCAACTTTCACTTGCCATTGACCAGCCATAGCTGATGCAGACATACCCAATAATGCAATAAGAGCAGCTTGTTTTAACATTTTTAAACAACCTTCTAGAATGAATAATTAATATTAAACATTAGTATTAAAATTATGCAATAACATTATTTAATAATTTATTACATTATTATATAAGTTATTATTAATTAAATATATTTATTTTAATCATAGTACAAAGGTTGGTTTTGTTTATCAACCATTATAATTAACTTATTATTTAAAATATACCAACCTTTTTAATCAGAATTAATAAAATGAATGATTTTAAACCAACTAAATTCATCAGGATTAAATAACAAAAAAGGCGATTATATAATCGCCTTTTTATTTATCTTTGAAAATTTTTTAGAGTACCATTGCGGCAATCCAACCAAAGATCATTAATGGAATATTGTAGTGAATGAAGGTCGGTACCACACTATCTTTCATGTGGTCATGCTGACCATCCATATTAAGGCCTGATGTTGGGCCTAAAGTTGAGTCTGATGCCGGAGAACCTGCATCTCCTAAAGCTGCTGCTGTACCAATAATGGCAATCGTTGCCGCTGGGCTAAAACCAAATTGAATACAAAGTGGTACATAAATAATGGCCAAAATTGGGATTGTTGAGAATGAAGAACCAATACCTAAGGTAATTAATAGCCCTATCAATAGCATCCAAAATGCAGCTAAACCTCGGCTGTTTCCAATCCATTCAACCGAAGCTTGTACCAGTATTGGTACTTGATTCGTAGCCTCAATCACAGATGCAAAGCCCTGCGCAGAAATCATAATGAAACCCACCAGTGCCATCATGCGCATACCACTGATAATGACATCATCGGCTTCTTTCCACTTAAAAATACCTGCACAGCTTAAGATCGCAACACCAACCAGACCCGCCAAAATCATCGACTCAGATATGACTTGAACAGAAAGCGTAGCAACAACTGCAACCGCAGCCATAATCAAAGTAAATTTAGCGACTTGTGGTTTACCATTTTCATCTGCTTTTACATCAGATGAGATGGTGTGCTGTGATTCCTTAACCTGAACGTCAGCATACTCTCGTGGTTTACGGTAGCTATAAAAAACAGCAATTAATAAGCCAACAAACATCCCAAATACTGGAATTGCCATAGCAGTTGGAATTTGATCATAGCTGATGTTGAAACCGTATGGCTTACCAAAGGTATTGATGTTTTGACCTAAAATATCATTAAGGAAAATAGCACCAAAACCAAAAGGTACCAGCATATAAGTCGCCACAAGACCAAAAGTCAGAACACAAGCAATCAAACGACGGTCAAGTTTTAAATGATTAAATACGCTGAGTAATGGTGGAATTAATACTGGAATAAACGCAATGTGCACTGGAATCACGTTTTGTGAACATACGGCGGCTAAAGCGATAGTAGCGAAAATTACGTATTTCACGCGATTCTGGGCTTTCACATTACTGTTACCTTTGAGTTTAGTAATGAGTTGATAAGCCAGTAAATCTGGCAAACCTGAACGCGCAAGTGCCAAAGCAAATGCCCCCAACACGCCATAAGCAAGTGCGATTTGAGCACCGTTGCCTAAGCCACTATTAAACGCTTCGATGGTGCCATGAATACCAAGACCAGCTAACAAGCCACCTGTTACTGCACCAATGATCAGCGCAAATACAACAGGCACGCGTGCCAGCGACAGTCCAAACATGACTGTAATTGCGGCAAGAATAGCAAACATAAGAAAAAAGGGAGTCTGACAAAAAACCGTATTTTATCAGAATTTGCTCGCTATTTAGCCCCCTATCGATGAAACTGCCACTGTTGAACGATTTACTTAAAGCTGCTGTGATTGCGCAAATTGAGCGATGTAACTTGCAATTTTTTCGGGTTGGCTCAGCACAGCCCAATGATTGGCATTGACTTCAACCACCGATAAATCTTCAACCCAATTAGGTAATTCTTTAATGTAATCTGGACTGACAAAATTATCATGTTTCAACACAATCGCTTGTACAGGACAGACCGCATGACGTTGTCTAGGCTGAGTTAAGCGGGGAATAAAATTAGCACGGTAAAGCGCAATACCGTGTTTACCATCATGCTGAATATTATGATTCAAAGGCAATTCTTGAGTACGTTCTAAATCATTCACAATTTTTCCCCAACGTTCAGCATTCAAAAAATGCCACGCCGTCGGTGCCAAAAATGGTAATTGGAATACCCCGATGTACCATGACTTACTTAATAATTTGAGTAATTTTTTCTGCTGATGCTTAAAGCTATTTCTGAGCAAAAATGCCGCATGATCCAAACATGGCCCAGAAATAGTTGAATAAGACAAAATACGTGAGCGAAATTTTGGCTCAGTTACCGATTCCCAAGATTGGATAGAGCCCCAATCATGCGCGGCCAAATGAAAACTACGCTCGCCTAATACCGCTTGCGTCACACTATCTAAATCAAGTGAAAGTTGTTCTAAACGGTAATCTCGTACTTTACGGGGCACAGAGGACTGCCCTGCACCTCGCACGTCATAGGTGACGATATAAAATTCATTAATAAGATGTTCAATAACCGGTTCCCATACTTCCTGATTATCAGGATAACCATGAACCAAAACCAATGCCGGCTTAGTTTCATCACCCCATGTCTTCACATAGAGCCGTTGTTGATCTGTGGTATTCACCCATTGCGTATTTAGTGGTTGCATTCTTCTAGTCCTTTTATCGATTCCATCGAATTGACGTTTTATTTGTGAACATGGGCAATGTGATCAATGCCACAGTTTTGAAACTCATTTAGTATGCAAAGTTCAGCATAAAAAAAAATTGACCCAGTATGAGCATAATCCAGAAAATAATGACAATGCCTATTGTCTCTAAATTCTTACTCAATCATTATGCCCCTTATAAAGGTGCTGGCATTTCGATTGATAAAATTGATCTCGCCAATTATCACATTCGCGTCAAAATGCCATTAACTCGTAAAAATCAAAATATCGTCGGTGTACATTTTGGCGGTAGTCTTTATTCAATGGTTGACCCATTTTATATGTTGATTTTGATGCATCACCTTGGCTCACGTTATATCGTGTGGGACAAAGCTGCAAATATCCAATTTTTATCCCCCGGGCGTGGAACGGTATACGCTGACATCCAGCTCGACCCAAATGAAATCAATCATATTAAAAACTTAGCAGATAACCACGCACCTGTACTACGGAACTATAGCTTAAATATTTTTGATGAAGCAGGCTTACGTATCGCTGAAGTTCAAAAAACCCTATACATTCGTCGCAAGCAACCCCGTCCACGCAAATAAAAAAGGCGCTTATCTTTAAGCGCCTTTTCATTCAAATTTATCGGATTGGATTAGCGATTTTGCTCAATTGCAGCACCTGCACCACCACCGATTGCACCACCAATCGCAGCACCGGTGTTACCACCAAAGATACTTTTACCGACTGCAGAACCAATCGCACCACCTACACCACTATATGTGGCATTTCGGTTTGAACCGTTTTGAGTTTTACTACCGACAGCTGCACCAGCACCACCACCAACGGCTGCACCTACACCACCACCGACATTATTACCCACACCACCACCTATAGCACCACCTAAAGCTGCAGCACCAATACGTTGTTCATTTGGCGACATGCTTTCACAACCAGCAAGCATTAGGGTCGACATCATCGCGACTGCGCATACGCTCATTACTTTTTTCATTGTGATGTTCCTTGTCTTCTTCAATACCTATGATTCTAAAACCATTGTATGAAACAATTAAATATAGCTTGTTACGGCTTGGAGCATAAATGCTGCATTTTGTAAAAACCATGCCTAATCGCTCACGAATCACTCAGGGTTTTCATCCAAAATCATCAAATCTTTTGTGGTTTCACCATTTTCAGTCAGCACAGCATGAGAGAGTTTGGCTTTGCTTTCTGGATCTGTTGCCTGATCTAGTTTTAGCGTGCGTTTAATCGGGTCTTGCCCTTTCTTAAACTCTACACCTTCTGCATCAATATTGGTGTTTTGACGAATAATCTGACCGTCCTGCTTCACCGTAGTCTTGGTTTCAATTTTAGAGGTCGGGACGATGACGCCACCACGTTGAAGTACTGGAATCGATAATTTCTTTTCAGAAAAATCACTTTGATGGTCTGAAAGTTCAATTTCACGTGCCACGATATCCTGACCTTTATTGGTCATTTCTAACACTGTTGCAGTCACTTGGCGTACAGGTTCTTGACCTGCAACACGGCGAATCACTTCTGTTTTTAGTACTGGAACTACAGCTTTATCTTCTACCACAATCGAATTGGGCATAGGTGCAGCAATCGCTGTCAATGAGCTGAATAATGCAGAAACTGCGAATAATTGTTGTGCGAATTTCATCAAAAGACCCCGTTATGTTTAAGTTTAAAAATCAAGAGATTTGTTATGTTCTATTTTTACTATAGGAAATAAATCAACATTAGGAAAGCTTTAATTTTCAATTCATCCGCATAAAAAAAGCCACCCAAAGGTGGCTTTTTTGAATGATTTAAGGGCTAATTAAAGACCGTTAAATTCATCGCTAAACGCTTGGCTTAATGCTTGATCTACATCAGAGAAATCATTGTGAAGCTCAAGCTCTGCAGCTTCAGACTCTTGACGACGACGTTCTAAGTGGTAAGCCAAACCTGTACCCGCTGGGATCAGACGACCTACAACTACGTTTTCTTTCAGACCACGTAATTCATCTTCTTTACCTGTTACAGCAGCTTCAGTTAACACACGAGTTGTTTCCTGGAACGATGCAGCAGAAATGAACGAGTCAGTAGAAAGCGACGCTTTGGTAATACCCATCAATTGACGTTCAAACTTCGCTGGGAACTTGTTCTGAGCTGCCACAGCTTGGTTTTCTTGAACAACGCGGATGTATTCCACTTGCTCGCCTTTGATGAAGCTTGTATCACCACCGTCAGTGATTTCAACTTTACGAAGCATTTGACGTACGATCACTTCAATGTGCTTGTCGTTGATTTTTACACCTTGCAGACGGTATACGTCCTGAACTTCGTTCACGATGTAGTTTGTCAGTGCAACTTCGCCTTTCAAACGTAAGATGTCGTGTGGGTTTTGCGGACCATCAGAAATGGTTTCACCACGGTTCACATGCTCGCCTTCGAACACGTTAATCGTACGCCATTTCGGAATTAGCTCTTCGTAAATCTCAGAGCCATCATCCGGAGTAATCACAAGACGGTTCTTACCTTTGGTCTCTTTACCGAAGCTTACGATACCTGAAATTTCAGCAAGGATCGCATGTTCTTTCGGTTTACGTGCTTCGAACAAGTCAGCTACACGCGGTAGACCACCGGTAATATCACGTGTACGTGAAGATTCTTGTGGCACACGACCAATAACATCACCGACACCAATTGTTTCGCCATCGCGCACAGTCAGAATCGTGTTTTGTGGTAGGAAGTAGAACTGTTCGCCGCCATCTGTTGTATCCAATACAACAGCTGGACGCATATCTTTACCAGATGCTGGACGTGAAGTTACTGGAAGTACCTCAATAGTCGTCATACCTGTTGCATCATCAGTTTTCGATGTTACAGTTACGCCATCAGCGATTTGGCTGAAACGCACTTTACCTGCAACTTCGGTAACTAGTGGATGTGTATGCGGATCCCAAGTCGCTACGATACCGCCAGCTTCCACAGCTTCGCCATCTTTAATGATGATTGAAGCACCGTATGGAATTTTGTAACGTTCGCGTTCACGACCAATGTCATCCGCGATACCGATTTCACCTGAACGTGAAGTTGATACCAAGTGACCTTTAGCGTGTTGTACTGTTTTCACATTGTGGAAACGTACTGTACCTTTGTTACGAACTTGTACGCTGTTAGCAGCAGAAGTTCGGCTCGCAGCACCACCTACGTGGAACGTACGCATTGTTAACTGTGTACCTGGCTCACCAATTGATTGAGCAGCCATTACACCCACAGATTCACCTGGATTCACCAAGTGACCGCGAGCAAGGTCACGACCGTAACATTTCGCACATACACCGAAAGTAGATTCACAGTTTACAACTGAACGTACTTTCACTTCATCGACACCTTGCTCTTCTAAGTAGTTTGCAAGTTTTTCGTCGATTAAAGTATTACGTGGAAGAATCACATCATCCGAACCTGGTTTCTTCGCATCTTCAGCAAGTACACGACCCAATACTCGAGTACCTAAGTTCTCGATGACATCGCCACCTTGAATGAACGGAGTCATTACAAGACCGTCGAAAGTACCACAATCTGGCTCAGTAATTACCAAGTCTTGTGCAACGTCAACCAAACGACGAGTCAAGTAACCTGAGTTCGCAGTTTTCAATGCAGTATCGGCCAAACCTTTACGTGCACCGTGTGTTGAAATGAAGTACTGAAGTACGGTCAAACCTTCACGGAAGTTCGCTTTAATTGGTGTTTCAATGATCGAACCATCTGGTTTCGCCATCAAACCACGCATACCCGCTAACTGACGAATCTGAGCTGCCGAACCACGGGCACCTGAGTCAGACATCATGTAGATCGAGTTGAATGATTTTTGTTTCTCGTCTTCACCCTGTTTGTTTTTAACAGTTGTGAAAGACAAGTTGTC
The DNA here is from genome assembly GCF_013418475.1 of Acinetobacter sp. YH12140. Lineage (NCBI taxonomy): Bacteria > Pseudomonadati > Pseudomonadota > Gammaproteobacteria > Moraxellales > Moraxellaceae > Acinetobacter > Acinetobacter sp. YH12140. The sequence continues at coordinate 336,443 of NZ_VPBZ01000006.1, forward strand.
CATCATCGCTTTCGCTACTTGGTCGTTTGTACGCGCCCAAATATCGACAACTTTGTTATAACGTTCGCCGGCAGTTACGAAACCTTGCTCGAATTGTTGTTCAATTTCACGAACTTCAACTTCAGCTTTTTCGATAATTGCTTGTTTTTGTGGCGGAATCAACATGTCTTCCATACCAACAGACACACCTGAGTGAGTCGCTTGACGGAAGCCCAAGTACATCAATTGGTCAGCGAAGATAACAGTATCTTTAAGACCTAATTTACGGTAGCAAGAGTTGATCAATTTAGAGATGTTCTTTTTAGTCATCTCAACGTTGATTTGTTGGAAATCCATACCTTCAGGTACAACTTCCCAAAGTAAACAACGACCTGGAGTTGTGTCTACAACAATGGTTTGTTGTTCACGGTTACCATTTTCGTCAATGACAGTTTGGTGTACACGTGCTTTTACGCGAGCATGTAAATCAACTTGACCTGTTGCAAGTGCACGGTTTACTTCGTCAGTATCCGCAAACACCATGCCTTCACCTTTGGCATTGATCGCATCACGAGTGATGTAGTACAAGCCTAAGACAACGTCCTGAGAAGGTACGATGATTGGCTCACCGTTCGCAGGAGAAAGAATGTTGTTTGTTGACATCATTAACGCACGAGCTTCTAACTGAGCTTCAAGTGTTAATGGTACGTGTACCGCCATTTGGTCACCGTCGAAGTCGGCGTTAAATGCCGCACAAACTAACGGGTGAAGACGGATCGCTTTACCTTCAATCAGGGTTGGTTCAAATGCTTGAAGACCCAAACGGTGAAGTGTAGGCGCACGGTTCAACATCACTGGATGTTGACGAATTACGTGAGCAAGTACGTCCCAAACTTCTGGAGTTTCACGCTCAACCATTTTCTTCGCAGCTTTAATGGTTGTCGCTTGGCCAGATGCTTGTAGTTTCGCAAAAATGAATGGTTTGAATAATTCAAGCGCCATTTTTTTCGGAAGACCACATTGGTGAAGACGTAAAGTCGGACCTACGGTAATTACCGAACGACCAGAGTAATCGACACGTTTACCCAATAAGTTTTGACGGAAACGACCTTGTTTACCTTTGATCATGTCTGCCAAAGATTTAAGAGGACGTTTATTCGAACCAGTAATTGCACGACCACGACGACCGTTATCAAGCAATGCATCAACAGACTCTTGTAACATACGTTTTTCGTTACGTACGATAATGTCTGGTGCTGCAAGGTCTAGTAGACGTTTTAAACGGTTGTTACGGTTAATTACACGACGGTAAAGATCGTTTAAGTCAGAAGTCGCAAAACGACCACCTTCTAGAGGAACCAACGGACGAAGATCAGGTGGAAGTACTGGAAGTACATTCATCACCATCCATTCTGGTTTATTGTTCGACTCTTTGAACGCTTCCATCAATTTCAGACGTTTAGAAGCTTTTTTAAGCTTCGTTTCTGAAGTTGTATTTGGAATTTCTTCACGAAGACGTGAAATTTCAGCTTCAAGATCGATGTCTTTCAACAAATCTTGAACTGCTTCTGCACCCATTTTCGCAGTGAATTCATCACCGTGTTCTTCTAAAGCAGTGAAGTATTCTTCATCGTTTAGAAGTTGGTATTTCTCAAGTGGAGTCATACCTGGGTCAGTTACAACGTATGATTCGAAATACAATACACGTTCGATATCACGTAAAGTCATGTCTAAAAGCAGACCGATACGGCTAGGAAGTGATTTTAAGAACCAAATATGAGCAACTGGCGAAGCAAGGTCAATATGACCCATACGTTCACGACGTACTTTTGCAGTTGTTACTTCAACGCCACATTTTTCACAAATGACGCCTTTGTATTTCATACGCTTGTATTTACCACACAAGCATTCGTAATCTTTTACTGGACCAAAGATTTTGGCACAGAATAAACCATCACGTTCAGGTTTGAACGTACGGTAGTTAATGGTTTCAGGCTTTTTAACTTCACCATGAGACCACGACTTAATCATTTCTGGTGACGCAAGACCAATACGGATGCGATCAAACTCTACAGGAGCATGACCGTCTGAATCCGTCTTTTTGCGCATGATATCGAGCAAGTCTTTCAATTTTTTTCTCCGTGTGTTGTGGAGATTTTCACTTCACAACTGGGTCACAAATATTGTTTTTTAACTGAATTTTAATCCCCCTTAATCCCCCTTTTTCAAAGGGGGAAAAGTCCCTCTTTTGCAAAGAGGGATTTAGGGAGATTTAATGGAGATTCTTAGTCACCATTTTTCAGTTCAATGTTGATACCTAAAGAACGGATCTCTTTGGTCAATACGTTGAACGATTCAGGCATACCTGGGTCCATGTAATGGTTACCATCTACAATGTTCTTATAGATACGGGTACGACCTTCAACGTCATCCGACTTCACAGTAAGCATTTCTTGAAGTGTATATGCTGCACCGTAAGCTTCGAGTGCCCATACTTCCATCTCACCAAAACGCTGACCACCGAATTGTGCTTTACCACCAAGCGGCTGTTGAGTTACTAGAGAGTAAGAACCAGTAGAACGCGCATGCATCTTGTCGTCAACCAAGTGGTTCAGTTTCAACATGTACATGTAACCTACAGTTACTGGACGGTCAAAACGTTCACCTGTACGACCATCATACAATACTGTTTGACCAGTACGTGAAATGCCACCAAGTTCTAACAATTCTTTGATTTGTGATTCTTCAGCACCATCAAATACTGGTGTTGCTAAAGGAACACCTTTACGCAAGTTACCTGAAAGCACCAAGATTTCTTCATCAGTCAAGCTATCAAGATCTTCTTGTTCGCCACCAACTTTGTTGTAAATCTTGTCTAAGAAATCACGAAGCTCAAGTACAGTACGTTGCTCTTTCATCATCTTGTCGATTTGATCGCCAAGACCTTTAGCCGCCATACCTAAGTGAGTTTCAAGAATCTGACCCACGTTCATACGTGATGGTACACCCAGTGGGTTAAGTACAACATCAACTGGAACACCGTTTGCATCGTGTGGCATGTCTTCTACAGGTAAGATGTTTGATACAACACCTTTGTTACCGTGACGACCCGCCATTTTATCACCCGGTTGGATGCGACGTTTTACAGCCAAGTAAACTTTAACAACTTTCAATACGCCAGTTGTCAGTTCATCGCCTGTAGACAATTTACGTTTTTTCTCTGCAAATTTCTCGTCAATTTCAAGGCTCTTCTCTTTCAAGAACACTTGAATTTGAGTTAAACGTTCAGCAATCGCTTCGTCGACTGGTTGGATTTCAATAAGATCAACCAACTCAAGACCAGACAATAACTCTTCAGTTAATTTGTCACCGCGTTTAGTTGTACCGCCACCATTCGATTCTTGACCTTTCAACAAACGAACAATACGTTCACGAGCTGCTTCTTCAAAGATTTTGAATTCTTCTTTCAAATCTTTACGGTAAGCATCTAATTGAGCTTTTTCAATTGCTTGAGCACGTTCGTCTTTTTCAAGACCATCACGTGTAAACACTTGAACGTCAATAACAGTACCTTTAACACCAGAAGATACACGTAAAGATGAATCTTTAACGTCAGCCGCTTTTTCGCCGAAGATTGCACGAAGAAGTTTTTCTTCCGGAGTAAGTTGGGTTTCACCCTTAGGTGTTACTTTACCTACAAGGATATCGCCCGCTGTTACTTCTGCACCGATGTAAACAATACCTGACTCATCAAGTTTAGAAAGTGCTGCTTCACCCACGTTCGGGATATCGGCAGTAATTTCTTCCGCACCCAATTTAGTATCACGTGCTACACATGACAATTCTTGAATGTGGATTGATGTTAAACGATCTTCTTGAAGCACACGCTCAGATAATAAGATCGAGTCTTCATAGTTGTAACCGTTCCAAGTCATGAATGCTACGCGCATGTTTTGACCCAATGCCAATTCACCACCATCTGTAGATGGACCATCAGCTAATACGTCACCACGACCCACTTGATCACCAAGGCTTACAAGCACTTTTTGGTTAATACAAGTGTTTTGGTTAGAACGTGTATATTTGATCAGGTTGTAGATATCTACACCTGCTTCACCCGCGACCATTTCGTCTTCGTTTACACGAATAACAACACGAGACGCGTCGACGAATTCAATACGGCCACCACGTTTCGCAAGAACACATACACCTGAGTCGTGCGCTACGTTTGCTTCCATACCTGTACCAACAAGCGGCTTGTCAGCGATCAACGTAGGTACTGCCTGACGTTGCATGTTTGAACCCATCAATGCACGGTTGGCATCATCGTGTTCAAGGAATGGAATAAGTGATGCAGCAACAGATACAACCTGCTGTGCAGATACGTCCATATGCGTCACTTTTTCAGGAGGCATACGTACGAAATCACCTTGGTGACGTACAGAAACAAATTCTTCTGTTAAATTACCGTCTTTATCTACACCTGAATCGGCCTGTGCAATCACAGTACCTACTTCTTCAATCGCAGAAAGGTATTCAACGTCATCCGTTACACGACCATCAACAACTTTACGGTAAGGCGTTTCTAAGAAACCAAAATCATTCGCTTTCGCATAAACAGAAAGTGAGTTGATCAAACCAATGTTTGGACCTTCAGGAGTCTCAATTGGACATACACGACCGTAGTGAGTTTGATGTACGTCACGTACTTCGAAGCCCGCACGTTCACGAGTCAAACCACCTGGGCCCAATGCTGATACACGACGTTTGTGTGTAATTTCAGACAACGGGTTGTTTTGGTCCATGAACTGAGACAACTGGCTTGAACCAAAGAATTCTTTGATTGCAGCAGCAACTGGTTTCGCATTGATTAAATCTTGCGGAGACAAGTTATCAGTTTCAGCTTGAGATAAACGTTCTTTAACAGCACGTTCAACACGAACTAGACCAACACGGAATTGGTTTTCTGTCATTTCACCAACAGAACGAACACGACGGTTACCCAAGTGATCGATATCGTCGACTTCACCTTTACCGTTACGGATTTCAACTAATGTTTTCAATACATCAGTGATGTCTTCGTTCGAAAGAATACCTTCAACTTCACGAGACTTCTGATCCGTACCCACTTCGTAAGGACGACCCAAACGACGGTTGAACTTCATACGACCTACTGGTGATAAGTCATAACGTTCAGAAGAGAAGAACAAGTTGTTGAATAAGTTTTCAGCAGCTTCTTTTGTTGGTGGCTCACCCGGACGCATCACTTTGTAGATTTCTACAAGTGCTTCTTCACGACCAGTTGTAGTATCTGCACGTAAAGAGTCCGCAATGAATGGGCCACGGTCGATGTCATTGGTATAAAGTACGTTGAATTGTTTAACGCCGCCTTCAGCCAATTTCACCATAATTTCATGGCTTAGTACTGTATTTGCAGCAATTACTTCGCCATCACGTAACGTTACATCTTCAGCAACAATACGTTCATATAGGTATTCATCAGGAACAGAAAGTTTTTCAAGACCTGCTGCTTCCATTTGACGAACATGGCGCGCGTTAATACGTTTACCTTGTTCAACAATTGTTTTACCGTCTGTACCCACGATATCAAACTGTGCCATTTCGCCACGTAGACGTTCTGGAACCAAGTCAATTTGATAGCTACCCATATCAAGATATACAGGTACTTTTTCGTAGAACATGTCTAGGATTTGTTCGTTGTTATAACCCAAGGCACGAAGCACAACAGTCGCAAGTAATTTACGACGACGGTCAATACGAACATATACAAGATCTTTTGCATCGAATTCAAAGTCTAACCATGAACCACGGTAAGGAATGATACGAGCAGAGTAAAGAACTTTACCGCTAGAGTGAGTTTTGCCTTTATCGTGGTCAAAGAATACACCTGGTGAACGGTGTAATTGAGATACGATTACACGCTCAGTACCATTGATCACAAAGGTACCGTTGTCTGTCATAAGTGGCATTTCACCCATGTAGACTTCTTGCTCACGCACATCTTTGATTGTTTTAGTTTCGCGATCTTTAATGATCAGACGAATTTTTACACGCATTGGCGCCGCATAAGTTGAGCCACGAAGAATACATTCGCGCACATCAAATTCAGGCTTACCAAGACTATACTCAACAAATTCTAAAGCAGCATTGCCAGAATAACTTTCAATAGGAAAAACTGAACGAAATGCGGCTTGGAGACCGATATCTTCGCGGTTTTTTGGAGTTTTGCCGTCTTGAAGGAAAGTTCGGTACGAGTCGACTTGAATCGCGAGCAAGTACGGAACATCCATTACCTTGGGCAATTTACCAAAATTCTTACGGATCCGTTTCTTTTCGGTATATGAGTATGCCATCTGGAGTCCTCGGAAAGTAAACTAAGTCCGCCTGCAGAACGAACTTAGAAGGAATTACGCAGGCCGATATGGCCACCACTTTCACAAATGCTGCAATTTTTAGTGGTATTAAAACGCTTAACAATATTTTTTACTGAAAAATATTGGTAAGCGTTTGGTTTTATAAATTATTTTTAATTTGTATGATTTTTATATCATGCAAACAAAAATCGAGCCGATTATTGTAACGCAAAAAGGCTGATGACCCAAGGGCCACCAGCCATTTTTTGGAGCCGATTATAAAAAAATCGACTCCCCTTAAGATTACTTAAGTGTAACTGTAGCACCAGCTTCTTCAAGTTTTTTCTTAAGTTCTTCGCCTTCTTCTTTAGAAACGCCTTCTTTAAGAACTGAAGGAGCGCTTTCAACAAGATCTTTAGCTTCTTTAAGACCAAGGCCAGTAGCTTCACGAACTGCTTTAATTACAGCAACTTTGTTAGCACCGAAAGAAGTCAACTCAACGTTGAATTCTGATTGTTCTTCAGCAGCAGCACCAGCAGCGCCAGGAGCAGCAGCAACTGCTACAGCAGCAGCAGATACGTTGAATTTTTCTTCGAAAGCAGAAATAAGTTCAACAAGTTCAAGAACAGTTTTTTCAGCAACTGCGTTTAAGATTTCTTCGTTTGTTAAAGCCATGAGAGTAACTCCAAATGGGTATTGAATGGTGTGTAAATTGATTTAAGCTTAAGCAGCTTCTGACTCGTTTTTCTCTTTGAGCGCAGTAATAAGGCGACCCAATTTCGAAATAGGAGCTTGAAGAACGTTTGCAAGCATAGTAAGCGCTTTCTCTTGGTTTGGAAGGTTCGCGATAACGCTAACTTCAGCACCTTGATAAACTTTACCGTCAAATGCAGCAGCTTTAAGTTCAAATGCTTTATTAGTTTTAGCAAATTCTTCGAACAAACGAGCAGCTGCGCCCATGTCGTCTTCAGAAGTTGAGAAAGCTAAGATTGTTGGGCCAACAAGGTTGTCGCTCAAGATATTGAATTGAGTATCTTGAAGAGCACGTTTAGCCAAAGTGTTACGAACTACACGAGTAGCAACACCTAGTTTACGAGCTTCAACACGTAGAGCAGTTAATTGCTCAACAGTTAAACCTTGATAGTCAGCAACAACAGCAGCATACGCAGTAGAAGCAACTTCAGTTACTTCAGCTACGATCTGTTTTTTGCCTTCGATAAGAAGAGCCATTGTAAAACCTCCTAACGGTGATTTATGCACCTATACAGATGCACTCCCAATTCGTTAGCTCATCACTGAACCAACACGCGGAGGAGGAACAAATCACACCACCGCGTCTACTCAGGCTGGGCTATTAAGAAGAAAGCATAAAACTCCCCTCGCCTGAGGTCTTTGACGCTGATAAATCTAAATTTATCAATTCAAAGTTTGCCTGAATCACGCAATATACGACGAAGCGTTTCTTGCGTAATATTTAAAGCAGTGCTTCAAATATTACTCAGGGCTTTAAAATTCTGTAATAAGTCGAAACTTATTTAGAAACGTTTGCTACATCAACAACAAGACCAGGACCCATAGTTGAGCTTAAAGTGATCTTTTGGATGTAAACACCTTTAGAAGTAGCAGGTTTTGCTTTCTTAAGGTCAGCTACAAGAGCTTCAACGTTTGAACGAACAGCTTCAGCAGTGAAACCTACTTGACCGATCGCAGCGTGGATAATACCCGCTTTGTCTACACGGTAACGTGCTTGACCAGCTTTCGCGTTTTTAACAGCAGAAGCTACGTCAGGAGTTACAGTACCCACTTTAGGGTTTGGCATTAAGCCACGTGGACCAAGAATCGTACCTAACTTACCAACAACGCGCATTGCATCCGGAGCTGCAATTACTACGTCAAAGTCAAGGTTACCCGCTTGGATGCTTTCAGCAAGATCATCAAAACCAACAACGTCCGCTCCTTCAGCTTTAGCAGCTTCAGCAGCAGCGCCTTGAGCAAACACAGCTACACGTACAGTTTTACCAGTACCTGCAGGAAGTGTAGTCGCGCCACGAACAACTTGGTCAGATTTACGAGGATCAACACCTAGGTTTACAGCAACATCCAAAGATTCTTTGAATTTTACTGCTGGAAGGCCGTTAAGAACTGCAACTGCTTCTTCCAAAGTGTAAACTTTGTTAGCTTCAACAGCAGCAACAATGGCTTTTTGACGTTTAGTTAATTTAGCCATGTCTTATAGCTCCACTTCCAAGCCCATAGAACGCGCAGAACCAGCAATGGTACGTACACGTGCGTCTAAATCAGCACCAGTAAGATCTGGTTCTTTAGTAGTCGCAATTTCTTCTAATTGAGCACGAGTCAACTTACCAACTTTAGTTTTGTTAGGTACAGCTGAACCCTTTTGGATGCCCGCAGCTTTCTTAAGAAGAATCGCAGCAGGAGGAGTTTTCATGATGAATGTGAACGACTTGTCGTTGTACACAGTGATCACTACTGGAATTGGAAGACCAGCTTCAACTTTTTGTGTCGCAGCATTGAATTCTTTACAGAATGCCATGATGTTAACACCACGTTGACCTAGTGCAGGACCAATCGGTGGAGATGGATTTGCTTTACCAGCTGGAACTTGCAGCTTGATATAGCCGTCAATCTTCTTAGCCATTTCAATTACCTCTGGGTACTAACGCCGCTAGGCTCCCCATACATATAAGTAACGATACCGTTACAACAACAATGCCCGACTCATAACAAATCGGGCGTTTATCAACCAAGTTAAATTAAACCGATTTTTCGACTTGGCGAAATTCCAGCTCAACCTGAGTTGGTCGATTAAATACATTAATCGTCAACGTCAAACGTGACTTATCGTATAGAACTTCTTCCACCACGCCTTTAAAATCGGTGAATGGACCGTCAATTACGAGTAATTCTTCACCTGGTTCAAACATCGTCTTAGGACGAGGTGCTTCACCAGTATTGCGTACACGTGCAAGAATCGCATCAGCTTCTTTTTGCGTAATTGGTGCAGGCTTTTCTGCAGTACCACCGATGAAACCTAATACTTTTGGACATTCTTTAACAATGTGCCAAGTTTCATCATTCATTTCCATCTCGACTAACACATAGCCGGGAAAGAATTTACGCTCAGATTTACGTTTCTTACCATCCTTCATTTCCACTACTTCTTCAGTAGGGACAAGGACTTCACCAAAGCTATCGGCTACAGCGCTACGCTGGATTCGATCATTAAGTGAGCGTAACACTTGTTTTTCATAACCAGAATAGGCATGAATAATGTACCAACGTTTCATAGCTCTCTTACCCGATAATAAACTTCATTAACCAGCTCAAAGCATAGTCAAAGCACCATAATAAAATAGATGCCACTAAGACTACCGCAAGTACCTGCCAAGATGTGGTCATGGTCTCTTGCTTGGTTGGCCAAGTCACTCGACGTAACTCAATTCGAGCATCTTTCAACAATCGAACAAAGCCTTTGCCTTGATGGGTGGCGTATAATAAACCTAAAGCCACGATGATACAAGCCAAAATTACCCCAACACGGACCCAAACATCATTCGCTGGTGCCCAGTATGCTGGCAAATGTTGATTCACCATCATAGAACTACCGAGTAAAATCAACGCGATAACCCACAGAACATAGTCTAAAGGGGAACCAGAATTAACAACTTCAGCAGGATTATTTCTTTGAGGAATTGGCGCGTCGCTTAATGCGTCACGCGATTTATCATTCGACATTTTTGTACTCGTCGTAGGATTCGCGACTTATTATATGACCAGTTGAGCCAGCATCAAGCTTCTTTTTAAAAAAATTTGGCAGGCCAGGAGGGACTCGAACCCCCAACATTCGGTTTTGGAGACCGACGCTCTACCAATTGAACTACTGACCTGCAGAGCAAATCGAGAGTCGAAACTCTCGATCTGTACAAAGATAACTGTATTATATTATGCAGTTACTTTAGAAACAACACCCGCACCAACTGTACGGCCACCTTCACGGATCGCAAAGCGTAAGCCAGCATCCATTGCGATTGGGTGGATTAATTCTACTGACATTTCTACGTTGTCACCAGGCATAACCATTTCAACGCCTTCTTTAAGCGAGATCGCACCAGTTACGTCAGTTGTACGGAAGTAGAACTGTGGAC